>NZ_JBFUIY010000003.1:0-369719 GCF_056401655.1 Allobosea sp. P4_E12 | reverse complement strand
GCTCAAGCATCGCGGGGCCGTTCTGCGCGTAGTGACGGAAGGCCGCGGCGCTCTTCTGCACCTCGGCGATGGCCGACGCATGGGTCTTGCCCATTTCCCGGACTGCCATCACAGCAAGTTTCTCGCTGTTAGCCTCGTATTGCTCGGCGATCTTCTCCAGCAATGCGGCGCGCTCCGCGATCGGCCTCGCACGCCAGTGCCGGAAGGCCGCCTCCGCCTTGACGATCTTGCTCTCCACCTCCGGTGCGGTCAGTTCGGGATAGGTGGCGATCTCGTCGCCGGTTGCAGGATTGACGCTGCGAAACATGTTGGCTCCTTCGCAAGTGTGCTTGTCGGGGCGCGCGCTAATCGGATCGGGCGGAACTCAGGCTCCGGCGCGGCCCGACCGTCATTCTCGACGAAGCCGCCTGGCCGGGCAGGATGGGCAGATTCCAGCCGAAGTAGACCTCCGTCCTGACGATCCGGCCAACGCGTACGGCGTGCAGCTCGGCGTTGCGAAAGCGCTTCCGCACCGTTGCCGCCTCGTAGACGACCCATGCGGTCTCTCAGCTTCGCCACCGGCGACGAGGGTCATCTCGACCAACACTTCGCTGTTTGGCCAGCACCGCGCGAAATAGGATTGGCGGTCGAGATCGTTATCGATGGGGCTCGTGAAGCTGTAGTCCTCTGCGATCAGGCGCTCGATCGCGCCGCGAACCTTATCGACGTAGGCTCTGAGCGCTGTCTTCACTGTGGCGAGCGGACCGCCCATGATCTTCTCCCTGAAGGAACTTTCATCGAGCCGCGCGTCGAAAGCCGCCTGTCGGCTCTGAGATTCTGCGGCCAGTGATTGGTGAACGTCGCGTTGGCGAGGGGGTTCCTTCCATCTCGTAGGATCGCCGCCTTCAGGGGCTGGACTAGTTCCATCCCGCACGAGGATCATCGGGAGGTGGATTACGCCGGCGAACTGTGAGAGCCCTCAGGCGTCCTCATTGCCCGGGCCAATAGGCGTCTGGTGTCCGCGCTCCTCTGGCTCCCGTCTGCACATGCCTCGCGTATGAGTCTCGATCGCCGCGAGCGCTGCGTCTAACGAGCAATACGGCCCCGGTGAGAGTGTTGCCATCGTACCCAAACCTCGGCCCGACGGGATTACGCGGAAGCTTCCGGACAAGGCCAGCTCGACATGCCCCGCGTCACGGCCGAGCAAGTCGATCAGGTCCCACCTTGTCCCGCTCGTTTGCTTGATGATGAGATCCATGAAGGCTCCTCCCTCCAGCGGTCGTCTACCGATAACAATCGAACTTCGAACGGGTTGCGCGGACGGTCTTCGGATTTCGGGCTTACGGGCGCGGGAAGCGATCGCAGCGGCAATGGGTGGTCACCGACGGACCAGATGCCCCCGAGGTGAATCTGAACAAAAACGCTGTCCGTGCGTTCCCCAGCTATCCCATTTTCGCTAACGGAGAGGTCCCATGGATTGGAATCGCGTCGAAGGAAACTGGAAGCAGCTCAAGGGCAAGGTCAAGGAACAGTGGGGCAAACTCACTGACGATGACCTCGACGTGATCGCGGGAAAGCGTGATCAGCTCGAGGGAAAAATCCAGGAGCGATACGGTCTCGCGAAGGATCAGGTTCGGTCGGACGTTGATGACTGGTATGGCCGTCAGACTTGGCAGTAGCCATTGCAGTGAAGAAGCCCCCGCCGGCTTAAGCCGGCGGGTGTGCAGGTGACGCTGCAAAAGCTGATGAGTGAATGAAATAGCGAGCGACCGGGTGAAACGGGGGGCGGCGCAATCGGTTTTCTCTCCGTGACCGTGCGGTGACCCATTGCTCGGTCACGGCCTCGGGCCTCGCAGCCCCCGGAGCGGCGGGGCCCACACTCAGCCCTTCATCTTGATGAGTCGCAGGCGCTCGATCTGAATTTTCAGCGCAGCAACCACGCCCTCACCGCGAATGCCCCTGCTGCCTTGGTCTCGCGGTCAATGGCGCCGGGGACCCCATCGAGGATTTCGGCCCGCTTCGCCTCTGGGAGGGAGAGCAGATATTCGACCTCGCATTCGTGCCGCCACTCCCCGGAATCGGAGAGAACCTCCCGACCGAAAAGATAGGACCACACGATACGAGGAACGGGCCTGGCCGTCGCGAATCTCCGGTGGCTTACAGGCCGCCTATCGAGTTCAGATGTGGCGCTCATTGCGGCACCCCAACGCTGCTTGTTCGGCTCAACACGGGACCGGATCGCATGTTCCGCGCCGACGAAACAATTTCGCTCGCGCCCGGACCCGCAGGGACCGCTGCGCGTTTCATATATAGCCCAAGAGGGGTGAACTGGCTCGCTGTGTGCGGACAACACTGCGGGCCCTTTTTCGTTCCTATGCTCTCGTCGACGGAACAGCCGAGGGTGGGGAAGTTTGTTTTCTCTGGCGTGCTGGGCCACCACTCTCCACCGCCCGCACTCGGGCCCCGCCGCTGCCATCGGCGGGGCCTCCGGGCTGGCCAATTCATCCTTGCGTTCTTTTGATGGATTATAAACTGTGAGCATCGCAGGGGGATTGCGATGCCGTTCCGTTCCATCGTCGCCACGCCAGAGGAACTCGCTCGGATCGCCGCGGCTTTTGATGAAGCTTGGAGCGAGATTGCAGCAAGGGTCGACCCGCCCAGCGAGCCCGTCCAACGCGAGCGTCTGGCCTCAATCATCGCCGAGTTGTGGAGGGCGGACCCAAGCGTCGATTTGGCAGTACTCGCTGTCCAACGTTTCGATGAGACCGCGTCGAAAGGACCGGGAGAATCTTGAGCGAGTGAAATAGTAGTCGCCGCCCGGAACTGCGGGTTTCGACAGGGGTTCGCTACTGCGTGGTGGCGTTGTTCACATCCGGCGCCGTCACGGCCTGGGGAGCCCCGCCGCTATTCCCCCCGGAACGGCGGGGCGAACCTCGTGCGTGGGGTGGAGTATCAGTTGTGTGCGCGCGTCGTATCCTGCGTGTTGGCCCTGTGGCCGAGACTGTCCGTGGTCCTGTCAGCAAGGCGCGGGATGCGCGCCAGCGGAAACTCCACTTTGACCCCATGCCGGCCCGGGTTGAGCCCTGTCTGGCTCTTCTGGCGTCCAAACCACCCGCCGGCGATGAATGGTCGTTTGAAGTGAAATGGGACGGCTATCGGCTCTCCATCCACATTGATAATCGTACAGTGCGCATCCTGACCCGCGGCGGCCATGACTGGACGAACCGCTTTCCGACGATCGCGGGTGATGCTCTGGACCTCGAGCTGGATAGCGCCATCCTGGATGCTGAAGCCGTCGTGCTCGATAACCGGGGTGCTTCCGACTTCGGCGCCCTACAGCACGCTCTCGGTGGCCGGGGCGGTAAGCGATCTGCCGCCGGGGCGCTCCTGTACGCTTTCGACCTGCTCTATCTCAACGGTCACGATCTTCGTTCGCTGGCGTGTGAGGAGCGGCGCGAGATGCTCCCCGGTATCATAAAGCCCCATACCTCGATCCTATTCAGCGAGGACGTTGACGCCGCCGGCGACGCCTTCCTGGCGCTTGCCTGCAAGATGGGCCTTGAGGGCATCATCGCGAAGCGGCGCGATGCGCCTTACCGATCCGGTCGCGGCGGCGAATGGCGGAAGATCAAATGCATCCAATCGGAAGGGTTCTTCATCATCGGCTATGAGCCGTCGTCGTCGGCGTTGGGCGGTATCGGCCGGCTGCTGCTCGCGGCCTGGAAGAGCAACCGGCTGACCTATGTCGGCGGCGTAGGGACCGGGTTCACCGATCGCACTGCGACCGCGCTGCGGAAGCAGCTTGACGCGCTCCTGATCGATAAGCCCGCACTGAAACTGACGAGAAAAGGGACGCGCTGGGTGACGCCGTCACTGGTGGCTGAGATCGAATTCCGCGCCTGGACCACGGACCAGAAACTGCGGCACGCCTCGTACAAGGGGCTGCGCGACGTCGCCGACGCTGACAACGTTCTTCGCCTGGATGACGATTAGCGCAGAGTGTGCCGGCCGATGCCCGAGATGCGCTCCTCACTGCAAGGTAGACTGTTCGCCCGCGTCCGGTTCGATCAGCTTCGCGAGCCCCATTTCCTCAAGCCCTTCATTGAACTCGGCCAGAGCCTCGGTGTCAGTGGCAAACGGCTCTTCCCAGATGATTGATCCCCCATCCTCGTCGACAAGTTCAAGTACCCACCCCTCGCTGTCTCCGAGGCGATAGATTTCAACCTGCACAGTGATGCCGTCGCGGGTGACCGTCTGGCAGAGGGGCGAGCGGAAAATGTCAGGGAAGTCCGTCATGCGGTTGAAGGTAACCCCAGGACAGCGGTGATACAATCATCAGGGGCTGCGGGACAAAGCAGACCGGCGCCAGATAATTCAGTTGGAAGGGCAGTCGGGATCGGGCCGATGGCTTCGCGGCTCACGGCCAAAAAACACCCAGCGCCGTTCAGATATTTGCGTGACAACGATGATCATCGCAACGCCGTCTTCGCATTCCAAATCGAACGTCTCCTCGAAAATGAGCGGGCCTGTTTCGGTCGATTGGCTATACAAGCGGCCGGCGCGCCCGCACTGTCCGATGGCGACATACTCGTAGGCCACCATCAGGCGCATTCCAGCCTTGTCGACCAACACACCTTTCCCGGTGAACATTGGCTCCTCGCCCTGACGAGGCTGAGAGAAGATAGCTCGTCAGTAGGCGCGCGTATGGTGAACAACTCCACCAATCATCCCGTGTAGGATGGTGGACTAGCCATTCCTCGAGCGCTGCAACGAGCCTGATCAATTCGGCCTCCTCCGGCCTTGGAGGTGATCGAGCGCCGGCACTGACGTCGGCTCCTGAACGCTTTACCCGCCGCCTCCTCAGGGAACTGCCGGCTGCGCTTTGCGTTCGGCAACCAGGAGCACAGGAATGTGCCATGCCGATGCACTGGTTCACCCCACCCGTTGTCGTTCGAGCCGACCGGCCTGAAGTGACCTATTCCGTCAACCACGTCGAGCGAGCCGCAGAGTTCTTACTGGCGTGGAAAGCGATAGGGGCGGGCCCGAAGTGGCAAGTCGCAGTTCGCGCCTGCACGGCAGCGCTGAATGGTGCCGGGACCGTTGATGAGGCGCGGGAGGCGTTCGAGGAGGCAGCGCGGGAGTGTGG
This sequence comes from Allobosea sp. P4_E12, assembly GCF_056401655.1. Lineage (NCBI taxonomy): Bacteria > Pseudomonadati > Pseudomonadota > Alphaproteobacteria > Hyphomicrobiales > Alloboseaceae > Allobosea > Allobosea sp. P4_E12. The sequence continues at coordinate 364,594 of NZ_JBFUIY010000003.1, read as the reverse complement.
CCGCCTCATTGGATAGCCGAGCCGCGATTCCCGGTACGGGTTGGCAATCAGCCATTCTTCGCGCCGTAACGAGCCTCCGCAACGCGGCTTCCTCGTCCGTGTCCTTAAGGCAGCCCGTGAGCTGCTCGACGCGCTCGACTGCCCTGAGGACGCCCAGGGGATTGTGAAGCCGGCCGCTATCGTCTTTCCCTGTCATTCAGCGCGCTCGACCTCCCGCGCCTCATAGGCGGCGACCGCGGCTTTGAGCATGTCCAGTTCGAGGGATTCGACCGTATCAGGCCTTGCATCTTCGATTTCGCCGATGCGCTGAACTGCATAGCGATAGTCCTCATGGCAGGTAATGCAGGCGGTCGGCGTTTCCGGTCTGAGTTCGGGAACCGCGGTCATCGGATCTCTCCTTCCGTGGCTGATGCCGAAAAAATTATCGCGTGGCTCCTAATTTTCAAGGGGAGATTCCGGCCCCCGGCCGTGCCGCTTTTGCCAGAACCGTGTTCGCTCGTCCGCGCCTTGAACTGCTCAAGCGTGACGGCATCGAAGGCAGGCAGCCAAACGGCCCGAAAGGCTGCCTTCGCAGCCTCGAGCGAGATTTCATAGCCGATGAATTGGCTCGGCCAAGGATGGCCGATCTGGATGATCCAGCTCCAGCACTTTGGATCATTGCTGCTGGAGTCCCGGATGATCCACCCGACCGTCTCAACCATGAAAATCACCTGGTACTCCAGATCGCAATAGCCGGAGATCTCCCGCAGATGCAGCTCGGTTGAGCATTCATCGGGCGTCATCGAAATTCTCAGAACGGGATCTGAAGCCGGTTGAGCGGCGCCGGAAACGGCAACAACTCGAACATGAGCGGCGGCATGTGGTCCTCCTCCCAGCAGAAGGCGGCAAAGTCGAGCTCCGCCCATTCATCGGCCTCTGGGCTACCAGGGCGCGCGACCTCGATCTCGGCCATTCGCTGCCGGGCCGCCAACCATTCCAGGGTGTCGGTAATGACCATCTCGCTCCGCATTGTCAGTGGCACGCAGGCGAATGCGACATGGCTTGACTCCCTATACGTCAGGTATGTTCTATTTTTGTTCTCATTCGAGCGCGAGTCAAATGTCATCGTCCGATGCCGAGGAATCGACCATTCCTGCCGTCGAAGTCGACGGATCTGATGCATTATCCCTGGGTGGTGATCAGGTTTCGCTGCGACTATTGCGAGCGCTTTGCCAATGCGCGCTTGGCTGCGTGTGCAGCGAAATATGGACGGCTCATCACGCTCGGCGAGCTCCTCGATATGTTCGTCAGTACCTGCGATTGGGCGCCGAACAATCCCCTCCGGAAGCCCCAGAAATACGGTCGCAAATGCGGCGCCTATTGCCCGGATATCGGCCGCTCCGGGCCGCCCGACGATCCGCCGTTCATGGGCCGACTGACAGTGATCGAGGGTGGGAAAGACGAATTGCTCCCGGCCGAGCAGACCACGCAAACACGACGACGAGTGGGAGGTGGCGATGAGTGAATGGCCCCATCAGGTCGAGGTCACGACAGTCGGTAGGCGTGACCTTTATTTCGTCTGGTTCACCGCATGGTGCGCGGACCACGGCGTGCCGTTCAAATCCTATGATGGGCTCCGCAGCGAAGGCGGCATTAGGGTTGCCTTCAAGTCATCTGTACTCGCGCTTCAATTCCAGGCCGAGTTCGGCGGAGAGGTTATTCCGGCCGCCGACTTGGAGAAGACAAGCGAGGACGATGCCTTTCTGGACGAGGATTTTCGGCTGATGGCGCGCGAAATCTTCGGAGAGGAAAGTGACCGGGGCGAACGGGGGGACGGCAAAGTGCGGCCGAACTAGCATCTCCCCATGTGCAATCTCTTCTCCGATTGCGGTTACTGGTACAAGCCTTTCTGCGAGCCGTGCGCTGCAAGCTTGCGCCCAATGCGACGGAGCAAGCGGGTCTTTTATTCCCTTAGCGCGTCAACTCTAGCCAAGGTAGTACGCCGCTTGAATCGTCCAAGCGGCGCTCGCGCTGCGATTCTGACGGCGAAGGCGGATCATGGTCACTGAAAACCATTGGCTGAGAACCCAGTTCAACACGCTATTTCAATCGCGATCTGACGGGCGGATCGAGCGTGAGAACGATCCCGACCGTTCGCCGGGCCCGCAACTCTGGTTGGCCGGCAGCGCCGAGGGCAACGTATTCGGTGCAGGAGCCGAACTCGCCGACGCCATCGCCGAAGAGCTGGAAAGCCTCGCCGCCACGGAGCCGCCATTCGTGCATCCGGCAACGCCGGAGCATTTTGAACGCTACCTGGCGCTGCTCGCCGGCAGTGGTCCTGTCAGGCACGAACTCGAGCTCACTTACGAACTTCCGCACGCGCACCCGTATCCCAGTGACACTCGGCTCATCACCGACGACTCCAGGGAAGGCCGAGACTTGATGGGGTCCTGGGGGGACCAGGTTCCGGAAACCTGGCGCGACCTGGGCTTCCGTGAGGCCGCGGACTTTTGGACGCCTTGGTGCGCGGCTGTGGTCGATGGCCAAGTCGCTTCCGTTGCCTTTGCTGCCCGGCTCGCGGATGCTGGCGCCGAACTTGGATTAGTAACCGCAGCGCCGTATCGGGGGCGCGGCCTTGCCGCCGCTGCGACGGCCGGTTGGTCGCGGCTCCCGTCACTCCGCTCCCGCAGACTGTTTTACAGCACGGCTCGCGGCAATCTCTCATCGCAGCGTGTAGCCGCCCGCCTAGGATTACGTGTTCTGGGAGCAAGCCTACGCGTCTCGTAAGCTAGGGTGCGGAGGTCCGCTAAGGGGGGCGAAGAGTCCAGCCGAGTTTGGCGGCGAGATCGTTCCCGCGGCCGAACTCGAAAGTGCGAGCGAGGATGACGCCATCCTCGACGATGATTTCCGGCTGATGACAAGCGAGATCTTTGGCAAGGAGAACGACCAAGGGGAGGGGGTGACGGCGAATTGCACCCGAACTAACCTCCGCCCATGTGCAATCTCTACAGCTTCACGCGCAGCGTCGACGCCATGCGTCAGCTCTTTGCCAAGCCCTTCAATGTCCCCGTCACCAACTTGCCGCCGCAGCCGGGGATTTTCCCCGACTATGGCGCGCCGATCATCCGCAATGTCGCGGGGGCAGATCAGCCGGAACTGGCGATGGTGCGCTGGGGGATGCCGTCGTCCAGGAAGGCGCAGCTCGACGCCGCAACCAAGCGGGCCGACAAGCTGCGTGCCAAGGGCAAGGAGGTCGATTTTGACCAGCTCCTGCGCATGGAACCCGATAGCGGCACGACAAATGTCCGCAATACCTCGAGCGCCCACTGGAAACGCTGGCTCGGTATCGACAACCGTTGCCTGGTGCCCTTCACCGCCTTCAGCGAATTCAACCGCGAGGCCGGTGGCGACGTCTGGTTCGCGCTGGATGAGGATCGACCGCTCGCCTTCTTCGCGGGCATCTGGGCGCCGCAATGGACCAGCGTCCGGAAGGTGAAGACCGGCGAGGAGACGATCGACGTCTTCGCCTTCCTCACCACGGAGCCAAACGCCGAGGTTGAGCCGATCCATCCGAAGGCGATGCCGGTGATCCTGACCAATCCGGTCGACCTGGAACTCTGGATGTCGTCGCCTTGGGAGATCGCGAAGGGGCTTCAAAGGCCGCTGCCGGATGGAGCGTTGCAGATCGTCTCGCGGGGACAAAAGACAGACCCGCCAGAGCCGAAGCCGGAGCCAATGCAGGCTGCGCTTCTGTGATTGAAAGGCGTCCTATCATCGGGGATTGGTGAACTCGCCGGCCAGCGGCCAATATTGGCGCGTAAGCGATAGCGAGTAGCTCCCGCCTTCCCGAATCCTCCGATCGGGCTCACACTCCCTAGAAATGCAGAATTAGGTAGTAAAGCCACCTGGGGCCTACTAAAATCTGAACTGAACAGGTTCCAGCCTTCTTGGCGTTTCCGAAAATTTCGGTGACGCGTTGAAGCATCGTTCGGCAACTCCGAGCACGGTCCTCATTGCCCATTACCAGACGTTCTGAAAGTCGCGAGTGGGTGGGGGCAACCACCGAAAAGCCGATCAGCTTTGCGCCTCCGCAGGTCCCGGCACTGCGGAGATCTGCCCTAGACGTACCGCGCGGCTTACTGGCCCATTGGTCAGGTCGACACGGAGCAGAAACCACCTCACGTTCCGCCCATGGTGCAGGATACATCCTGGATCGCTATCGTGGACGACGATCCGTCCGTACTGAAGTCCCTGAGCCGGACGCTGAGGGTTCGCGGGTTTGAGACGAAGATCTTCAACTCAGCCCGCGAATTTCTGAAGGCATTGCCTGGAGGGCCGCCTGCCTGCCTGATCCTTGACGTGCAGATGCCCGGCATGACCGGCATCGAGCTTCACCATCAATTACTCAGGGGCGGCGTCCATATTCCGACGATCATCATCACGGCACATGGAGACAGGATCCGCGAACTGTCTCTGGCCACTGACACCGTTGCCGTTCTTTCGAAGCCGTTGGCGAATGCGAGCCTATTCGAAGCGCTCGCGGTCGCACTCGGATCCGTCAGGGAGCGCCACTGAGATCAACCATAAAGGCGCCGTGCGTAGCCCGGGGTCCGATCCGACCTGCCCGAACAAACGACCGGTTAGGGTTGGTGGATGGCGACGTCCGATTTCTCCGGCTGAACGCTCGCAACGGGCCCGAGCGGGCGTACCCAGCCGTCCTTGTTAGTGGTGCCTCCATACCTTCACAGCGGATACCAACAAGATAAGTGCGAGCCCCGGAAGCAGCACCCCACTTGGAATGAAGCCGAGCAATTGACCACCAATGAAGGTGCCAGCGACTGACCCCGTAGCCATGAACAGCAGGAACGTCTTGTTTTTAGCGATGACCGAAAAGCTTTGGTCGCGACTGTAGCGCGTGAAGCCGACTAGCTGGCGACGGCGGAATGGGTCCTTCGGATTTTAGCAATCGTGCTCACGTGAAATGCACGGCCTCGCTGGCATGGAGCCCCAGAAGTTCCGGAGCCTGTGTTGATGAGCGAAGACACCTCTATCTTTGTCGACCGCAGTTCTTCTTTTGAATCAGAGGCTCCTGCATTCGAGGAAAACGCTCCAGAGCAACAGCCACGGCWGACCGGMAGTTCGCGCGAAACCGACCAGGGTCGTTCGGCCAACAAGAAGGGGGAGGGCTCTTCACAGGTCCAKGCCACCGGTGACGACCGGCACATGCTGGAGAGTCTCAAAMAGATCCGTGATCGCGCGCTCGCTGGTCGTCGTCGCGCCATTACCGATGCGTTCGCCCTGGCTGATCAGTGCAAGGCCTTCGGCCAACGCCTGTCGAARGCGCAGCTTCTCGCGTTCATCAGAAATGAGTGCCGCGTGTCTCGGACGGAGGCAAACGCGTACCTGCTCTTGGCCGACTTCGCCGGTCCAGAGCGAGCCGATCTTGAGCRGAGTGCSATTGAAGTCGGTGTTCTGTGCCGACTGGCCAAGCAGCCCGCCACTGTCCGGKCTGAAGCGCTGACCGTGTTGCGCTCCGGGCGGACCTTGTCGTTGGCGGACCTCCGCTTGCTCCGGCGCGACGYACTTGCCGGAGATGCTCGAAACTCCTCGCAGCCCGATCGCACCGCCATCAATGAGTTGAAGCGAGTTGCCCGGCTGAAGGCGAAGGMCCAGGTGGATCGCTTCATTCTGGATCTCGCCGGTTTGGCCAATGCGTTCGCGGCGCTCTACAACGAAACTACTCCGGAGGACTGYTCGGYCGAGACGTTGGCAAGRGTCCAGGCGCTTTCCGTGGATGCAAGCCATCTTGCGAAGGAACTCCGGGAACTCGTTCCCGCCAAAGTGCTCACTCCGAGCAGCTCRTTGGGTGAGCGWTCCTGGATCACGGTGCAGGATGCTCTTGAACAGATTGCGGCGGGTAAGCTCTGCTCCATGGAAGGCTGGTGCTGGCCGGACGTTCACCCCTTCTGGATCGATGAGCACCTGCACGAGATTCTTGGATGGGCGCTGGGCCAGGAAATCCCGGAACTGGCGGGCCGAAAGCGTCCCGTACCCAACGGTGGCGTCGCACTCGATCGCCATCCACGGAGATCTGCCTCACGGCCCTCTGCTCCCTATCGGTATTCGGTGCTTGAACTCTGCGCCGGTGCGGGTGGGCAGGCGATCGGGCTGCATGCAGCCGGTTTCCGCCACGTCGGCATTGTCGAGAAAAATCCGGAGGCTGCCGCGACCCTTCGCAGCAATCGCCCGAAGTGGCCCCTCATCGAGGCTGACATCAACACGATTGATATCAGCCGCTTCGAGGGTGTTGACCTCGTCGCGGGCGGGCTGCCCTGCCAACCCTACTCGCAAGCAGGTGAACGCCGCGGCGCGGCTGACGAGCGGGATTTGTTCGATCGCGCTCTTGAGATCGTCCAGCAGATCCGTCCGAAGGCGGTGATGATCGAGAATGTTGTTGGGATCACTCAGGTCACCCACGCTCTCCGCAGGCTCAACGTCTTTTCCACGCTCGAACGACTCGGTTACGATTCGGATTGGCGTGTCATTGAAGGGCCTGTGTTCGGCCTGGGGCAGAATCGCCGTCGCGCGATCCTCGTGGCGATGCGGCGCGGGATGATGCATCGCTTCCGTTGGCCACTTGCTCCTGAAGTGACACCGACGTCGGTGGGCACGCTGCTGAAGGACTTGATGGGAGCTTGCGGCTGGACGGGCCTCGATGAGTGGGTGGCCAAAGCCGATGGCCTTGCGCCCACGCTCATCGGGGGGAGCGCGAAGAAGATGGGCATGGACCTCGCTCAGCCAAATTCGCGCCGGGCGTGGCGCGATATCGGCGTGAATCCCGACAAGGTTGCAAAAGACGCCCCCGGCCCGAACTACGACGACATCCCCCATCTGACCCTGGCGATGCTTGCTCGCCTCCAGGATTTTCCAGACAATTGGGTCTTCTCCGGATCGCGCCAGGCGCAATTCCGGCAGGTTGCGAACGCCTTCCCACCAAGGCTGTCCCGCGTCATGGGCCTCGCGATTCAACGCGCGCTCTCGGGCGAAGAAGTCAGCTTAAAAACTGCTATCGAAGCACCGCTTTTCAAACGGATCGATTTGGCGGAGCTGAACCTGCACATGCGTGAAGCGGCGGAGTAACAAGCGCAGGTGTGCCGCCATGCTCACGGCATTTCGGGTAACTGATAAATGAGCTTATCCAGCGTGATCGGGTAATCGCGCACGCGCACGCCCGTGGCATTGTAGATCGCATTCGCGACCGCGGCGGCGACCCCGCAAATGCCGAGTTCGGCGACCCCTTTGGCCTTCATCGGCGATGAGATCGGGTCCTCTTCGTCGAGAAAGATAACGTCCTGATGCGGAATGTCGGCATGAACCGGAACCTCATAGCTTGCGAGGTCGTGATTGACGAAGAAGCCGGTGCGTGTGTCGACGACCAGTTCCTCCGTTAGGGCGGCGCCGACGCCCATGGTCATGGCTCCGATCAATTGGCTGCGTGCCGTCTTCGGATTCAGGATGCGGCCACAGGCGCAGGCGGCGAGCATACGTCTGACACGGGTCTCGCCTGTGGCTGCATCGACGCCGACTTCGACAAAATGCGCGCCGAACGTCGATTGCTGATACTTTTTTGCGAGGTCGCCATACTCGATGCTGTCCTCGGCCACGAGGCCGCTTGCACCAGCGGCCTCGGCGAGCGACGCACTTCGATTGCCCAGGCGGACCTGTCCATCGGCGAACACAGCTTCCGCGGAATTGAAGCCGAGCCTCTGGGCCACAGCCTCGCGCAGCTTGACGCAAGCGGCATAGACACCGGCGGTCGAATTGTTGCCGCCCCATTGCCCGCCCGAGCCACAAGAGACCGGAAAGGTCGAGTCGCCGAGGCGGACGGTCACTTTCGCGACCGGCAAGCCCATCATCTCCGCCGCGGTCTGGGCAATGATGGTGTAGCTGCCGGTGCCGATGTCCGTCATGTCGGTTTCGACCGTCACGGTGCCATTGCCGTCGAGGTGAACGCGTGCCGCCGACTTTGTCAGCAGATTATTGCGAAAGGCGGCGGCGACACCCATCCCGACAAGAAAGCGTCCATCGCGCCCTCGGCCCGGCTGGGGCTGACGCTTGCTCCAACCGAACCGTTCCGCGCCGGTACGCAGGCATTCGACGAGATGACGCTGTGAGAACGGGCGCTCCGGATGCTCAGGGTCGACTTTGGTGTCATTAAGGATGCGGAACTCTACCGGATCTTGCCCGAGCTTCTCCGCCATTTCATCGATGGCAATCTCGAGTGCCATCATCCCCGATGCCTCGCCCGGCGCACGCATCGCGTTCCCTTCAGGGAGGTCGAGCACCGCTAGCCGCATTGAGGTCATGCGGTGGGGCCCGGCATAGAGCAGGCGCGTCTGGCTCACCGCTGTTTCCGGATCACCACCCGGCAGGTCGCCAGACCAGCTTTCGTGGCCGATCGCAGTGATCTTGCCGTCCCGCGTGGCACCGATGCGGATGCGCTGGATCGTTGCCGGTCGGTGCGTCGTGTTGTTGGCTATGAGCGGGCGAGTCAAGGCGACTTTGACCGGCCGCCCGGCCGCTCGCGCGCCGAGCGCCGCCAACAGCACGTCGGCGCGCAAGAACAGCTTTCCGCCGAAGCCGCCGCCAATGAATGGCGACAAGACGCGGACCTTGTCCTTGGGAATACCGAGCGTCTGCGCGAGATCGGCGGCCGCCCAGGCAATCATTTGATTGGACGTCCAAACCGTGAGCCTGTCCCCGTCCCAGGCTGCGATCGAGGCATGAGGTTCCATCATCGCGTGCGACTGATCGGGCGTCGTGTAAGTCTCGTCGAGCTGGATGGGCGCGGCGGCAAACGCAGCAGTAAAATCTCCGACTGAGGTATCGGCCGGTCCGCCGAAGCCCGGTTTGGGGGTGCCAGCCGAACTCTTCGCAGCAGTGAGGTCGAAGGCGCCCTCGGTCTGTGCATAGTCCGTCTGGATCAGATGCGAGGCGGCGCGCGCCTGCTCGAATGATTCCGCGACGACGAGTGCAACCGCCTGATGGTAATGCTCGATGGCAGGGCCACCGAGCAAGGCCGCGGTGTTCCGGTTTCCCTTGCCGAGTTTGCCCGCGTTCTCCGCGGTGACGATCGCGAGCACGCCGGGCGCGGCCTTCGCTTCCGCAAGATCGATCGAGGCGATGCGTCCCTTCGCGATCGCCGCGCCTACAACGTAGCCATAGGCCTGGTTCGGCACGACATCGTGTCGTTCATAGGCGTAGGGCGCCGTACCCGTCGTCTTGAGCCGGCCGTCGATCCGATCGGTGGGCTGACCGATCACCTTGAGCTGGTCAATCGGATTGGTCGTTGCTGGGGTGTCGAACCTCATGACGCTAGCCTCGTGCTTCGGCCAGAACGGCGCCAAGGGTGCGCTCGATCAGCGGCAGCTTGAATGCGTTCTGTCGGGTTGGGGCGGCGCCGGCGAGAAGTTGCGACGCAATCGCCTTGGCGCCGCGCGGCAATTCGGCTTCGGCCGCCTCGACACGCCATGGCTTGTGGGCCACGCCGCCGAGCGCCACGTGCCCGCTACCGTCTCGCTGAACGATCGCGCCGATCGAAACCAATGCGAAGGCATAGGAGGCGCGGTCGCGGACCTTGCGATAGATCTGCCGGCCGCCGACGGGCTTCGGCAACGTGACCGCAGTGATCAGTTCTCCGAGCATGAGTTCGTTCTCGATCTGGGGAGTGTCGCCGGGCAATCGATAGAACCCGGCGATGGGAATGCTCCGAGCTGTGCCGTCCGCGCGCAGCGTCTCCACCGTCGCGTCGAGCGCGCGCATGGCCACGGCCATGTCGCTCGGGTGCGTCGCGATGCAGGCGTCGCTCGCGCCCAGGATCGCGTGATTGCGCGTGAATCCGCCGATGGCGGCGCAGCCGCTGCCAGGCTGACGTTTGTTGCACGGCTGGTCGATGTCATAGAAATACGGACAACGTGTACGCTGAAGCAGGTTGCCCGCGGTGGTTGCCTTGTTGCGCAGTTGGCCGGAGGCTCCGGCGACCAATGCGCGTGTGAGCAGGGGATAGTCGCGTCGCACGCGCACATCTGATGCCAGATCGGTGTTTCGCACTAGCGCCCCGATGCGCAAGCCACCGTCAGGCGTGGCCTCGATCTTGTCGAAGGCGAGGCCGTTCACGTCGACCAGGTGTATGGGCGTTTCAATCTCAAGCTTCATGAGATCAAGCAGATTGGTGCCGCCGGCGATGAATTTGGCGGCCGGGACACGTGTGGCTGCGGCGACTGCTTCGGCTGGCGAACCTGCACGTTCATAGATGAAGGACTTCATGCTTTCCTCCCAGCCACCTCGCTGATGGCGTCTATGATGTTGGGATAGGCGGCGCAGCGGCAGATGTTGCCGCTCATGCGTTCCCGGAGCTCTATGGGCGTCAACTCCGGGTCAGCCATCAGATCAGCAGTGACATGGCTTGGAATGCCCGCCTTGATCTCCTCGATCACTGCGACCGCCGAGCAGATTTGGCCGGGCGTGCAATAACCGCATTGATATCCGTCATGTTTCACGAAGGCGGCCTGCATCGGATGCAGATTCTCGGGCCTGCCCAGCCCCTCGATGGTCGTGATGCTGTCGCCCTCGTGCATCACCGCCAGCGTGAGACATGAATTGATCCGACGGCCCTCCGCGATCACCGTGCACGCACCGCACTGGCCGTGATCGCAACCCTTTTTGGTTCCGGTCAGATGAAGATGCTCACGAAGCGCGTCGAGCAGCGTGGTGCGCACATCCAGCCTGAGCTTGCGCATCTCGCCATTCACGACCATCGAGACGTCCGAATTGGAAGTGGGGGCTTGCATCGCCGATCTTTCGGCGGTTGGAGGCGCCGCGGCTTGTGCCAGGGAAGGAACGCCAAGCGCCGCAGATGCGGCTCCGGCGATCAACAGGTCCCGCCGCCTGAGTTCGTGGTCGCGGTGGCTTTGCATTTGATGTTCCCATCCCTCGCGCTGGCGCCGCAGCGGCTGAACACCCCTTCGGCTGAGAACAAAACAACCAAGCGATGGTTCCTGCCGATTCCGTCAGTTCCCTTACGTGTCCGGGCGTGTGACCTCGCGGGGGGCGCTGTTGATCCGGTGGTCTTTGCTACCAAATACCGTCGGGTCAAACGGTCGTAGGCGAGATGACGGCGTGACTGGCCCAAATTGCGGAGTGAGGCCGGGCCATCGAGCGCGCGCCTCACTCTTTGTTCGATTGGCAGGCCTACCCTGCCCAACCCGATTTGGGCTCGATGTCAGACGGACTAGTCGAGTTCGTCGACTTTCGTGGTTCCAGATGCGCCAGCAGCGCCAGTGGCTTTCTTTCCAGCCTTGGCTCCAGCGCTGCCATGCCCGCTGACGCCTGCCTTGACGCGTGGGGCCACGACCTCAGCGTCGACATCGGCATTTCCGCTGGCTGAGGTCGCGGGACCGCCGATTTTGCCCTGTGCCTTGCCGCGAGTCTGGTTATCGACCGAGACGCCCTGCGCCAGAGCAGGCCCTGCAAGTGCGGCAGACATCGCAAGCACAATCGCGGACAATTTCACGCCATTCATCGGCTTCTCCTAGTCTGAATGCGCGACGGTATCGGTATTGGTGCGCCGCTCGCCTGGAACAATTGGACCGCCGCGCCAGGTCGGTACGAACGACGCAGGCCCATGCAAACGGCGCAGCATGACCATTGTTCGGAGTTTCTGGGGTGATTTCCCGAGTCCGGTGCCGTATTGCGGCCCCGCATGTGGCAGTGATCAATCCCTGGCCCACAGGGGCGGGCGCTTCGAATTTTTCACCGTTTGGATAGGCGGCTGTTCGGATTTAAGTGTGGAATCACTGGTTTGACCGCGACAACACACGAGGATCGCTTCGCCCGCTTGGACGAGTCCGGATGGGGTGAGAACCAGAAAACCCCAACACTAAGGACATGAAGATGAAGAAGCTCGCATTCGTCGCGGTCGCTCTGGCCCTAAGCGTCAGCGCTGCCTCCGCAGCGCCGCTCGAAGGCACCTACTCGGGGACCGTCTCGCAGTCGAACGGCAGCACCTTCGAGCAGACCTAAGCCGTCTCAAAGGTCACCTCAAACTCGGCCACGGTCACCGGCACAACCAGCCAGGGCAGCGGCACTGTGACCGCTCGTCGCGACGGCAACAGCCTGACATTCGGCAAGCAGACGATCGGACGCTGACGATCAACGGCAACACCGCCACCCTGACCGGCCGGAACTCGTCCAACGGCGCGACCCTGCAAGGCACTCTGACCAAGCGCTGATCCCGCCGGTGCGGGAAAGACACAGCGGGCGGCGGCCTAGCTGCCGTCGCGATCGAGCCAGGATTTAGGTGTAACTTCCACACTTAAATCCGAATAGCCGGATAGGCTCATTGGTCGAATGACCTGCGACGTCGCAGAGCCAGGAGCGACCACATGGCGATCAGCTCGCCCGTTTTGCAACGATGGTCAGCATGCCGTCTTCACCGAGCTGGGCAACGACCACGTCCCGTGATGTGAAGCCCTTCGCCGCGAGCGCCGATTTCAGCTCCGGCTCATTCTCTATGGCCGCTTGCAATTGCTGGATCTCGTCAGCCGAATGATTTGTCCGTACCTGGTTGACCTGCACCTGGGCCTCGGCCGGAAGCGCAGCGAGATCGACGACGCTCACCGATTTGATAGTTGCTCGGCCCGAGCCCTGTTGCGGTGATGCAGACGGAGGCGTGGGCTGCGATAGACCCTGCGCATTCGCGCTGCCTGCCAGAATGAACGTAGCGCCGACCACAGTTGTTATGATCTTTCGCATCGGATTTCCTTCCATGAGCTGTGGATAGGCGTCCAATTTCATAACGCGAATGCGGTCAGAGGCTGAAGCTGATCTGGTCATTTAGTGACCATATGGCGGCAGGGCTGCGCGTCTGGACTATCGACCTTTCACGGTAGGTCTCTTCGCCGCCGTCGATGCCAAGATTCGGGGACGACGATCCGGAAAATCCGATGAGCCTGCGGGGCTTGTCCAGGGAAGGCCGGGTCCAGAATGCCCTCGCCGCCGCCCGGGGCGCCCTATCAGCACCAGACCATCAATCCCCGCTGAAATCCTCCGGGAGACTCAGGGTGGTTTACGCCGACCGAACCCGACCGTCATCTCGCCCCTCCGGCCTCCCGCACTTCGGCCGGGAGGGGATTATTCTGTCTCCGGGTCTTGAATCGCCGTGATCAGTCGCACGAGGCTGACGACATTGCGATGTGCGCAATTGAACACGGCCAGCGAGGCCGCCGGACTATCAGGCCTTCCAAGCGCCGTGCTGGCTTCAACGGCGGCATGGGTGAGTTCGGCGTAGAGCGCTCGCATTCTGTCAAGCATCGCCGCCGACGGTTGGGTGGCCCGAGATTCCGGCGTGAGCCTCCCGACCCTGCCTTCCTGACTTGTTTGGAGCCTTCCCACGGTATTTTGCCGTCGCTGTCCAGCCCTCTCGTCGTCGCCGTTAGGCGGATAGGCCCCAGCCGGACGGGAGACCGGGTTATGGCCAGTCCGATCATGAGGACCACGGGGGGTAACACTTGAACTGAGCTTCTGCGGGTTCATGGCTGGCCTCTCTTCGGTGACGTGGCTCGGATGGATGCATGCCCCTTTGCGGCATCTAGAGAGATTTCCGCCACGCTCGCGCGAACCGCGAAGTCCAACCATTGGCGGCTCACAGCGACATAAGTGGAGCGAGTAAGATCGGATTGTGATGGATGCGATCGGACGTTGGGGGACCGCCCCAGGGGGCGTCGACGACGGCGCCGGCTGGCCTTGCTTAAGCAGGCATAGCGCATGACATGACAGGCGCGCGGGCGTTCACGATCGGCGCCGATTGTGCATCGGGGCATTGGTCAATCTTGTGCTCAGCACGGCTACGGGTTTGACCTCAATCGGTTACGCTCAAAGGGGGGCTTGATCATCCTGCGAATGAACGAAGTCGGCCGACTTCGGACCTCGAGCGGCCCCCGTCGATATTTCGCCTGCGAACTGTTCCAGACTCGGCAGCACTGCAAAGCTTGGCCAATCAAAGCGGGACGAATTGCGCGCGCTGATCAGGCGAGCGCTGCCGTCCACCGTCCATCCGACGCGACTGCATCGTCTGGTCGAATTGCCACGGCCGCGCCGGAATGCCGGATTCATCCTTCGTTCGGAGGATGCCGGGCTTCGGCTTGGCGCGTACCAGAGACAGCCTTGGCTTGCTGGGCGCAGTTGACCTTTGAAACCGAAGCCCCGAGGTGGAGCCCTCGTTTCTCGTGCGACCGGACGCCGACCGTGGGCGCCTCGGCTCGAGACCGTCGCATGCGTCTCGATGACCGGAGGGTCGCATTGAGGCGAGAGCTCGGGCTCAGCGGCAACCGGGCGGCCTCGATGAGTACGCAGGATGCCAGTTCGGGCGCCCCGCTTGCCCCGTTGTCAGCAGCGTTCCAACAGATCCCAACGCCTGGAGCGCATGGCGAGGATAGCAATGCCCCGAGCGCATCCGCGAGAGGTAATCGGCGGTTCAGCCTGGGAGATTGCGATGTCGGTCGTTCAAATGCGTCCACGCCCTGACGATGTCCCTGATCACTCGACGGCGGCCGAAGTCGAGCGCATCAAATCCGCCTATGCGGAATATGCGGAAAGGGATCGCGGAAATCCGGAGAATGAGAGACGCCCCGGACGCCTGCGCATGGTGCGCGATCGCGATGTCGCCCTGTACGGGTTGCTTGATCGGGAAGCGGCCACACCCCTTGAGCAATATCGGGTCCTCGACCTGGGCTGCGGGACGGGAGATCTGGTCCGCCGATTGCAGCGCTACGGTTTTCCCAACGACCGCCTGTTCGGGATCGACCTGCTGCCGGAAGCCCTCGCGACCGCCCAACGGAAATGCCCGGACGTATCGTTCACGGAAGCCAATGCGGAGAATGTGCCGTTTCCCGACCAGCATTTCGATTTCATCCTGGTCTTCACGGTGTTCTCCTCGATCCTGAGCCCCCTGATGGCCAGGAACGTGGCGCGCGAGATCAATCGCGTCCTGWCYCCGAACGGGGTGATCATCTGGTATGACATGCGYTAYCCCAATCCCTGGAACCGCAATGTCAGGGCCATGACACGSCGCCACATCCAGGACCTGTTTCCCGAGTTCGAGAGYGAACTGGCCTCGAAAACGCTGATTCCYCCCATYGCMTACCGYCTCGGCCCGCTCACTGAGCCGCTCTATCCGGCGCTGACGATTTTCCCCGCGTTTCGATCGCACTATTTCGGCATGCTGCGCCGGGCGTCCGCTGGCCGAACGTCGCTGCTTGGGGACAGCCTTGGAGTCTGATGCGAAGGGTGTGACGACGCTCGGTCCTCGGGGGGGTCCGGGTAGAGGCCGTAGAACTATCCGGCCTGCGAGTGCATCTAGGGCCGTTCCCCGAGTTGGGTCGGCGCTCGCTCGGTCCGTAGCTGATGATCCGGATGCTGACCATTGGCTCCCGGCTGGGTTGGGCGGAGAGCGGGCCATTGCGCCGGCGAAACCCGAGGGATGTCCGGGCGCGCCCGATCGGTTGCGTGACTTAGGACCCCTGCGTCGATGGGGGCGACAGGGCAGCGCTCGCCCGCTCCTCCAATTCCCTCTCATGATGTCGTAGGAAGACGACGCCGGCCACGACCAGGCCGGTTGCGCATGCCAGGATAAGCAGGCTTATCGGTCCTGCGACCAGCTTGATCTTCTCGCCGAACAGATAAGCGGCGCCGCCAAACAGTGCGGACCAGGTCACCCCTCCAAGCGCATTCATGAGAAGAAAATGCAGCCACGGCATGCGGTTGGCTCCGGCGAGGAGAGCGGCAAAGGTGCGAAGAAGAGCGACGAAGCGGCCGAAGAAGACGATCTTGCCGCCGTGCCGCAGAAACAAATACTGGCCAACCTTGAGCCGTGCCTCGTTGATGCCAACGTATCTGCCGTAGCGCACGATCAATCGAAGCCCAATCGATCGGCCAATAAGGTACCCGATGTTGTCGCCGACGATGGCAGCTATAGCGGCAACGGTCAGCACCGGGAGAATACCGATTCCATGGGTCGAGCCGGCGTAGAGAGCAGCCGTCACCAGCGCGGTTTCCCCCGGCATCGGCACCCCCATGCTCTCAAGCATTACCACGGCAAAGAGCACCCATAGGCCATCAGCCTGCATGAGGTCCTGAATCCACGCGGGTGATAAAATGTCCAACATGAGCACCTACAAGATGCCTGTAAGGAAGCGATCGGACCGCGTGCGCACCCAATAGGCAAATCGGACCTGCGCAGCAGCGTCGCCCTGCGCGAGCCCTTGAGCTGCCATGGGCAAACCCGCCAGGTTTGAGTTTTGCTTACAAGTTGTCGGCCCAATGCTGCGTTAGGGGACCATCCTGTCCATTAACGGGATCCATTGACGGAAAGCGCAACCGCGCCATGGCTTCGCGAATCGTGGCGGTTGGTGCGCCGCGAATGATGTCACCGCTCTGACCGGGCGGGTAGGCTCCAATCACCAGGAAGTTGCTGGAGGCATTGCCACGGCAATGTCCGGTGCCAGCCGGGAGCAGCAACACGTCGCCGGCTCGGACTGATAAATTCCGTCCCTTTGGCCCACCGAGCATCACCTCTGCTGAGCCAGCCGCAATGCCGAGAACTTCGTGCCCCTGCGAGTGATAATGGAGAAAGTCGTAAATTCCATTTCGCCACTGCGCCTGCCAGCCGTTCGCGCCGAAGCGCGCCTCCATGGCAGTCGCGAGATCTTCCGTATCTCCCGGGAATGCGGCGTCATAGACGATTACGGGCAAGCGCGGGTTGTTGGGCACCCACTCGTGCTCCGCGAGGTGAATAGCCGTCGTCGAGATCGTTGCCATGGCCGTGGCGTTCTCCTGGTGAACGAAGACCGCGTGGTAACGCGAGCGTTTCACAAAAGTTCGCCCAACGCCCAGGGCGAGGACATCCGATCCAAGGCGCGACAATGACTCGGCCGCCATGACCGACGGCCGCTCGGTCAACTCGAAATTGGGCTATGAGGTCGCCGGGTACGAGGGCGCACAGCCGATGCTCGCCGCGCAGCACGGCCCTCAATACGGCTTCAGGGGCCGGATTTCCAGCTCCAGCCCGTCCACCACGGCACCGCTGTCATCTCGAACGACCAGAGCGACCTTGGCAGGTCCAGGCGGTAGTTCGCCTACCATTTCCCGCAGTGCATCATCTGCGGCTTCTCGCGCCGCCTCGACGCTCGGCAACTCAAGGGCGGCGTCAGGCTCGAGCATATTCTGTCGTTCCTTGCCGTCCCGAATGGCTGAGAAGTGGAATCGCTTCATGTGCTGACCTCCAATGGTTAGCCAATGCAGAGCTGTGCCAATGCTCAGTGAGGGTTTGGATTCGCAGGTCACACACGCCAGACACGCGCGAGCTCGAAGTCGAGTGCGGGCCTGCCATAGGTGCAAGCATGTGGAGGCGGCCCCATAATAGCGACCGTAGCCACGTCCATGGTCCCAATGGCGCGATCCGTGCGTGTGGCCCTCGTATCCGTGGTCACCCTTTTGATCTGCTCAACGTGGTCGGGCGTCCCGAGGGTCGTCAGACCTGCCACGGAGGCGGCTTGTGCCTGCCACGGGCTTGCGCCGGAGCGCTGAAGGCGGCGGTAGCCGCGACAGCAGCGGCGAACAGGATTGGCCGTAACATGGCGCTCCTTCCGGTTGATCAGGGTGAACCCGATCGAATGGAGCCCACCTGCCAGGGTGGGCTCCAGTTGATCATTCAATGATCTGAACGATCTTGCGGGTCTTCGGCTCGACCAGAACGGTCTGGTCGTTGACCACGGTGTAGCGATACTCGGTCTTGCCGTAGCGAGCCGGAACCTCGCGATAGGTTACCGTGTCGGGCAGCGTTGCGCCGACGACCACCTTCTCGCGATAAGCCACCGATGGCACCTTCTGTTCCCTCACATAAGTGCGGAACTCGGTGCGCTGGTCGGCCGCGATTCCGCCGACAATCGCGCCCGCAGCAGCGCCGCCGACTGCACCCACCGCAGCCCCCGCAGGTCCGCCGACGATCGCGCCGCCGACCGCCCCTGTCGCCGCGCCGCTCGCGGCTCCACCGGCCGCGCCAGAGTTCGACTGCGAGAACGCGGTCGCCGGAACGACGGCGAGCGCGGCGACCAGAACAAGATTCTTGATCATGGTTCTTCTCCCTTTGATGGCCCCTGCCGCAAATCTAAACGGCTGGCTGGATCGCGTGTTCCATGAATAACCGTTCATAATTAGGGAATTAGCGGGTAACTGCCCGTGTTGGGCTTGCTTAGGGTTATGCCGCCACCGCGTCGTTCCTGCTTCAATTCTTAACGCGAGCGGGTGCTTGCCCGGTGGAACCTTGGTGCGACGGCGACGTATTGATTGAACAAGGCAAGGATTTGGGGGAGGCCGCGATGATCTCGCAGTTTGCAGCGCTGGTGATCCCGAGCGCGGTCTTCCTAGCCAACCACGCACAGCCGGACGCGGACGTATCCTACATCTGCAACTTCGCCGGTGGTGTGATCGTGATCGAGCATCCACAGCCGACGGGTCGAGTGACCGTTCAAATCGACGGCGAGGCGCGGCCCTACATCCTGGACCAGCAAAAACTGATGCCAATGGAAGCCGGGCTGCCGACGTACTATTTCCAGTCAGAATTGAAGCGCTGGAAACTGCTGGACGAGCGCGGCGAAACTCTCGAAACAACAGTTTGCAAGACGGGAGTTCCATCCAGCGCAGCCAGATCGACCGGCTCGCATCACGACTGAGACGCTGAGGGCGACCTTAGCCCGGCCCAGGCGGCAGTTCTCAGACCATTTCGCGCAAGGCTTCGTCTGCGGCTTGGCGGGCCCCTTGGACGCACGGCAGCTCCAGCGCTGCGTGCGGCTCCAGCATATTCTGGCGATTTTCGCCGTGCCTCTTCATTACGACCAAGCTCTGGAACGCCGACCAGGGCTTCGATTCCACCCTCAGGCGTTCGATGCCAGCCTTCAGCGCCTCGGCCTCGACTATGTCGATCTCTACTTGATCCACTGGCCGGCCCCGAGCCGTGATCTCTACGTCGATATCTGGAAGGCCTTCATTCGGTTGAAGCAGGAAGGCCGAGCCAAGTCGATCGGCGTCTCGAACTTCACCACCGAACATCTCGATCGGCTCCCCGGGACACCGGCGAGAAGCCCGTTTTGAATCAGATCGAGCTTCACCCGCGCTCCAGCAAGAGGCACTTCGCGAGGCGCATGCCGAACGCGGCATCGCGACGGAATCGTGGAGCCCACTGGGGCAGGGCCAGCTTCTCGAGGATCCCGTCATGGGCGAGATCGCGAGGAAGCATGCGAAGACCCCGGCTCAGATCATCATCCGCTGGCACATCGACAGCGGCCTGATCGTGACCCAAAATCGGTTACTCCGAGCCGGATCACGGAGAATTTCGATGTCTTCGGCTTCGAACTCGATGAGCAGGATATCGCCGCCGTGAACGGCCTGGATCGGTCCGATGGCCGGATCGGGCCGGACCCGATGTCTGCGGCGTTCTGACGTTGAACTGCGCGCAGGCTGTCAGTGGTGCGTGAACGTGCCGCTGAACGCAGAGTTGATCGTACTGTCGACGAGGCGGCTTGCCGAAGCCAATGCGTACAGGCGCTGCCTCAACCGCAGTGCCGCCTCGTTCTTCCAGGGAACCGCCGCGAGTTCGAAGAAATTGCTCGCGCCGATCAGAGCCCGGCCCGGCCCACGCAATGCGCCTCGCCGGTCATGCGGTTGAAAGATAGGCGAGGCCCGAGTTAAAATAGACCTGGATCAGGATCGGCGCCGCGAGCATCGCTATGATGAGCGGTTGAGCCAGGATTTGCTCGCCCGGGAAGCCGAACAGCAGCACGAGTGGGCAGACGCTATCTGGGGGAGCGGATGCGGCAATCGATGTGGGCGCATCGATTGCCGCATGGCATCATCGGTCATTCAATGATGTCAACGACCTCGCGGCTCTGGGGCTCGACGATCAGGACATCGTCGCCGATAAGCGTATAGTGGTAGCCGCGAAGCCTTTGGTCGCGCTCCTCCACCTCGGGGGGAAGCGGATGAAGGACGACCTGACTTGGCAGGACGGCTCCCCGCAGGCCATCGATTCCCTGAACCTCACCTGGTTTGGCGTTGCCCAAGATGATTCGCGCGATGTCATGTCGATCACCGGAATGCTGCGCCTGGCCAGAGAGCGCGCCGGTGGTTTTTGGAGCTGCGGAGGCCGACCGCGACGCGCTCTTGTCGACGACCTCGACGATGCGATGCGTCCCCGGCTCGACGATCGCGACTTCATCGCTCTCCGTCATGACATACTGATACCCGCGCCAATCTGGATGGCCTTCGACCAGCTCGACCGGAAGGTCATAGAAAGGCGCGCTCTCGGGCAGGATGACCCCTTGCCGAAAGACGATCTCACCCGGCCGGCGCCAACGCCTTACATCGCGCCGGGTTTCGAAAACAGCGTAGATATCGACGGTCCCTGCTCGGCCGCCACTCCGCTCGATCACCTCGACGATGCGCCTGCTGCGCGGGTCGACAATGATGATCTCCCGTTCGGAGACCGTGTAGCGATAATCGCGGTATTGCGGCCTGATGGCAGCAATGTCGCGAGGCAGCGGCTGGAGATGCACACGAGACGGCAGCGCAGCGCCGACCGATACGGAGACGCCCAGATTCTGCTCGGGCCGAATCTCTTTGCGTTCGACACGCTCGCACACCGTATCGGCGATCCGCCGATTGTCGGAATCGACAGGCGGTCGTTCGGCGTTCTGGCTTCCGGTCGACGCTCGATTTTCTGCGGGCGCAGGACCGGCCGTTCCGGGCTGCGCCGCACTGGGGCGTTGCGCAGTGGAGCCCGGCCGCTCTTCGTTTTGCCGACTCGGCGCCGGTCGCGCCGTGTTCGAATTCGGGGTCGGCGCGGGCCGTGCCGTATTCGGATCCTGGGTCGACGCAGGTCGCGCCGTGGTGGGATCGGTGGGGCGGCGATCTGGACGCTGAGGCTGCGCGCTTTCATGCGAATCGGGCCCGCGGTTGCTCGGCTGAGCCCGATCGGTGTCCCTTCGGCCATTTCGTTCGTCTTGCCGCTGGGCGCCCCGATCGCGCTCTTCAGGTTGCGCTCTCCGCAACTCTTGCGGAGCACGCGTGTCCGAAGGTTGAATCGGTCGCTCCCGCTCAGCTTGCTCGCGCTCGCGAGGCAACTGACCCCGCGGCGTTTCCGGACCACGAGGTTGTTCGATCTGAGCACCGCGTCGTTCGCCCGGCGACTCGTCGCGGCGCTGTGCGCCCCCAACGTCGCTCCCAGGAGCGCGCGGGGCCACATCGGCTTGCGCCGGTCTTTCGGCGCGACTGCGCGGCATTTCATCGGGCTGACCGACGGTCGCTGGCTGCGCGCAGGCCAAACCTGAATGGGCAGCAAAAGCGATAGCCGCTATTCCTGTGAACCGCATCATGGGAACTACTCCCTGCTAATTTTTGGACGGTTACTCCGTTGGCTAGCAACCGGGTTTTCGGAGGTCGTCGGTCAGGAGTGGGCGCGCAATTCCAATTTGCGGACAAATAGCGACTACACCGCGGGTGGGATAACAGACATTTGCCCTCACAGCGCCGTTTGACGTCGACCGCGCTACTGAAAGGGTCGAACATCACTTGGCGCTTGAAGACAAACCCGAAAAGATCGAACTGAGCCAACTGGTTGGGGCTCTGTCATTCCATCCCAGTGAGATGGCCTACAGCACTAATCGCATCATCAATCTCCTGCTCAATCTCAACCGCAAGCACGCGGTATTCCTCCGCGCGTACGCGCCCCGCTGGAGAAGTGATTTTCGACCAATGGGCCGCCGCTTCGCACGCCAGATCATACTCTTCGAGCAGGTCCGGCAGTGCCGAGATGCGGTCGCATTTAATCGGCAAGTCCGAGCGGTTTAGCGGCCGACGGAGCATGAGCCGTGCAAGCCCGCGCTTCTGTGCGTCGTTCATGTGGCTAACAGGGGAAGGGTGTCTCTGGCGTTCCCGTCTTTCGGACAATCCGCCTACGAAACATGCCTCCCGATTCTCAGTCGGGAATTAACGAATGTTAATGAGCGAATGCGGGAGACCATGGTCCTTTGATCTTGCAAGGGAGAAAACAGGAGATCGTTGTGAAGCGCATCGACCCGACCACCGTGCTCCTTGTCCCGTGGTACGAGCGCAAAGATTTCGAGAAGATACGGGACATAAGCCAAGGCGAACGCCTTCCGGGCACCTATGACGCATGGCTCGACAATGCTTTTCGCGATATGCGCCGGTTGCTGGCGCAAGGGTGCGCCCTGAAGATCGTCACTATTCACCTCGACGATTATTACGCTTGGCTAGCGAATGAGGCTGAAGTGGATTCGGCCGCAGCGCGGAGCCGCTATATTCAAGAACAATCAACCGTTGGCAGCCAATTGTCCGGCCCCACGGTGCAAACCGCCGCGCCCTGGCCCGGCTTTCCCACCGCTCATTGAAGCGCTCAGTTGATGTTCACCCGGGAAAGATGGTTGGTGAACCGAGACGGTTTGAGTTTGGTGGTGAAGACGCTGGACGCGCGGGCCGTTTATTAGCCAACAGATAGAAGTAACTCCGCCAGAGTAAGGGTGCGATCAGCGGCCTCGGGCTTCATTGCCCGGCACTCCCGCACTCTTGAAAATACCTTGGCGGGGACGCTGTTTAGCTTCAATCATAACTTAGGTTAAGGTCGAGTGATAACCTGCGACGGAGCGTCTTCTTACGAATTTTGATTAGTTCGGCTTATCGGTGACCGCGATTCCCGCTCTCGCCCATAGGGGAGGGACGGGCAATGCCAAACAGGCCGGACAGGCTGCTCGACGCATTGCGGCGCAAGATCGACGGCGTCGTCCCCCTCGGTTCCGAAGAAGTCGATGCGATCCTTACCCTCTCGACTGTCGTGCGCCAGGTTCGCGCCGGAGCCGAGATCGTGCGCGAAGGGGATCACCCCACGCAATCGTGCCTTATTCTCGAAGGCATTGGCTATCGCTTCAAGATTGTTGGCGAGGGCGCAAGACAGATCTTCTCCTTTCATATTCCTGGCGATATCCCCGACCTTCAAAGCCTCTATCTTGAACGGATGGACCATAGCCTGGCGGCCCTGACGAACAGCACGGTCGCCTATATCCCTCATCGGTCGCTTTACCACCTCTTCGCAACCCACCCGCGCGTCGCTGGTTTCTTCTGGCGCGAAGCGCTGATCGATAGCTCCATCTTTCGGGAATGGATCAGTAATATCGGCCGCCGCTCGGCACCCAGTCGGATTGCCCACGTCATCTGCGAGCTTTACGTGCGCTTCCGGACAATCGGGGTTGTGGTCGAGTTGACCATGCCTTTTCCCTTCACCCAGACGGTGCTTGCCGACGCGCAGGGCATGTCGACCGTCCATGTCAATCGCATCATGCAGGATTTGCGCTCGGCCAAACTCATCCGTGTCGGCCGCAAGGAACTCACCATCCTGGATTGGCCGGGGCTCGTCGAACTCGCTGATTTCCAGGATGATTATCTTCATCTGCGGGCGGCCGCCTGAGCCCCGCCATCACGTGCCGGTGATGCTGCCTTCGAATATGATCGTGGCGGCATAGATCCTGCTGCCCTCGCCATTGCGGACCGATACAGACAGACGTCGCCGGCCGGTCAACCGAGGTTGGTCGCGAGCCATGTCGTGCAATGTTTTATACGCGGCCTGAATAGCGGTTTCCGCATCGGAAAACTCGAACCCGTGCCGGTCGATGACTTCGCGCGCACCGTCGTCGCTGTCGATGAAGAATATCGTCACCGCGATCGCTCGCCTTTCAGGCCGCCCGCCCGACCAATGCGGCCCGGCGCTCACGCCTTTCCGACAGAATTGCAAGCAAACGCGCCCGACTCATTAACAAAGGTGAATGTCTGCGTTTCCAGACAATATTAGCTCAGCATCTGGAGGCAACAAAAGGCAGCATGCCACGGAAGGAGCAATCCCATGACCGCGGTATCCGCACTCAAACCGGAAACACCGACTGTCTGCATCATCTGCCATGAGGACTATCGCTATGCGCTTCAGCGCGTCGGGCAGTTGGAAGATGCAAAGCGCAATCAAGTAGAGACCCTTGAACTCGAAATGCTCAAGACCGCGATCGCAGCTTATGAGGAGCGGAAAGAGTTGCGGACCGGGGCAACCAGGCAGTCCGCAATGTGAAAGCTGATGTTCACTGGGAAAGGCGTGCTGGTGGCGAAGGGTGGTTTGCGCCCGTTTTTCGTCATTTGCAGTGCAGGCTTATCGATCACGAGCGCGTCGAGCTGCTTCYGCAGCGCTGTCGCGGACCGATCCGTGAAGCCGGTGCCCACGGCTCCGACATAGGAGAGCTGATCTCTTTTTCGGGCCGCGAGCAGCAGCCGGCCGATTCCGTCCAGCGCCGATGCTCTTTCGCTTCGCGATGATGCCCTCAAGGCTCATAAACACAGGCGACGGCGAGAAAGGCTTCGCCATCTGCGTCTACCTCTTCGCTCAGACTGATCCCGGGACCGGCGCCTCCTTTGATCTTGATGAGCCATTCCCGGCGCTCGTCCAGGCTGTTGCCCGGAAGTCGACCCCATTGAGGTAAAGGATCGAACGCATACAACACCGCAAGTTCCGCTCGGCGCTTCCCGCCGCGGCCGCCCAGCGCAATTTGTAGGGCGGAGAAATCGGACGCGCCTCCCAACCGCTTCCCATCTAGGATCGCGCTCTCGACCGGGAGTGTCTTTGCCGCGGCGACGATGGTAGCCGTCCCATTTGACCTCGAAGGCCCATCGTTCGCCGCTGGGAGGCTTCGTCGCGAGCTTTGCAAGACAGGGCTCGATGCGGTCCGGCCTTCAAGCAGAGAAGAAGCTGCGCTGACGACTACCGACGGCGAGATATTCGGCCCTCGCAGGACAACCGAGCCTCAGCCTGAACGCAGAACACGACGCGCGCACAGAACAGCTCAACACTGAGGGGACGGGAATCGTTCCGGCCGCAGCACTCGCCCTTTCCGAGGAAGTGCAAAAATAAACATTTGATAAGGTTTCGCCAAAAGCAGGGTCATATCATTCCCCTCTGAAAACAGGGGTTGCCGTGATGTCGACCTTCAGCAGCGTAGTGTTTTTGCCCTGGTTGGGACCGGCTGATTATATCTGCCTCCGCCAGATGAAAGATGGCGATTATCTACCGCCCACATATCAAGACTGGCTGACGCGGGCAGTGGCCCAGGCGATGGATCTGCTGGCCAGCGGTTGTTCGGCCCAGATCGTCAACCTGAAAATTGAAGACTACTTCGATTGGCTACACCAGCATTGCCTGCCCGATACGGCAGAGGCGCGGGCCCAATATCTCTCACATGTCGCCCACGAGGTCGGCTGTGAAGTGGAAAATGTGTGCTGGCCGTGGCCGGTTAGACCCAACGCAGCAGCATGACGCTGCATGATCGAAGCGGAAAGTGAGGACATCGCAAAATGATGCTGTCGGAAAACTTCAATTTCACCGTGACGAAGCTGAAGCAGATGATCATCAGTGGCGACGCCGGCGAGGGCGCGGTGGTTTTCCTCGAAACAGATACAGAGGCCACACTTGAACTTCTGATAGGTCCCGATGTCTTGGCCGCTTTGGAGGTGGTTCTGGCCAAAGCCGCCGCCGTTCACGCGAAGCATCACCCCGTTCAGTGATCTTCCAGGTCAGGAGAGCAGCGGCATGCGTCCGTCGATTGCGTCACATCGCGAAGCTTGTGCGGGTCCAAGGCAAAAGCCTCGGCAAAAGCCCGGGCCCAATCCTCGTCTGTGAAAAGGATCACGATTCCGGAGCCAATAATAATCTTCACCTGATGGGCGACATCGCCTTCCGTGAGCCACGCATCAATTTCGTCAAGGCGAGATAGAAAACCTGGCCCGCCGATCGGGACGAGGATCTCGTATTTCCACACTCGGGAACCTTCAGCCGGGAATGCACTCATCACACTGCCAAGCCCCCAGTCGCTGCCTGCCCGCCCTCTGAGCAAGGATGCGCCTGATGTCCAGTCCACGAAGTCAGAAGGCGAGCCCCACAAGAGCGCCTCTATGATCGCACGTGCAAACCCGCCCATTCAGCGCCCCGCCCCAAGGTTGGGCGTGACTCCGCAAATGCTAGCACCGGTGAGGAAATGGGCAAACACCAGCGACGCACGCGGGCGGAGGGAACTTATTGCTCACCCCCGAATTTTGGGGGTCTATAGCGGGATGATGACGGCGTGGCGGCGCCCCCGATGAAACCAAAACAAGGGAACAGGGAGCCGCCGCATGGGTTTTATCTCGCAGAGCGTCAGAGAATTGGGGGCTGCCACAGACAATACGAGGCTGGGCTAAGCCGATGATCACAAGGAAGGCTGAAACCTTGAGCGTGGCAGCAATCGACCACCCGGAGGGCGGAACGCTGGCGCACAGGGGACACTGCGTTGTCCCCTTGAGTATGCTCGACCGCCTCGGCTGTGGTTATCTCGTCATTGAGGATCACTGGCATATCGTCGAGGCAAATCCCACGGCCCGACTGATCCTCGGCGGCGAGACGGGCTCAGTTCAAAGTCTCACGGAGTTGATGGGCGCGTTCAAGCGATTGATCGCGCGGGCGCCGAACCGACCGGCCCTTGGATCGATGAATTGGATCGTCATCGGGAACAAGGACGATGCGCCGTTCATATTAAACCAGGCTCAGCCCGCAGATGCTGTTACGCCCGGTATCAGCGTGGTGATGCTGGTCGATCTTGAGGCTCACCTGCAACCCAATCCTTTCATGCTTCAGCGCATGTTCGGACTCACCTTGGCCGAGACCCGTATTGCGCTTCAATTGGCGCGCGGCGATCAGCCCGCCGATGTCGCCCGAAGCTGCAACGTCAGCCGAACTACCATTCGCTCGCAACTGGCCTCGGTCTTCGCCAAGACCAGTACCCGGCGTCAGGCCGAGTTGGTGAAGTTGCTGGCTCTGCTGGCTCTCCTTCCCTGAGAAACCGTGAGGGATGGTGTTTTCGGCCCCAATCGAAAGCAGCACACACTAGAGCTTGGCTTTGACGCTGCGCGGCGTCGCCAGCAGCAAGTTTGTTTCGCTGGCAACGATACCCGAAACAAGGCGAATGCGGCGCAGGACCTTGTCGAACTCGATGAGGTCGGTGGTCCCAAGCTCGGCCACTAGATCCCATTTGCCGTTTGTCGTGTGCACTGCGGAGACCTCGGGGAATCCGCTCAACTCACGGACGACCGCGTCGGTGCCCTGTCCGCCCACCTCGATCAACATGATGCCGCGAACTGGCAGCTCGATCGCGTCCGCGCGCAAGATCACCGTAAATCCGACGATTTCACCGCTCTGAACAAGACGCTCCATCCGCGCGCGGACAGTCGCGCGCGTCGTGCCAAGCTCTCCGGCCAGGTCCGAGATGCTGCGGCGACCGTCGTGGCGCAGCGCGGTGATGAGCCTGTGATCGAACGCATCCATCGTAGGTGACCAATTCGAGCAAGTTAGGTGCTCAATCTGATAGAATGCCTCGCCATTAGATGCAATTTGCCTGCTTACACCTGCCGCGAAAAACGTCTCCAATCCGGAAATGCAACTGGAGAAGAACTGATGTTGTGCAGGGTGATGGGAGCCCCCGTCGAAGAGGGTACGGACCGCAACGGCTGCACCATGGGGCCTCGTGCCCTAAGAGAAGCCGGTTTGGCCAAGGCTCTCTCTGCACTCGGCCATGACGTGGAAGATTGGGGCGACATCGCGAGGCTGGATCTTGAGTCTCCGAAGCACCCGAATGCCGCGGTTCGCAACCTGTCTGCGGTTGCGAGCTGGACCAGGTCCATTGCGGATGCGGTTCACAGCGCAGCCGACGGCTGCTTCCCCATCTTTTTGGGCGGGGACCACAGCATCTCGATGGGAACGGTCAGTGGCCTTGCTCGCCGAGCCGCTGAAGCGGGGCGCCCGCTATTCGTGATGTGGATCGACGCCCACTCCGACTTTCACACGCTCGACACGACTGAAAGCGGCAACCTGCACGGTGTTCCCCTGGCTTATCTCTGCGGCTTGCCAGGGTTCGATGGATATCTTCCCGACCTGCCGGTTAGCATAAGCCCGAGCCGCGTCTGTGCATTCGGCCTGCGAAGCGTGGACGACGCGGAGCGGCTCGCTCTGACCGATGCGGGCGTTTTCGCCTGCGACATGAGCATGATTGACCGGCATGGCGTGGTCCCACCGCTCAATGAATTTCTAGAGCGCGTTCGGGCGGAGAAGGGCCTGCTCCACGTCAGCCTCGACGTGGATTTTCTCGATCCGAGCATCGCACCCGCGGTGGGAACTACAGTCCCGGGCGGTGCCACATTCCGTGAAGCTCATCTGGTCATGGAACTCCTTCACGAGAGCGGCCTGGTCACCAGCCTCGACGTGGTCGAACTCAATCCCAATCTCGACCAAAGCGGGCAGACTGCCCACTTGATGGTCGATCTCGTCGCCAGCCTATGCGGCCGCCGCATTCTGAGCCGTTCGACTAAAGCCGCGTGAAAGCCATGACAGCAAAACTCAACATCGTTCCTTTCGTCAGCGTCGATCGAATGATGACTCTGGTCCATCGGATCGGCGTCGAACGCTTCCTCACCGAACTCGCGACCTACATTGAGGAGGACTTTCGACGGTGGGAGACTTTTGACAAGACGCCGCGGATCGCTTCGCACAGTCTCGATGGCGTCATCGAGTTGATGCCGACGAGCGATGGCCTCCACTACGGCTTTAAGTACGTCAACGGCCACCCGAAAAATACCCGTGATGGATTGCAGACGGTCACCGCGTTCGGGCTGCTCTCGGATGTATCGACGGGTTACCCGATCCTGCTCAGCGAGATGACCATCCTGACGGCGTTGCGTACGGCGGCTATGTCCGCTGTGGCGGCTAAATATTTGGCTCCGCAAAACGCGACCTGCATGGCAATGATTGGGAATGGCGCTCAGTCGGAATTCCAGGCCTTAGCCTTCAAGGCATTGCTCGGTATCCGCAACATTCGGCTGTACGACACTGATGAGGCTGCTACGCGCAAATGCGCCGCCAACCTCTCGAAACATGGCTTCTCGATAACGGCCTGTCGGAGCGCAATGGAAGCGGTTGAGGGCGCGCAAATCATTACGACCGTAACCGCGGACAAACAGCTCGCCACGGTCCTTTCGGACAATATGGTTGGGGCAGGGGTCCACATAAACGCCGTTGGCGGCGACTGCCCGGGCAAGACAGAAGTCCAGCGTGAGGTGCTGCTGCGTTCGGATGTTTTCGTGGAGTATCCCCCACAAACTCGGATCGAAGGTGACATCCAGCAACTGCCCCCTAACCATCCAGTCGAAGAGCTCTGGCGCGTTATCGCAGGTACTGCTCCCGGAAGGCGGGGCGATCGCCAGATCACCCTGTTCGACTCGGTTGGCTTCGCCATCGAGGACTTCTCGGCGCTTCGCTACGTGCATGGTTGCATCCGCGAGACTGGCATCTTCGACGAGTTGGATCTGATCGCCGATCCGGATGATCCGCGTGACCTCTTCGGCATGCTTATGCGCGCCGCGGTCGCAGCCGCCGCCTAGCGGATGGCGAACGCTATCATTGTGGAGTTGAACGACGGATACCGTAGACTTCTCAAAATGTGAAAGATCGAGTCCCTCTTCAGGTCAGGAGACAAGCCTTTCAGGCTTTGTTGAATGAGGTGTGGCGTGGGCTGCTGGAGCCAACGCCGATCTTCTGCACGAGGTGATCGGCTTTTCCGCCTGCGTCAGGTGGAACTTGGGGTCGGCGGCCGTCGCAGCGAAACGGCTATCGCGAACGCGACTGGGAGACGCGAGCCGACACGGCCGAGTTGCGCATCCCCAAACTGCGCAAGGGCTCCTACCTTCCAGGTAGGCCTACATCCAGGGCATCTCGACCCGCTCGGTGCCTTCGTTTTGCGTCAGCCACATCGGCTGCCGCGATGCCGATCCCGCTCAGGAACTGTCCGAGCTCGTAGCTGGTCGGAAGCGCTTTTACGTGGGCGGCATCCGAGCGAGCCAGTGCTTCTCCGAAAACGCGGTCTGTAATGATAGAGGCAGCCTCTCCCTTCAGGAGCCCGCCGGTGAACAGCCCCAGTGCGCACACCAGTCGGAGTTCGCCAGCTCGAAGTGCGCCGAGTCGACGAAGGTTACGGTTGTTGTCATTGCCCACGCACTCGCGCGCTAGCCGAAGGAAGTTCGCGGCGACGCGATCGTAAATTGGGCGCTCGCAAGGCCTCGGCATGGCCACGCGCCTCCACTCCCCGATCAACTCCAGGATCACCGATGCGTAGCAGTCCAGGCCGGCGGTAAACCGGTGCTGTGAAGCGGTCCGTTCGGAGGACAAATAGCGGCTTTCACCCAATACGAGCTCCATCCCCTGTTCGCCTCTCCTTCATCGTTCGCTGGAAGTACGCCGACGACAAGCGGTTCGTCGTGGAAACGTTCAGGCGCACGCGTTGTAACGATTAGCCGGGACCGCACGGCAAGGCCGCGCGGCCGCTCTACGGTGTCCCTACCCGCGGACGAACGCATGCAGTCCTCCAATGGGAGCCAAACGGGACCGGGAGCTGAAGACGCCTTCACTGTCGGCACGCTCACACCAAACTCGGCGAGTTCATGTGGCTAATCGCTGACTGTCCACCCGCACGAATCGCAGGTTCGATACACTCCACGGCGCGCCACCGTAAAATTCCAGCAGTCTCCGCAGGAGACACCCACATATTCCGGAGCGTCGACGAAGGTGAAAATGTCGTGGTCGAATTGTTGAACGCTGCCTCGACCGAGATTGGAGCTCCAATGTCCGCGGCCTTGTGGAGCAGTGGCGTATCCTCGACCACCGCGTTGTCCGTCACCAGCCGCTTGCAGGGAGTGTGACAATTGTCGTGGGGCCGGAAGTCGGAGACCGCCAATCAGCGGACCGGCGGGCGCTCCTCGTGGAGCTTGAACCTGTCCAGTCTCATCACACCGCGCATCGGCACCGCGTTCGGGCGGCCAAGGCGACCACGTCGTCGTTCGAGAGAGGCAACTCGCCGAATTTCTTGCGGCCGCCGCGGATGGCCTGCTTGTCCAAAAAAGCACCCAGGATTCGAAACTGGGTGCTTTTTTGGACAAGTCCTCGATCGAACCCCGGTAAATCAGAGGCCCTGGCGGCTAGATTTCCCAACGTTCTGATCGGTCATGACCATGTCGCCACAGTTGTCTTCATGCCTGGCAGGCGCGTCGCCTCGCCAGCAACGAACTCAATCAGCAGACGGATCCGCGAGACGTCGGAGCGTTCGGGAACAATCAGCATGTTGAAGGGAACAGGCGACAGATCATAGTCGGGAAGGAGAACCTCGAGCTGACCGCTCTCGATCAGGTCGTTGACTAGCCAGCGATGAGCCGGGCCGATGCCTTGCCCGTTCAAGAAGGCTTCCCGCGCTGCAAGGCCATGATCCACACGCAGGCGGCCATCGACAGCAACAGAGTGGTGCCGGCCGTCCAGGCGCCGGAGGGCGATTACCTCGCTTCCCGCAATGTTCGACATGCGGATGACATTGTGCGTTGCGAGGTCTTCCGGAACCGCAGGTCGCCCGTGGGCCGCAAGATAACTTGGCGCGGCAACCAAGAGGCGGCTGCTGCTGCCCAGATGCCGGAGCTTCATCGAACTGTCAGCCAAGGGACCAAGGCGCAGAGCGATGTCGACCCCTTCCTTGACCAGATCGATCCGCTCATCAGTAAGGCTTAGGTCGACGCGAATCTGTGGGTAGCGCTCCTGAAATGAAAAGATCAGGCGCGTGATGTGAAGGACACCAAGCGCGGCGGTGCATGATACGCGAATGGTCCCCGCCGGTGTTCTGCGCAGTTCGCGGATTTCCTCAGTGGCCTGCTCAACCATGCGAAGAATCTGCATGCAGTGGGCGTAGTAGCGGCTGCCTTCATCTGTCAGTGCAACGCGACGAGTGGTCCGGTTGAGTAGCGGCGCACCTACGGCTCCTTCCAGTTCCTGCAAATGCCGTGTGACGGTCGATTGGCCCGTTCCCATCTCGCGGGCTACTGCCGACAGACTTCCTCTCTCCGCAATACGGATGAAAGTGCGCATCCGTTCGAGCGTGATATCTGTTCTATCCATTTTCTGGCAATATCATATCCATTACCCACACATACCGGATCACTCCTGGGACATCTACTCTTCCGATTGTTCTCAAATCCAATCGGATGGAAGCCCATGAAAATTCTTCTCGTTTTCGCACATCCTGAACCTCAATCTCTCGCTGCGTCGCTGCGCGATGTGGCAATTCGCGAGCTCGAAGCAGCCGGTCATGAGGTAAAGGTTTCTGACCTCTATGCGATGCGCTGGAGATCAGAAGTTGACCGCTCTGACTTCCCGTTGCTTGCCGCGAACGATCGATTGCGCGTTGCCCAGGCCTCCGGTGAAGCCTTCGAGGCTCAATCCCTCACAGAGGATGTCAAAGCCGAGCAGGAGAAACTCCTCTGGGCTGACACGTTGATCCTCCAGTTTCCGTTGTGGTGGTATTCGATGCCGGCGATCCTCAAGGGCTGGGTCGATCGCGTCTATGCCTATGGTTTCGCCTATGGCGTCGGGGAACACAGCGACAAGCATTGGGGGGATCGTTTCGGGGAAGGAACATTTGCAGGCAAACGCGCGATGTTGATCGTCACCACGGGCGGATGGGAGGAACACTATTCCCCGCGTGGGATCAACGGACCCATCGACGATCTATTGTTCCCAATCAATCACGGTATTCTCTACTATCCTGGCTACGATGTCCTTCCTTCCTTTGTCACCTACCGGGTGGACAAGCTTGACGCACGGGGGTTCGAGGAGATCAGCTTTGCCCTGCGCGAGAGAATGCGGTCCTTGGAGACGGTCGAGCCAATTCCGTATCGGTCTCAAAATGCGGGGGACTATTTCATCCCGAGCTTGCATCTCCGTCCTGAACTGGAGGACCCGAATACGTCGGGATTTGGCCTTCATCTCCGCTCGGAGCCGAGAGAGGCTGCCGTTGAAAGGCGACGTGCTTAATTCTTACAATGGGTGTGATGGGCCGCGTAGCAATGGCGGCCCATCATGTGGCCTGATAACGTTGCCCCCCGTGTTTATTCAATCTCGGCATCGGCGCGCAGGCCCACTTGCCATCCGGTTCATACCTTCCCGGCAGACCGCCTGACGGGGCGAGACTGGCCCTTGCAGGGCAGTCAAGGGTCCCCCCGGCGCCTGGTGTTGTTGCCTCCAGATTTTCTACGAGCGCCGGCGGTCGAGGCCTGACCGACCGCACCCTCCAGGTCCCGGCAGGCGGACGCCTTCGCTTTCGGCTTCCAAGAGGGCAGGCGGGATGAAATGATCGCGTATCCAGCGGTCGAGGTAGGGGAATAGCCATCGGCGACCGTCGGCGCGAATCGGTCGCTGCTTCGGCTCCTTAAACACGTCGAGGCGGGTCTGCTGCGCTAAGGCGGCGAGCGCCAGTATGGTTGATACGGATTCCGTATATCCAGTCTAGTGGATATATAGATGGAGCGGCAAGCAGAGAATCCGATGTACTCGCAGGGCGCAGCCGAAAGGCTGAGGGGACATTCCGGCATTAGGTAGCAAAGGCCACTGAGGGTACCGTAAGTGCCTGAGACCGAGAGGTTTAGGGCTGCTCGACCCAAGAGTTTCGATGACGCGTGGACGCCCCCGGTAGGTTCCCGTGGATCATCAGCCCCTCCATTTGCAGACCTACGAAGGTTGCAACAGGGTGGTTAGGGGAAATGCCGTGCAGCCCAAAGGCCAACTGCCGCTAGGCCCAACACCCAGACGAAAACAATGACCGCAGCCGCTACGACGCTGCGCGGACGATGCGCGCGCTCGTCCGCCTGCTTCCGGAAGTCGGCCATGATTGCCGAAGGGATCATGTGGACGGCCAGTGCAATTCCAGCCGGTACGATCAGCAAGTCGTCCAGATAGCCGAGTATCGGAATGAAGTCAGGAACCAGGTCGATCGGGCTCAGGGCGTAGGCCGCCACTGCTGCCGCAACCGCCTTCGCAAGCCACGGTGTTCGCGGATCGCGGGCAGCAATCCATGGCGCGACGACATCACGCTTTAGTCGGCGTGCCCAGTGCTTCATTCGTTCCAACATCCGGGCTCTGCACTCGCACGGGGCCGAAGAGTCAGCAATGGGTCCGATTCCGGAAGTGCTGCGGCTCGCCACCAACGTCTGAGAAGGGTGGATTGCAGTCCTTGGTCGCCAACACCGAACTTGCCCGGATCGCGCCAATGCAGACATCGGGTGCCTGCCGGCAAGCGGACTCAAGCAAGTCTCTCGGCAGCTTTCGCTTCAAGACCCCGCGTGGCTCTGACGCGCCCCTCCAATAAAAATCGGCGTTGAAACCCGATTTAGCTCTTGGATTTGGTTATCGGGACAGCAAATCGGAGGGCTCGCCTTTAGCCTTATCCGTGATCAGCAGGGGCTGGGAGGAGGCCTCGGTTGCTGCCAGAGCTTGGATCCTGCTGGCCTCGAATTCGTCGAGGTGCAGCACCGCACGGCGAATGGCCCGTAAGTCGTCCTCCGGTACCGCGAAGCTGTCCTCGATCACGTCCACGTTCTCGGTGAGGAAGCCGGTAGGCGCCTTCGAGGTATTGATCAAGTCGACGTAACAGCCGTAATCCAGCTTCCAGACCTTGTACCGGACGCCCGGCTCCTCCTTCGTCGAATAGGACCGACGCGCAATGTGCATAATCCGCTCGTCAAATAGACGGTCGAGGATCTCGTTTTTTGTATCACTCCGGACGAGAAACGCTTTCGCTTTCCGCTCTCCAATTACTGAGTGGATGATCCAGAGGAGTAGGGCTTCGGCCTCGGGATTCGTGTTGACGTAGCTCGCCTTGTCCCGGTCGTACCAGTCCTTAGCCGAGTCGCGGATGTGCGGGATCGAGATCTTTGCGTTCTGTGCCTTAGAGGCCGCGATTTGCAGGATGTTGATCAAGTCTCTGGGAACGCCTTCGCAGGCCCGGACAACCTCGCGAAACGTGGAATCCTGAGTGAACGCGAGGATGACCAGCTCCTCTGCGCTTCGAATTTTCGAAAACGACTTAGC
Source organism: Allobosea sp. P4_E12 (assembly GCF_056401655.1). Lineage (NCBI taxonomy): Bacteria > Pseudomonadati > Pseudomonadota > Alphaproteobacteria > Hyphomicrobiales > Alloboseaceae > Allobosea > Allobosea sp. P4_E12. Next base: position 329,475 of record NZ_JBFUIY010000003.1, on the reverse strand, counting down.
GCCCATGAGCTGGAAATGCCGATACATCAAGTCACGAAAGAACTTGACCGATCTCTGCGGATCGTTCTCGAAGACCAGATGGTCGTCCAAGTTGACGTCCGCAAAGGCGTCCGATCCAAGCTCGATACCGATAGATCCGGCACCGGCGCCGAGCCGGAAATTGGCGCGCTGCTCAATCGCCGCAATGTGCACTGTGTAGGACCGGTGTGTGAAGAGCGTCCTCTTGATGAAGTCCGCCAGGTAGGGCTGAAGCGTCTCTGGGATGACGCTCCACTCGTCGATCAAAATCCAGATCCGGCAGCCCGCCCGCTCCACGATATCGGCTAACGTTCGATGCAAGCTTCCAACGTTCACGGAAAGGCGCGTATGGCCTTTTTCGACCACCTCTGTCGAATGGTCTCCCGAGACCTTCCGCGAGCCCGAAATCTTGCTTGAGCCTTCGCCCCCGAGCGAAGACGCCTTTAGGGCGACCTCGCCGGCAAACACCGTCTCACTTCCGTCTTTGTCACCGCTTTTCCGCTCGACGGTGTCGCGAACGACGACCTCCTTGATTGCGCCGCCAAGCTTATCGATGAAAGGCGAAATCCTGCGCACGTCCACGACGCTGCCCGGCGCCGTGGCGGCGTCCAGCAGGCTGTCGTGGATGGCAGTAATGAGGTCACGGAGCAGAAGCGTGGCCCGGTACGCGATTGGCTGGCTCTCGTCTGCGTAAAGATAGCTGTTGGACCCTATCGTCCTCAGGTCGATCATGATCGGCAGGTTGCCGCCCTTCCGCGCAGCCTCCGCAACGTGGGCGAGGACGTGAGTCTTACCCGTGCCGCGTCGACCGAAGATTACCCGGTTGTCAGCATTGAGCAGCGTGTTCTCGATTCCGCCTAGTGAAACAAAGGTTTGCGCCTGCTGCTGCGGGTCCAATCTCTCGGCGCGCCGCGTGATCTGCTGAAACACTGCATTGATGCTCGGCGGAGGCTCCTCTTCACCAAGGCCCAGAAAGTTCAAGATGCTCATGCCCCAACCCATTAATTTCGTCCGCCAGCATACTACCAGGGCGGGAGCACCGGGGCGCATCCAACCAGGAAGACAGCCCTAGTTCTTTCAGCCGAGGTCTGAAAGTCAAATAGGCGCTGTCCGGAAGCCGACATTCCAAACCACAGAGCAGATTGGCGACTTCGATCGCCGAAAATGAGGGCTGGTGAGAAGCCGGGCGCCAAAAGGCGCCCTTTGCCGTAGCTGGCGATGGAGCTTCAGGCCGCGGAGCTTTCCAACGCCGGCGCGGCCGAGGCCATTCTCGAATAGTCGTCCATGACGTCCAGGATTGCCTGCAACAGCCCCTCAAAGCGCTCGAAATTGATGCTTTCGACCTTCGGAGCGACGATCTCCGTTGCGAACGTGTACTTCGAATAGAAGGTCTCGCCGTCCTCCTCCTTATTGCTGCGATCGAACGTTTTCTCGCCGATTTTCCTCGCCAGCAGGTCGTCCTGGAACAAGTCCTCGATCTCGGAATATACCCCGGCTGTATGCGGGATCGGCACGACGTACAGATTTCGACCGAGATAGAACCACTTCTCCGAGCCAAGCAGCTTGTATTTGGTCTTTTTCCTGCATGCCTCGAACAGTTTGTCGGCAGCCTTGTCGGCATCCGACACAATAATCACGGGGTGCTTGGGATCCGCTCTGAACCCATTCGTTCGATCATCGTATTGATAGGCCAGGTTTTTCAGCTGCCCGCTGCCACCCGACAGATCCTGAACGGATTTGCTCAGCTTACCGTACTTGAAGAAGTTCACCATGAACCTCTCGTTGTCCCCACTCCCCTCGATAAAATCAGGGAACTTCGCTCGCAATCCCTTCATTGCGCTGCGAATGTAGATGTTGTCCGTCTTGCCTTCGCAGACGATCAAGGGCTTCGACAAAGCCCAGAATGACGCGTAGTTCAGGAACCGGGCATACAGACGCTCATAGGCCGGCCGCCTTTCACCGTTGCCACCTCCGGAATCTGCCGGCTCGGAGAGGCGCCTGATACTGTAGATGTGAGCCAGGCGCCCGCGGACCCTGTGTTCGTTCATGGCGACGGTGCCGCTTCCGTCCTCCCGGAACGCCTCCTTACCCCAGAACAAGCGATCGCACATGGCGCGCGTTTCTTTATAGAAATCGACCGGTACGTTGACCTTCTTGTTCACCACCAGCCCCGTCGCGTCCTGACGCGACCGGCGATACTGCATCCGGGTCTTGCCGGGATTGATCTGAAACCCGGCCTTGGCAATCCGCTGAACGAGCTCATCGCTCGCTTCCCACTTGCCAGCCTCACCGCTCGAAACGGCAATTCGGCTCGGAAATTCTCGCTCATTCGTCGAGAAGGTGATGTCGTCGGCGTAGCGCGTGTAAGTGCAGCGGCATTCTCGCGCCAGCCGGTTGAGCCGGATGTCCAGAATGTTCGCGATGAGGTTCGATATCGGGGGCGAACAGGGGCTGCCCTGAGGCAGGACGTTATTGTGGCACGCGATCTGCGCCACGACGGTGCTCGCTTCCGGCGTCAGGGCAAAGTTCTTGTTCCCAATGAAGAACCCTCGCACCCGACCGAAATTGATCGAGGGGAAGAAGTCCTTCAAGTCGAGATTGAAAACGAACCGCTTGTTCCGATGCTTCGTGGCGTTGGTAACGATCGACAGGCCGGTCTTGAAGCCGTGAGAAATCACCGCGCCTCGTTTGCGATGGTCCGCCTCCTGCTCGAACTCAATCCGGAGCAGTACGTCGGCCAGGCGTCGCTGGATGTCCTTGAGACCGTCATCAGGAGCGCTGATTTCCCGAAAGCCGCCGCGTTTCTTGGGTATCGAGAAGGTCTCATACTTCTCGTCCGGTCGAAGCACATACAAAATATACGACAGATGGGGCGGCTTCAGCCCCAGTACGCGGGCAACCCCCGCAAGATCCTTTGCCTCTTTCAGGCGCAGCAATTCCAGTGAAACGATAGGCATGGTACGACTTGCGGATACTCCTACGCTGTTTGGCGTTATTGGGGATTTCCTTAGTGGGGTCATATCATCTCTTGAGGAGCTGATAATCCCGCAATGGCTTCAACTATGACGAACACATCATAGCAAAATCTATCCGCAAGTCGTTGCCACCACTAAGCAGCTTTCAACCTGAGTCGCAACCTCAACCATGGGTAGAGGTCCCAGTAGCACTGGCCTCGACCGATAGTATCGCCGGACGCTGGATCGACTGGATCTCAACGTTGCCGATGCAGAATGCCGGAGTGCCGCTTCGACATACGAAACGGGCCGTACTCGATGAGATCCTCAGGTGGGGGCGTAAGCCCGGCCGGACGTTTAGAATGGGCAGGGTCGAATGCTCTGGCTGGAGCCGCAAGATGCATCAAACGTTGCATCCCGCAATGGAGGACACCACGAGCCTTGAGCCTGAGACCAAAGAGGCGACGATAGAAGAATGATCCTATCGCCTAACGCTTTCGCCGAAGCCGAGCCGTTTCGGCTGCGGCAAGCTGCCTGCCCGGAAGCGGACGCGCTCAATGTCCGCCTTGGGTCACACCTCGACCATCGGACAGTGCACCGCGAATGTTGCAAGCGATCTCTTCGAAGCGAACGATCTCAGTTCATCGCGTGTTACGAATGGGACCATTCCGGTTCCTCAAGAGTTTCAGTTGCAGCGCCCCAGCCGTTTCAACACGGCAGTCACCACTGAAAGAAGTTGCGCCGGAGTGGCGCTTGGGTCCGCGAGTGCTTGAATCTCCTCATCGGTCGGTCGGCGTGGCGCAGAACCAGTTGCGGGAAGTGCCGAGCCCCGTATCGTCTCAGCGATCTGCGCGGCCGCGCCGCCTGTCGCGCCAATTGGAAGCAAAAAGGCGCCTGCTACTTTGGCAAGCTCGTATTCTTCGAGAACACCATCTGCCACAGTGACTTTCCCATCACGCATCTTCGCGCCGCCTAGGAAAATGACGATGCCAGCTTGCCTGGCTAGTTCGGCGCGGAGAGCGGACCACCGTACGTGATCAGTGCCTCCGCTGACAGGTTGCGGAAATGCGCGAACAATGAGCCGCCGATCGATGTCCCATCCACCTCCGTCGCGAAGAGCGTCCAGAAAGCCTGCGATGGAGGCCGGTCCGACTAACAGCCCCGAGCCTGTTACCAAGTCGCGGCCGGTGGTGGCGATCAGGTGCCCGACGCGTTCTGCCAGGTGATAAATATCAGTAGGAACGGCGCTGCCCTCGAGCGGCCAACTCCCGCTGATCCAGACCCGAAGGGCCGCGACTCTGCGTTCGATCTCGCGAAGCAGGCCAGGCACTTCTTCATAATCGTCGATCTCGACAGCAATCAGACCGTATCGGCTCAGATCTTTGGCCCAGAGCCGATGCTGGGCTGCCCGGGCGTCGTATTTCTCCGGAGTATCGAAGTCGCTGCGCTTGGGAGGCCGAACGATCGCAAAGTGCTCAGGCAGCGCCTCCGTAAAGCTCTCCCGGATCAGCGAGAGCACGTGCCGGACGTTCGGATCCGTCAGGCTGAGTCCGACGAACAGCATGGACATGCTGCTGAGATGTGCCTGCAAAAGAGGAAGGAACGCGCCTCGTTTGGAGCGGTACAGCTCATAGTCGTCGGTCGATATGACGATCTCGTCCAGGCGATCGACCGAGCCGTGCATCTTGTAGAGGCGAGCCGCGCCTGGAGTTGCCTTCAGGCTCAGATCGTTCGCGCCCGACACTGTATCAAGCGGGCGATTTATCGCGGCAAAAGCTCGTTCGCTCAAGCGATCGTAGTTGGTTGTCCAGATGTGTCGAACTGGCAGGCGGGCCAGAATCTCGGCCGTTTCTGGCACCGGAAGATCCTTTCCGATCTCTAGCTTGATCACGTTTCTTACGCGCGTGGCTCCTCCGCTTTCGCTGATGTGCCATTGGGCGAGGGCGGCCAAGTCGTGGACGTCACTCGACCTAATGCCGAGCTCTTCGCCAATCTCTCGCAACAGCGAAGCCCAGGATGGATACCCAGCAGCCATGGATACGCCGGCGCCGACGAACACGGCGCCCACTCCTTGGTGCAGGGATGCCGGGTATCCGGTCAGGTCGATTCCATGCTGCTCCTGTCCGGAGATTCCGAGCATGGTCACCTCGCTTCCGAGCGCCTCGGTCCATAGAACCTCGGACGCCCGCTCGAAGGCTTGCCAGTCTTGTGGTTCGGCGATCCTGGAAGAGGAGAGAGCGCTCATTCGGGGCGAAGGTTTCCTACTCGCAGGGAAATGATCCCGGTTTGTTCCTTGCGCGACATCCGCACGCTCGGGGGGAGCGTGCGGTCTAGGGTCCCGCTGCATCAGCGGCGGAAGCACAACTTATTCGTGTGCTTACTTCTCACAGGCGGAGCAGCCATCGCTCGAACAAAACTTTGGCTGCTAGGTGCAAAACTTTGGGTCGGCCTTCACCGCGAGCAAGGTCGCGGCATCCCTGAAAGCCTTCAGTGCCGTGTGTATCGCTGAGTTGAGCGGTACCGTCGCCTGATACTGCCCTATCTCGCGCCGGGCGCTCTCGACCAGGGCGAGGAGTTTCTCCGCGTCATAGGGCGAGAAATGCCTCTGTGTGCGCGTCACCATCATCCGATCCTCTTCCACGGCGCGCGACGGCGCACAAAACCCTTCGAGACCAGCCGCTCGGCGTCGGCGGCCAGGACTGCGAGATCATGCAGGAGCATGCGGATCGCCTCGCGCGCGTCGCCCTTGGCCTCGCAGAGCACCGCGTCGATATCCTGATCGGTGATGACCGTGATGGTCCCCTGATCGTCTGGCATATTTCATTCTCTCAATGAGAACAAAGATGGAACATTCTGCGATTGGGGAGTCAAGCAACCCGGCCGTGTACCGGCGGCTTCTGCCCGGAGAAAGTCGGGCTTGTCGCGTACGGGCGCTCTTGGTGGATCCGTTGCGTTCTGCTGCGCTCCCTGGCTGGTGCGCCAGCATTCCGCGCATTCGCGTGGCGCCCACGCCCACGCGCTAGTGATGGCTGGAGCCATCGTAGGGCTGCTCCCGAATGAGCTTCAGTTCGGTGGCGAGGATATCGGGTGACGCGTTGGCATCGGTCCCGAAGGCCCGCCGCAGCCAGCCATTGGCGTCGATCAGAACCTGCGCGGGCGGCTCTCCGCCGCCGGTCAGTTCCGCGAGCGCAGTGGCCAGCGGCTCCGGGTCCTCGACCGGACAGCGGGCCGCCGCGCCGTCAGCCTGGACCTGCGCGGTCGTGCCCTCGATCCACAGGCGCAGGACCCGACCATCGCCCGGAGCCAGGATGACGCCCTCTTGGCAGCCGGCGACGAAACCTGGCATGCGGGCGGCCCCGGCAAAGCGCATCTCGGAGCGGTCATAGATGCGTGCGCCGGCGCGCAGCCGGATGAAATCGATCAAGGCCCAGATCTCGGCATCGCCGAGCCCGGTTGCCGCCGGCATCGGCCCGGCGCCGTGGCGGATCGACCAGAACAGCTCCCCGCCCGGGCGGCCCGCGATCAGCGGCGCCGAGAGGTCCGGAGGCCAGACCGCCTGCGCGACCGCGACCGGCCCGCGGCCGCGCGCGTCGAGGCCATGGCAGCTCGTGCAGTCGCGCTGGAACAGCGCGCGACCGGCCGCTATCGAGCGCGCGGAATAGCCGGTCGGTGAGAGCTGAAAGCTCGTCGGCACCGCGGCGACGACATAGGGGCGCCATGGCGGCACCTGGATATAGACCAGTGCTGCGGCTCCAGCCGCGAGCGCCGGCCAGCGCAGCTTGCGCAGCACGACGGCTAGGATGAAGAGCGCGGCCGTGATGGCGATCGGGCCGAGCAGGCGCAGGAGCCCGTCGCGCAGATAGGCATCGTCCCACAGGCCCGGAATAGGTCGCAGCGGCAAGGGCCAATCCGGCTGTTCGTGGATACCCGGCGGCTGGCTTGCGAGCGCGGCGGCAGCCGCGACCATGGCAAGCCCGACCCCCGCCTCAAGGGCGAGAGAGCGACGCAACCCGCGTATCGACCCGCCGGCCTCCGCCTGCGGTACGAAACGGAAGCGGTTGGCGCTCGCGATCCCGAGCAGAACCGCGAACAGGACGAGCTTGAGCAAGGCGAGCCGCCCGTAGTTCGTGCCGAGCGTCGCCGCCAGCGTGCCGAGAAGCGCCTGCACCTGCATCAGCGAGGTGAGGGCGAGCGTCAGCACGCAGGCGAGGCCGAGTGGCGTGAAGCGGCGTGCGATGGCAGCCGCCTGCGAGGGCAGGAGAAAACACGTCGCGAGCAGCGGCAGCAGCGCGCCGAGCCAGAGCCCGGCAGCCACGACATGCAGGCCAAGGGCGATCGTGACCCAGCCCTCAGTCGCTGCGCCATGGCCGAGCCCGCCTTGCAGGAAGGCGGCGGCAGCGAGAAGGGGCAGGGCGAGCCAGCGGCCGCGTCCCTCGCTGTGCAGCATCCACAGCGAGACGACCAGCAGGGCGAGGCGCAGCAGCAAGGTCCCGCCGAAGAGGGTCTGGAGGATGGCGAGCGCCGCCTCCCGGCTCGCGACGGCGTTCCCCAGCATGGCGCTGCCCTGGAACCAGAGCCAGGCGCCGCCGCTGACAAGGGACAGCACGACGCCGGCCCGGCTGAACCGGGCCAGCCTTCGCAGCAACGAGGTAGCCTCGGGCGCGGCGCCCAGTCGTCCCCACGCCAGCAGGCGAAAGGCTTCGGTGCCGAGGCTGGACAGCAAGGCGGCGAGATGGAGCCAGCGGATCGCCGGCAGTGCCGCCTCGATGAAGGCAGTCACATCAGGGCCTGACGGTGAACCGGTACTGCCCGGCGACGCGATGGGTATCGACGGAGGTCGCCGCCCATTCGACCGTGTACGGGCCCGGCGCCGTCGCCTTCAGGCGGATTTTCAGCGCCTTGCCGTCGCCCGCCACGGCTTCCGCCGGCGCGAGCTGGACCTCGTGGCCCTGCGCGTCGCGCACGGTGATGCTGCTGAGCTTGATCTCGAGGGCCTCGGTGAAGCCGAGCACGATCTCGGCCGGGGCGGCGACCGTCGCGCCCTCGGCCGGCGAGGCGGTCCTGAGATGGGCATGGGCGAAGGCTGGCGAGGCGGCGAAGGTCGAGGCCGCAAGAGAGAGGGCGAGCGTGAGCCCGGTGACGCGAGACATGAACAGGGTCCTGTGATGGAGAGAGGGCTTTCGCCTGGCGATCACCAGCTGGCGTCGAGCCCGAGATGGGCGAGAGCCTGGCCGCGCAGTTCTGCAAGGCGCGGGTCGCCGCGATGGCGGGGATAGGGGAGGTCGTTGACGATCTCGGCCTTGATCCGGGCGGGGCGCTCGCTCAGCACGATGACGCGCTGGGCCAGGAACAGCGCCTCTTCCACGTCATGCGTGACGAGCAGCGTGGTGAAGCCGCGCTGGCGCCAGAGCTCTGCGATCTCGGTCTGCATCGCGATCCGCGTCAGAGAGTCGAGCTTCCCCAGCGGCTCGTCGAGGATCAGCACGCTGGGATCATTGACGAGCGCCCGCGCCAGAGCTGCGCGCTGCGCCATGCCGCCGGAGAGCTGGCGCGGAAAGGCCCGTTCGAACCCGGCGAGACCGACCGTCCGCAGCGCATCGTCGACGCGGCTCTTCTGTGCGGCGAGCAGGCCGCGCGCCTCCAGCCCGAGGGCGACATTCCTCCAGACGGTGCGCCATGGATAGAGCGTCGGGTCCTGGAAGACGACGACGCGGGACGGGTCGGGCGCCGTGATCAACTCTCCCGCGGCTGAGATCCGGCCCCGCGAGGGCTGTTCGAGCCCGGCGACCAGCCGCAGCAGCGTCGACTTCCCGCAACCGCTCGGGCCGAGCAGGGCGACGAATTCGCCGGCCCGAACGTCGAGGTCGATATCGTCGAGCACCGGCAGCGGCCGGCCTTCGAGATCGAAGGCATGCGAGACACCGGCGATCGCGAGATCGGCTCCCCGCGCGGTCGGCGCGGTGCGATCGGCAGCGAATGTGAGTGGAGCGGCTACCATTTCACCACGTCCTTCTGCCAGCCGAGCAGCCGGTCACGCGCGGCGAAGAGCAGCGTGATCAGGCTCGAGAAGATCAGCGCCATGACGATCAGCGCGCCATACATGTTGGCATAGGCGGCCCAGCCCTGGGCCCATTGCAGGTAGTAGCCGAGGCCCGATTTGACGCCCATCATCTCGGCCGCCACCAGCACCGAGAAGGAGGCGCCCAGCCCCATGAACAGGCCGACGAAGACATGCGGCAGGGCGGCCGGGATCGCGACCTTGAAGATCAGGAACGAGCGGCGGGCGCCGAGCGTGCGGGCGACGTCGTAATAGGCCTTGTCGACGCTGGCGACGCCGGACCAGGTCAGCACCGTGACCGGGAACCAGGTGGCGAGCGCGATCAGGAAGATCGCCGCCGAAAAGCTCGAGGGAAAGAAGAAGAAGGACATCGGCAGCAGCGCGGTCGACGGGATCGGCCCGAGGAAGCGCAGCACCGGGTGGACCCAATAGCCGAGCCCGCGCGACCAGCCGATCGCGACGCCGGTGACGAAGCCGGAGAGCGTGCCGAACGCGAAGCCGAGCGCGAGCAGCCGCAGCGAATGCAGCACGCTTTCGCCCAGACGCGGCCAGTCCTCGGCATAGACCTCGACCAGCGCGGAGGGCGGCGCGAAGAAGGGCACCGGAAGCAGGCCGAGCTTGGCCGTCAGCAGGTCCCAGATTCCGACGAAGAGCGCGAGCACGACGAGCCAGGGCGCAGCCCGGCCGAGCCGCGAGCCGAGCGGCGGCCAGACGGCGCCGATCGTCGTGGCGATCGCCAGCAGGACCGCCCATGCGACGAGGCCGAGATTGGTCTGGTCGACATAGAGCGGTTCGGCGAAGCCGACCTTCCTGTTCGCGAGCAGGGTGACGGACGCGGCGACAGCGGTCCAGGCCAGTGCGGCAAGGGCGCCCCGCGCCAGCACCCAGCCATCGACCTGCAGGGGCGGCCGGTCGAAGGTTGCCGCGGAGCCTGTCTGTTCAAACGGCGACATTGGGCACGATCTTCTGCGCGAAGGCCTTGGCGTCGGTGCTCTTGCGGATCACGTTGACGAGCTTCAACTGTTCGGTGAACAGCGCGACATCGTCGCGCAGCGCCGCTCCGGTGGAGTGGTGGTCATGCGTGTGGCTGCGCAGGATCGCGGCCACCGTCTCGGGCGTCACCTTTGCCGGGACGAAGGGGGCGAAGATCTCGGCCGTCTTGTCGGGATTGGCCGCGGTCCAGGCCTGGGCCTCGACGATGGCGCGGGAGACCGCAGCTGCGACCTGGGGCTGGTCGCGGATCAGGGCGCCGCGCAGGCCGAGCACGCAGCAGGTCGACTTGGCGTATTGGCCCTCGAGATTGGTGGCGAGTTCGACGAGCTTGTCGCGCTCGCGGATGAGATAGAGATGCGGGTCGTCGCCGGCCAGCGCCTGGACCTCGCCCTTTTTCAGCGCTTCGCCGAACAGGTCCTGCGGGTACTGCACCCAGCTGACATCCTTCTCCGGATCGAGGCCGATCTCGGCGAGGCGGATGGCGAAGAAGTTGCGCACCGGGCTTGCCGGGTCGGTGACGGCGACGGATTTGCCCTTCAGGTCCTTCAGGCTGCCGATGCCGGCATTCTCGGCGACGAGCAGTCGCATGCAGCCGCCATGGGTGCCGACGGTCAGGCCGACATCGAAGCCTTGTTCGAGGGGCTTCAGCCAGCGCAGCGCCATGCCGATGCCGCCATCGGCATGGCCGGTGGCGATCGCCTGGAGCAGGGCATCTGTCGGCCCGCTGAAATTCACCGGTTCGACCGCGATGTTGTATTTCTCGAACAGGCCCTGCTTCAGCGCGACCGAGATCGGCGACTGGCAGACGGCCGTCTGGCCCCAGGCGAGCTTGATCGTCTGGCGCTGCGCCAGCGGTGCGGCCTGGGCGAAGGCGTGATGCCCGGCGAGACCGGCAAGCGGTGCGGCGGCGAGTGCGGCGGCTCCGCGCAGGAGCGCGCGGCGGGTGGGCTGGCTGGTGACAAGGCTCATATTCGCTCCTTTGCCGCTGCGGTGAGCGGCTACGTGCCGGGGGGGCGAGAAGATCAGGCGGCGGCGCGGCTGGCCGGGACGCGTTCGACGGTTCCATGCACATCCGTGCCGCGCCGGAGCAGGTTCAGGATCGGGCAGAAGCGCTCGACTGCGGCGTTGAGGGCGTCCAGATCGGTTGCATCGGTGGTCAGCCGCACCGTGTAGGAGAGGTCGTGCGGGTAAACTGGCACCGTCTCGAAACCGGGCGTGCCGGCGCGGGGATCGAGCTGGCCCTGCACCTCGACGGAAACATCCCGCAGATCGATCTGCTGGTCGGCGGCCTGGATCAGGTAGGTGTGAGTCAGGCAGCTGGACAGCGCGCCGAGCAGCAGTTCCGGCGAGCTCGGGCCGAGATCGTAGCCGGCGAAATCCGGCGGGCTGTCGCTGACGACCTGGAAGTCGCGGATCCGGATGCGCCGGACGCCGCTGCGCCCTTCGGCCGTGGCCCGGGCTTGCAGCCGCTGCGGCCGGGCCTCCGGCGTGCGGGCATGAGCCTTGCGGCGCAACAGGGCGTCGCGCTTCTGGGCGAGGTATTCGGTGAGGTCGGACATGGTTGGCGGCTCGCGGATGGGAAAGGGCTGGGGAGAGGGGCTTGCCTCGATTTCGCGCGTTCGCCCGGCCGCTGCGCCGCTGGAGAACGGCGCATCGGAGACATCACGAAATCCAGGGGGAGGTCGTTCGGGCAGCGGCAAGACCGCGTCCCGCTTCAAGGGCCGATGCATCGGGAGACCGCTGTCGCGGTTCTGTCCGCGGCAGCGACGAGCGCCCGCCTAAAATTCCGAAATCATAGCCTTCGACGGCAAGGGGGCTGCCGGCCGATCGTTGTCAGTTCAAGCGGGAAGGGCATTCGCGTCTCCAAAGCAAGAGAGGAGCCCACGAGCGATCGTGGTGCTTTTAGCGTTGTTGACGCGGCGCAAGCTACTCCAGCAAATCCCGCGGTGAAGACGTTAGGATTACTCTTCACGTTCAAGATTATTGCTCAGATGATTATTTGTATCAATGAAACAAACTGTGCGTTTTGATTGCGGAAAGGCGATGATTTGTTCCTGTTCGGGGCTGTGGTGACGAAAATCAGGTTCCTCAAATCCCGCCGCCCCGAATCCTAGTAGGCTGCAGCGGCGACCGGGAGCGAGGGCGGGCTCGCCGTTTCCGTCTGCGCGACGGTGGGGCCGAGCTTGGGCGGGCTGAGATAGCGTTCGCCGCTATCGGCAACGATGGCGACGATCGTCTTGCCGGCGTTTTCGGGGCGCCGGCCGAGTGTGGCGGCGGCAAACAGCACCGCTCCCGACGACGTGCCCGCCAGGATGCCTTCCTCCTGTGCCAGCGCCCGGGCGAACTCGCGGGCCTGCGCCGTGTCGGTCACGATGACCTCGTCGACGACGGCAGCGTCAAAATTCTCGGGCAGGTACGCGACCTCGACATCGGTCACCTTATGGACGCCCTCGATGCTGTCGGGGTAGGGCGTCTCGGCCGAGGGGATCGAGGCCGCGCCGGGCTCGACGACGACGACCTTCACGCCGGGCTTCTGCGCCTTCAGGAAGCGGCCGGTACCGGAGATCGTGCCGCCGGTACCGACCGCGGCCACGAAGATGTCGACCTCGCCCTTGGTCTCGCGCCAGATCTCCGGCCCGGTCGTTTCGTAGTGAACGCGAGGGTTTGCCGGGTTTCCCCGCTGATTGGTGTAATACGCATCGGGATTCTCGCGGCGGACGCGGTCGATGATCGCGTGGATGGCGCCGGTTTCGAGGAATACGCTGTTGTCGATCAGGACGGTTTCGGCGCCGTATTGGTGAAGCAGCCTGATCTTGTCTTCGCTGATCGTGTTGCGGAGGTAGAATTTCGAGCGGTAGCCGCGGGCCGCTGCCAAGGCGGCGAGGCCGATGCCGGTATTGCCGCTGGTGAGATCGACGATGAGCTGTCCGGGCTTCAGCGCCCCCTTCTCCTCGGCCTCGCGAATGATGCCCCAGGCCGTGCGGTCCTTGATGCTGCCGGCCGGGTTCAGATACTCGATCTTCGCGAAGACGCGGGAGGCGATCTCCAGCCTTTCCGCAAAGCGCCGCAGCTCCAGCAGCGGCGTGTTGCCGACCAGCGCTGCAAAGTGGTCGTTCTGCGTTCCCATGATGCTCTCACTCCCAGGAGAGGTGGCGCATGCCACCGAAGACCGGCGCGATGGCCGGTCGCAAATGTTCGGCAGCCGCTTGCCCCTGATTGGCGGGCGCTGCGGCGTGCAGCGTCATGCTGCCGGCGAGACTGCGTCTGCGCCGCTCAAGCCGCTGCTACCTGTGTCGTCGCCGCGCGATGAGCCGCCAGCCTGGCCGCAATCTTCGCCTCCTGCTCGGCCTTGACGATGGCGACGCGGGCCGTCGCTTCGTCGAGCGATGCGGCCGGGGGATAGATCGCTGTGCTGCCGGCGGTGCCGGCCTTCGCCCCGATATGTTTTTCAAAGGGCAGGGAGCGATAGAGCGTCGGGTCGACTGTCGTGTCGAAGAGCGGCCGATAGCCGAGCGACAGATACAGGCCCGTCGCTTCCGGCTGCCGGAACCCGGTGGTGAGATAGGCCCGGGTGTAGCCGAGCTCGGCCGCCGCCTCTTCGAGCGCGAGCACGATCTGCCGTGCCAGCCCCTGCCGCCGCAGATCGTCCCGCGTCCAGATGCGCTTGAGCTCGGCTGTCTCGTCGTCATGGCTCATGAAGGCGCCGCCCGCGATGGTCTCGTCGCCGCGCCGCAGGAGCAGGAAATCTCCCAAAGGCGGGGCGAAGGCCTCTGGAGGGTAGCGCAGGATCTCGGTGCGCGCGCCGCCTGGCCTGCTATTGGCCCCGTATCGGCCGTCGTACTCGGCAACAAGCCCTTCGATCAAAACCTCTGCTTTCCCATCGAAGGGAGACGAACGCACGATCAAGTCAGTCATGGCACGGTTCCGGAATTTGGCGTTGAGCGGGAATAAGCGCCCACGGCATTCGTATCTGAACCGTTTGTGCAATCAATGCTGTCAGTACAATAAGTATATTTGGCTATACTGAGGGTGATTTGGAAATCTATGGTTCCCCAATGAGCGGGCGAGACGGAAGGAATTTATCCGCCTCGCGATCAGCGCGCCTCGGCGCCGGCCGCTCAGTTCGTGAATGCGGCGAGCCGGGGGAGGTCGAGGCCAAAGCGCTCGCGCAGGCTGGTTTCCTCGTAATGTCGGCGGAACAATCCCCGTTCCTGCAGGACCGGGATCACCAGATCGACGAAATCGTCGAGCCCGTCGGGCATCGAAGCTGGGATCAGGTTGAAGCCGTCTGCAGCGCCCTGCTCGAACCATGATTGCAGGTCGTCGGCGATCGTCTGGGGCGAGCCGATGATGATGCGATGGCCATGGGAGGCGATGGCGAGCGCTGCGAGTTCGCGCAGCGTGTAATTCTCGGCGCGCGCCTTGTTCAGGAGCAGGCGCACCCGGCTCTCRCCATGGATGCGTTCGCCCGGCTCCGGCACGGGCTCGGCGAGCGGATGGCCGGACAGGTCATAACCCCAGCGCCCTGACAGCTGGCGGATGCCGGCGGCGATGTCGGTATGCTCCTGCATCGCCGCGAATTTCTCGCGCGCCTCGGCATCGGTCCGCCCGACGATCGGCATGATTCCGGGTAGGATCGGGAGGCTGGGTGCCTTGCGTCCGGCGGCTTTCGCTGCCTCGCTCAGCGCCTCGCGATAGACGTGGGAGTCGGCGATCGTGTCCTGTGCCGTGAAGGCGAGATCCGCCTCGGCGGCCGCGAGCCCGATGCCGTCGCGCGAGGAGCCGGCCTGGATGATGACGGGGTGGCCCTGTGGCGGCCGCGAGATGTTGAGCGGCCCGCGGACGGAAAAATGCGCGCCCTTATGCGCAAGCAGGCGCACCCGCTGCGTATCGAGGAACGTGCCGGATTTCCGGTCCATGATGAGGGCATCATTGGCCCAGCTGTCCCAGAGGCCGCGTACGACCTGCACGAACTCCCCTGCGCGCTCATAGCGGGCGGCGTGATCGGGCAGGGCAGTGAGGCTGAAATTCTCGGCCGCCCGGTCCGATTGGGTGGTGACGACGTTCCAGCCGGCGCGGCCATGGCTGATATGGTCGAGCGATGCGAGCTGCCGCGCCACGTTGTAAGGCTCGGCGAAGCTGGTCGAGATCGTGCCGACGAGGCCGATCTTCGAGGTCGCAACCGCCAGCGCCGAGAGAAGGGTCAGGGGCTCGAGCCCACCGGCCTTGCCCTGCGCGCCGGGCTCCGGGCCAGCCAGGTTGTCCGCCACGAAGAACATGTCGAACAGTCCTTCCTCGGCCTTGCGGGCGATCCGGATCGCCCAGTCGATATCCTCGGGATGGCCCTGCGCGGTGTCTTGCCGCCACGCCGCCGGATGCCGGCCGATCGGCTGGTGGAACAGGCCGAGATGGAGCCTGCGGGGCTTGCGTGCGTTCTGGTCGACGATGGTCATGGAGTTCTCAGGCAAGTGAACGGAGGGGGCCGCGCTCAATCGAGGCGCGGATCGAGATGGTCGCGCAGCCAGTCGCCGAGCAGTATGACTCCGAGCACGGTCAGCGTGATCGCGATGCCGGGGAAGGTCGCAACCCACCAGCTGGTCGCCAGGTACTGGCGTCCCTCGCTCAGCATCTGCCCCCAGGAGATCTCGGGCGGCTGGATGCCGAAGCCGAGGAAGCTGAGGGAGGATTCCGCCAGGATGACGGTGCCGACATTCATGGTCGAGACGACCACGAAGGAGGACAGGATATTGGGCAGGATGTGCCGCAGGATGAGGCCGAGCGGGCGCGCGCCGATCGACCGCGCCGCCGCGATATAGTCCATTTCCTTCACGCTGAGGACGTCGGCCCTGACGATCCGGGCGCAGCCGACCCAGTTGGTCGCAGCGATGACGACGATAAGTGGCACCAGCCCGGTTCCCGCGACGAGGGCGACGACAAGCATGAACAGCATCGTCGGGATCGCCAGCATCGCGTCGATCACGCGCATGACCAGCGCATCGACCCTGCCGCCCGCCATGCCCGCGAGCAGGCCGAGCGAAAGGCCGATCAGGCTGGAGAGGGCGACGGCGGCGACGCCGACCGTCAGCGAGGTGCGCGCCCCGAAGATGATGCGGCTGAGCAGGTCCCGCCCTTGGCTGTCGGTTCCCAGCAGATGTCGCGGATTGCCGCCCTCGAGCCAGGCCGGCGGGAGCAACTTCAGCGAAAGATTCCGCCGCAGCGGGTCGAGCGGCGCGAGATGGTCGGCCAGCAGCGCGGTGACGGCGATGGCGGCGACGATGGCAAGGCCGGCGAGGCCCGCCTTGTTCGACAGGAGCGAGCGCAGCACGCGCGGCAGGCGCGGGATACGGGGAAGCGGGAGGGATATCTGCATCGTTTTCATCTCGGGCCGATCAATGCCGCAGGCGGGGATCGATCAGTCGGTAGAGGGCGTCCGTCGTCAGGTTGATCGTCAGAGCCATGATGGTGATGACGAACACCGCGATCTGGATGACCGCCATGTCCTTGGTGTAGACCGCCTGCACGACGAGCTGGCCGAGACCCGGCCAGGAGAACACCGTTTCCGTGACCAGAGCCCCGCCAAGCAGCGCGATGGCATGGAGCGAGGTCATGGTCAGGGCCGGGATCAGCGCATTGCGCAGGCCATGGCGGAGGATGACGAGGAACTCCGGCACGCCCTTGGCCCGGGCGGTCCGGATATAGTCCTGGCCCATGACTTCCAGCAGGCTGGACCGGATCAGTTTCGTCAGCTCGGCGGCAAAGCCGGTGCCCAGCGTCAGCGCCGGCAGGATCAGATGCGCGAAGCTGCCGCTGCCGGAGACCGGAACCAGCCGGAGCCAGACGCCGAAGACGAGGATCAGCATGATGCCGACCCAGAAATTCGGCATCGCCTTGCCGAGGATCGTCACGGCGGAGATCGCGAAATCCGGCATGCTGTTGCGCTTGAGCGCAGCGAAGATGCCGGTCGGCAGGGCGATGAGGATCGCGACGACGAGGCCGCCCGCCGTCAGCGTCAGGGTTGCGGGAATGCGTTCGAGCACGACCGGCAGGGCATCGGTGCCGTAGCGATAGGAGACGCCGAAATCCCCGGTCAGGATATTGCCCATGTAGCGGAGATATTGGACATACCAGGGCCGATCGAGCCCCCACGCCGCGACCAGCGTGAGGCGATCGTCTTCGCTTGCATCCTCCGGGATCAGCAGGGCCGAAGGATCGCCCGTCAGATAGACCAGCACGAAGACGATCAGCGAGACGATGTAGAGCACCGGCACGAATTGCAGCAGCGCCTTGAGGGGAGAGCGTCCGCTCATGGGCGCGAGACGTCCTCGGCCGCGATCATTTCGTCGAAGCGCCCGGTATAGATGATGCGATCGCTGACGCCGTAGATCGATTGCGGGAAGAGCAGGCCGATGCGGACGCGCTGTTCGGCGACGATCTGCTGGCCCTGCTGCGAGATGGCGATGCGGTCGGCCTCGCTCTTCGCCTGGCGAACGGAGGCGGCGAGCTTCTCGAAACTCTCGTCCGACCAGTCGTAGTGACGCTTGAAATTGTCGACGAAGAGGGTCGAGGCATCGGTGTAGGAGCCCATGCCCCAGAGATAGAGCTCGCCAAAACCGTCGCCGACGACCTTGTTGTTGTAGACGGTCCAGTCGAGCACCTCGACCTGCGCCCGGAAGCCGGCATCCTCGAGATAGCCGGCGACCGCCTCGACGATCTCGCGATCCTTCACATAGCGGCCGCTCGGCGTGCTGATCTTGATGGCGGGACGCTTGCGGTCGCTGTAGCCCGCCTCGCGCAGCAGCGCCTTCGCGCGTTCCGGATCGAAGCGGATGTCGCGGCTCAGCTCCGGGGCGAAGCCCGGGATCGCCGGCGGGAAGAAGCCGCGCGTCGCCCCGCCATGCCCTTCCAGCACCTGCTGCACGATGGCATTGCGGTCGATGGCGAGGTCGATCGCCTCGCGGACGCGCGGATCGCCCGTGACGCGGTCCTTGCCGGTGCGGACATGCAAAGCGAGGTTGCGCGCGATGTCGAAGGTGATGGCGCGCGTGCCCTTGTTGTCGTTCAGGCGCGCGATGTCTTCCGGCGGAACGTTCACGGCGATATCGACGCCGCCGGTCAGGAGCTCGGCCACGCGCGTCGTGGTTTCGGGAATCGAGCGGATGACGACGCCATCCCATTTCGGCGTGCCGCCCCACCAGCGCGGGTTCTTCGCCAGGACGACGCGGTCGGATTTGACCCATTGCTTGAAGACATAGGGCCCGGTGCCGACCGGCTGCTTGAAGAACTCGTCCTTGCCCGCCTTCTCGAACGCCGCCTTGGGCAGGATGCCGGCGCCGTTGCCGACGAAGGCGTGCAGCAGCAGCGTATCGGGCCCGTCGGTTTCGATCCGCAGGGTCGTGTCGTCGGGGGCTTCGACCGCTTTGATCCGGCGGAACTTGCCGGAACTGATCAGCTTCTTGTCCTGCTGCGACCGCTCGATTGTGAACTTGACGTCCTGCGCGGTGAATTTGTCGCCGTTGTGCCAGTAGACGTCGTCGCGCAGCTTCACCGTCCAATGGATATTGTCATCGCTGCTCCAGGAGATGGCGAGACGCGGGGTGAAGCGCAGTTGTCCCTGGCTGAAATCCTTGTTGACCAGGTAATCGTAGATGTTCACCAGCGCCGACTCGGTGCTGTTATTGCCGTGATTGGCCGGGTCGAGCGAAAGGATGTCGTTTCCTTGCGCGATGGTCAGCGTTTCGGCTGCGGCTGATTTCTGAGGACCTGCAAAGATCAACGCTGCCGACATGGCCAAGACCGGCCAGCGGATCAAAGCGAACAGACTCATGGAAGCAACGCCTTTGCCTTCGAGAACATTGGGATGGCGCCAAATTAGCGTGCGCTATCCGGAAAAGGTCTTCAAATGCACGGCGATATCGACAGAGATCCTCTCCGATTATCGGATGGCGCAGAAGTTTTGTTGTCGGCACGGTGTCCTGCGCGCTGCCGGGACGCCCGGAGAATCCAACGACCGAATCCAGGCAAGCGAGGCTGCGGTCGACAGGTTTGAAGCGGCGCGGATGCGCTCGGCCGGGAGGGGGACCCGGCTATAATCTGCACCTGAAGCTCATGCTCGTCGGCCGCTGCGGATGGTCGCGCTGGGGCAGGCGCTCGAACTCCGCAGATGTGAAAGCGGCCGGGTTCCGACCGGCCTTCGTTCCGCGGGGCGTCAGCGCTTCCGTGCCACGAGGAACGGCCGGGCATCCCGGCCGCGCGAGGCGTGGTGCTCGCGCCCGATCATCTCGAACCCCGCGGCCGCGATCTCGCGTTCGAGCTCGTCCGTGCTGAGAAAGCTGACTGAGGGCGCCTTGCCGAGGCGCTGCATCAGGGGCACGACGAGGCGCAGGAGCAGGTTCATCTCAGACAGGCATGGCGTCTTGGAGATGAAGATCCCGCCCGGCTTCAGCAGCCGATGGACGCCGGCCAGGGCAGCCTCCCGCGCCGTGATCAGATGCAGGACATTGAACCCCAGCGCGACGTCGAATGTCGCGTCAGGCTCCGAGATCGCAGCCGGCGTCGCGACCTCGAACGCGACATTGCCGCAAGCTGCGGCCTCGGCCTTGCCCCGGGCGATCGCGATCATCTCGCCGGAGATATCCGTCGCCACGATGCGCCCGACATGAGGCGCGAGCCTCAGCGCCGTGGTGCCCGTGCCGCAGCCGAATTCGAGGACCGTATCGCTGCCCCCAAGATAATGCCGCGTGCGCTCCAGCGTGCGCTCGTAGCCTGCCATGTCCGCGATCGGACCGGCGGCGTACTTCCGCGCGGCCCGGTTCCAAAAGCGCGTATCATTCGCAATCTGTGCCATGGCCGCTCCCATGCCGCTCTCTAGCACAGGCGCAGTCAGTCTGGCCTGTCGCTTGTCGGCACGATCGTATCGTCGGTCACTCCGCCGCCAGCGAAGGATGGCGGCGGCGCAGTTCCGGATGCTCCGAAAAGGGCTGCAACGGCGTCATCCAGCGCCGAAGCGTGTCGGCGGCATCGAGTTTCGCGACGAAGGGGTCATTGCCATGGACCGTCCAGGCGATCGTCGCGCTGAGCTCCAGCAGCCCCCAGGCGCCCGCTGGCTGCGGCAGGGTGGTGAAGCTTTCGGTCAGCGATTGCAGCGTCAGATGCGGGATGCCGTCGACGATCGTCAGCGTGTTCCAGTGGACATGTCCGGCGAGGCAGACGACCGGAACCCGGGCCTGACGCAGCACGGCGCGTGCGCGCTCGGCACCGGGATAGGTCGAGAATTCGGGATTACGCTCGAAATAGTAGTTGCCGGTCTGGGCGTGGCCGGAAAGCGGGACATGGCTCATGATCGCGAGCGGGCGATCGGCGGCGTTGACGGTGGCGGCGAGCCAGAGCAGGTCGGCCTCGGTCAGGATGAAGCCGCCCGGGCGGTGGATCCGTGAATCCGCCGCCCAGAGCACGAGGCGCCAATCGCCCAGATCGATGGTCCGATGGCCGAGCGGCTGGCGCAGGATGGCCTCGTTCTCGGCGACGCTCAGATGATCGCGGTCATGATTGCCGCAGAGATGGAAGCGCGGCGCGGCGATGGCAGAAAATGCATCCGCTACCTCCTGCTCCAGTCGCAGGTCGGTCGCATGGTCGCGGTCCGAGATGCGGTCGCCGAGATCGATGACGGCATCGGGTTTCGCGTCCTCAACGAAGCGGCGGAATTCGGCCATGAGCGGCAGGGCCTGGCTGCCCATCTTGGTGAAGCTGTTCTCACCGTGATGGATATCGGCGACGATTGCGAGGCGAAGGGGGGCTGGGCGAAGGGGCTTGGCCATGGCTGGGCTCACGATGCGAAGGACGAGGGCGAAAACGGAGGGGCCGGCGCGGGCCGACCCCTCCCGGTTGGTTCAGCGGGCGGCGAGCGTCACGCGGCCCGCACGGAAGTCGAGGACATAGGGGATGTGCCCGGGCAGGGGCCGCCAGGCGAGCGAGCGCTTCATGCCGTATGACTCGTAGGGCTGATAGAGCGGCAGCACCGGCGGGTCGTTCTTGATCGCCTGCATCAGATCGGCATAGGCCTTCTTGCGCTCGCCGAGGTCGGTCGAGAAGCGGAACCGCTCCCACAGCGCGACATAAGCGTCGTCGGCCTTGAAGCGACCTTCCGAGGCGGAATTGCCGGTCGGAGCCCACATGATGCCGAAAGCGCCCGCGGGATCCGGGAAATACATCGGGTTCGACCAGGCGCGCGCCATCATGGTCGGATCGGAGCCGGTCCATTGCTCGGTGACGTTGAGCTGGGTCTTGACGCCGACGGCGGCCCACATCTCCTGGATCGCCTGCGCGGCGAGCAGGCCATTGGTGTAGTAGGCGGCCTGAACGTCGTAGCGGATCGGGGTGCCGTCATAGCCGGCTTCCTTGAGCAGGGCCTTGGCCTTGGCGGGATCGTACTCGAAGGTGGCGAGCTCGGGCATGTAGAGCTGGCCGAACTGCTGGAAGCTATGGCTCGTCGGCACCTTCGCCTTGCCGAACCAGAGCGCCTCGTTCAGCGTCTTGCGGTCGATGGCGTAGGAGAGCGCCTGGCGCAGCTTCGGATGGGCCATCTTCGGGTTCTGCGTATTGAAGATGACGACGTGGAAGAGCGGCGTCTGCATGCCCTCGACCTTGAGCTTCGCGTCCGAGTCGATCGGCTCGAGCTGGTCCGGCGGGACATTGGTGATCAGGTCGACCTCGGAATTCTTCAAGGCCGTCAGCCGGCCCGAGAGTTCCGGGATGCGTTGCACCGTGACCTTCTGGAACGGCGCCTTCTCGCCCCAGAAACCTTCGAAGCGCTCATAGACGAGGCGCTGGTTCGGCACGAATTCGGTGATCTTGTAGGGGCCGGTGCCGACGGGCTTCAGCGCGAAGGCCTCGAAATCGGCCGGCTCGGCGACGTTCGGATCGCCCGTCAGGGCCATGATGTATTTCTTAGGTACGATCATGCCCTGCTGCACATTGAGCAGGGTCTCGAACAGCGGTTCGGGCTTCGTCGCGGTGATCCGCACGGTCTCGGCATCGACCGCCTCGACCTTGGCCATGTTGGGCAGCGTGTCGCGCTTGCGCACGCTATAGGGCGCAAAACTCGCGTTGATGATGCGGTCGAAGGAGAAGACCACATCCTCGACCGTCATCGGAGCGCCGTTGTGGAAGGTCACGCCCTGGCGGATCTTGAGTTCGATTTCGGTCGGAGAAACCTGCTTCCAACTCGTGGCGATGCCCGGCTGCCAGACGCTCTCGGCGCGGGTGGCGTCCTTGCCGATCAGCGGGTCGAAGGCGTTGAAATAGAACTGCGAGCCGACATTGGAGAAATCGCGGCCGGGATCGAGCCAGGGCGCCATGTTCTGCACGCCGACCTTGAGCTCCTGGGCGCGAGCAAGCCCGGTCAGGGCGGTTGTCGCGAGCGCGGCGGCGAGCGCGGTCTTCAGCAAGGTCTTGAGCATCAGTTCAGCCCTTTCGGTTCGAGCGAAGGTGGTTCGGCAGGCAAGGTGGAGGCGGCGCGTCAGCGTTCGCGCAGGCGCACGTCGAAATGGTCGCGCAGGAAATCGCCGAGCAGCATGGCGGCGAGGCTCACGAGCACGATCGCCGCAGCCGGCACCACCACGATCCAGGGTGCGGAGGCCATGTAGTCGCGCCCCTGGCCGACCATGGAGCCGAGCGTGGCAGTGGGGGGCTGGACGCCGAGCCCGAGGAAGGAGAGGGCGGATTCCAGCAGGATCAGGTTCGAGAAGTTCAGGCTCGCCATCACCACGACCGGCGAGACGATATTGGGGATCATGTGGACGGTCGCGATGTGCCAGCGGGTCGCTCCGGCGGCTCGGGCCGCCTCGATGAAGGGCATTTCCCGCAGGCCGAGGACCTGGGCGCGCACAAGCCTGGTGAAATGGGCCCAATAGGCGATGCCGAGCACGCCGATCAGCACCGCGACATCGGTTCCCGCCAGCGCAACCACGAGCAGCGCGACGAGCGTGAAGGGCAGTGACAGCTTGATGTCGACGAGCCCCATGACCAGCGCATCGACCCGGCCTCCGAGTTGCCCGGCGACGAGCCCGAGCGCGACGCCGATGACGAGCCCGATCAGCGTTCCAAACAGCGCGAGCGCCAGCGTCAGCCTGAGGCCGTACAGACAGCGCGAGAGCAGATCGCGGCCGAGTTGATCGGTGCCGAGCCAATGCGCCGGATTGGCGCGCTCGAAACCGAGCGGGGGCCGCAGCCGCGCCAGCAGTTTCTGCTGGTCGGGGTCGAAGGGCGCAAGCACGGGCGCGAGCACCGCCAGGAGGACGAGCACGAGCGCCAGAAGCGCGGCCGCGACGACCAGGGCGTTCATGCCGGCCGGACGCGCGAAGCGCCGGCGCGGCTTGTGCTGCGGGGCAAGCACGATCTTGACGTCGAGGGTATCGGTCATGACCGCTCAGGCTCCAGCCAGGCGCACGCGCGGATCGACCAGCGCATAGGCGAGATCGACCAGCAGGTTGACGACGATGACGGCGGAGGCGACGACGAGGACGCCGAATTGCAGGACGGGATAGTCGCGGCGCAGCGTCGCGCCGACCAGCAGGTCGCCGACGCCGTTCCAGGCGAAGACGGTCTCGACCACCACCGCTCCCGAGACGAGCGTGGTGATCTGCAGGCCGAGCACCGTGATGACCGGGATCAACGCGTTGCGCAGGCCGTGATGGAGAATGATGCTGCTCTCGGCGAGCCCCTTGGCCCGGGCCGTGCGCATATAGTCCTGCGAGAGGACGTCGAGCATGGCGTTGCGGGTGTAGCGGACCAGCGCCGCGACGAAATAGGCCGAGAGCGCGACCGTCGGCATGACGTAATGCGCGAGTGTGGCCGAGCCGGCGCTGGGCAGCCAGTGCAGCGTGTAGGAGAAGACCAGCAGCAGCAGGATGGCGAGCACGAAATTCGGGATGGCGTAGCCGAAAAAGGCCGTGAAGAGCACGGCGCTGCCGCGCCCCTGGCCGCGCCAGACGGCAGCCAGGATACCGGCCGGCACGCCGATGCAGATCGTCAGCGCCAGGGTCGCGACCAGGAGCGAGGCGCTCTGCCAGAGCCGTTCGGTGAAGATCGTCGCGACCGGCCGGCGCTCCATCAGTCCGAGGCCGAAATCGCCTGAAAGAAGCGAGCGCCAGAACAGCCAGTACTGCTCGGCGACGGAACGATCGAGCCCCCAATAGGCAATCATCTCGCGGCGCGAGGCGGCATCCAGCCCTTCCGGCATCAGGAAGTCGATCGGGTTGCCCGTCAGGCGCGTGGCGAGGAAGACGACCGAGGTGATCACCCAAAGCGTGATGCCCATGCGCAGCAGCCGGCCTGCGAGGAATTCAAGCATGTCTTCCCCCCTGGAGCCGCCGGACGTCGCCCTGCATGCCGGCTCAGTCGTGGCCCGTGCTGCGACGGGCTCGTTCTAGGCTGTGCTTCATGACAGGATGATGAAATAATCTCATTCGATATTGAATTTGACACTGAGTTTATCTCAGTTCATGGACGAGCCTCACTTGCTGACAGGGTTTGGATTCGCGCGATGGGGTCGTTTCACGGCATTCAGGGGTGTCTCGTCGATCTCGACGGCACCCTGGTGCGCGGCCGGCAGATGCTTCCCGGCGCAAATGCCTTTCTCGAAAGCCTGGACGGCCGTTTCGTCATCGTCTCCAACGATGCCGAGCATACGCCGCTCGAATTGTCGCGTGCCCTGAAGCGTCTCGGCCTGACCATCGCGCCGCGCCGGATCGTTCTCGCCGGCTCGACCGCGCTTGACGAAATCGCGCGCCGGCAGCCCCGGGCCCGCATCTCCATGATGGCCAGCAAGAGCCTGATGATCCATGCCCGCGACCGCGGCCTTGTCCCGGTGCAGGAGCGGCCGGACATCGTCTTTCTCGGACGCGACCGGCATTTTTCCTATGAACGCCTGATGCTTGCAGCCAATGCGGTACGCGGCGGCGCCGAGCTCGTCGCTGCCAATCCCGATCTCGTCCATCCCGGCCCGGATGGCGCGGTGGTGCCGGAGACCGGTGCATTGCTGGCGGCGCTGCTCGCCTGCACTGGCCCCGTGCCGTACCGCATCATCGGCAAGCCGGAACCCGCCTTGTTCGAGGCCGGCCTGGCGCTGCTCGGGCTGTCCAGGAATGCGGTGCTGATGGTTGGCGACAACCCGGCGACCGATGGTGAGGGCGCACGGCGCCTCGGCCTGCGCTATTTCGAGCTTCGCGACGGGGTCTTCCCCGCCATCGCGGCGAATGCGCCTTGTCGTGTCTCGGCCGACATGCTGGCCTTCCCGGCATGACGGCGTCGAATCGCAATCCCGGATCGGCCGAGGCCGCCCCCGGCGAACCAGGCACCGAAAGGCGCAAGGGCACCGGCACGCCCGGTCTCGAGGGGGCGCTCGAACGCCTGCAGGCGCTGCGCGCCAACCTGCCGCCCAAAGCTGCCCGCATCGCCGATTTCTTCATGACCCATGCCGCCGAGGTGGTGCATATGTCGGTCACCGAAGTGGCCGAGCGCACCGGCGCGAGCGAAGGCAGCGTCATCTCGCTCTGCCAGCAGCTCGGCGCGCGGGGCTTCCAGCAGGTCAAGATCGCGCTGGCGCGCGATCTGGTGCAACCGGTTCAGTTCATCCACGAGGATCTGGCCCGTTCCGACGACACCGGTGCGGTGATCGAAAAGATCTTCCGCAGCGATCTCCAGGCCCTGCACGACACCATGAAGGTGCTCGACACCACGGCGATGGAGGCCGCGGTCGCCGCGATCCTGAAGGCGCGCCGCGTCGAGCTCTACGGCATCGGCAGCGCGGCCCCGATCGCCGAGGATGCCAATTACCGCCTGCTGCGCATCGGCATCGAGGCGAAGGTCGTGGTCGATTCCCATGTCCAGGCCATCAGCGCCTCGTTGACCGGGCCTGACGTGGCGGTGATCACCATCTCCCATTCCGGCAGCACGCTCGAGACGGTTGCAGCCACGAAACTTGCCAAGGAAGCCGGCGCGACGACGATCTGCATCACCAATTTCGGCAAGTCGCCGCTGCTCGCCCATGCCGATATCGTGCTGCACACGATGGCGCGCGAAACGCAGTTCCGCACCGAGGCGATGACGAGCCGGATCGCACAGCTTGCCATCATCGACGCGCTGATCGCCTGTGTGTCGCTCGCCGATTACGACAAGGCCCTGGCGACGATCGGCAAGACCTTCGACGTCCTGTCGAGCAAGCGCTTCTGAGCCGGGGGCAGGGGAACCTCATCCCAGTAGCGGACCTATCGCGTTTGCCGCGACAGCCTGCCCTCATAGGGCACACCCAGCCCTTGCGGTTGAAGCTGCAATGTTGTGCTCGATGTCCAGGCTTCGAAGCAGTCCTCGCCCCGCGCTGATTGCCAGCAGAGCGCGTCGCCCTTGACGAACCAGCGGAGATCCTGCCGGCGGCTCATCGCGTATTCCGTGAGGTTGCCGCCGGGCTGGAAGCTGTAACGCCAGTGCACGCCGTCACTGAATTCCTTCCCCGACATCAAGCGCTCGATCGCTGTGCCGTGAATGCGCCTGAAGCCTTTCAGCTCGGGGCGATGCTGCGCCCATGTCGTCGAGATCTGTCCGGCGGCTGCCAGTGCGAACAGGGGGAGGGCCCATCTTCTCATGCGCTTCAAGATCTCCGGTGGCGCGTGAGCTGCCGGCCGCCTGCAGCCTAGGCTCCAAACGCCAGGACCGCGTCGGCCGCGAACAGGTGCGTGGCCGCCCGCTAGATCGATCCCGTGACGAATCCAAAGAGGACCCCAAGGACGGAGCATGCCGCCAGCACCCCGATCATGCCGACCTTGAAGCGAAACACCGCCAACAGCGCGCCAATTGTCAGAATCAGAGACGGGATGTTGACGGAGCTGAGCACAGGCACGTCGAGTGTCACGCCAAGCCCATGAACCTCGCGCAGCTCTGAAAACAGCACGTGGAGCGCAAACCAGATCGCGAGATTGAGAATGACGCCCACGACAGCCGCGGTGATCGCCGACAAGGCGGCGGACAGGGCTTTGTTGCTGCGCATCGTCTCCATGAAGGGCGCGCCGAGGAAGATCCAGAGAAAGCAGGGGACGAAGGTCACCCAGGTGGTGAGCAGGCCCCCGAGCGTGCCGGCAAGGAGGGGATGAAGCGAACCCGGTGCCCGATAGGCCCCCATGAAGCCCACAAACTGGGTGACCATGATCAGCGGACCGGGTGTCGTCTCGGCCATGCCGAGCCCGTCCAACATTTCGCCTGGCTTCAGCCAGCCAAAGTGCTCGACTGCCTGCTGCGCGACATAGGCGAGCACTGCGTAGGCGCCGCCGAATGTCACCATCGCCATCTTGGAAAAGAAGACCGCAATGTCAGCGAAGACATTGCCTGGCCCCAATAGGGCCAGCAGTCCGAGAACCGGCAGAATCCACAGAAGCAGACCAACCCCGGCGACCTTCAGCGACCAGCTGAGTGGCGGGCGAGCGTGAGCCGGAACCTCGTCGCCGAGCGCCGTATCGGCATCCGCGACCTGCGTGCCGCCGAGCTTGCCGTGCCCGTTGCCCGTCAGGAACGCTATGAAGCCTGCGCGTCCGCCGATATAGCCAATCAGCCCTGCGGCCAGAATGACCAGTGGAAACGGCGCTTGAAAGAAGAAGAGCGCGACAAAGGCCGCGGCGGCGAGCCCGATCAGGACGTTGTTCTTGAGCGCGCGTCGCCCGATCCGGGAGACCGCCTCGAGCACGATGGCGAGGACCGCCGCCTTCAGGCCGAAGAAAAGCGCCTGGACCGCTCCGACATTGCCGAAGATCGCGTAGATCCAGCTCAGCGCCATGATGGCGATCGCACCCGGCAACACGAACAGGATTCCGGCGACCAGCCCGCCCTTGGTCTTGTGCAGGAGCCAGCCGATATAGATCGCCAATTGCTGCGCCTCGGGGCCGGGCAGCAGCGTGCAATAGTTGAGCGCATGCAGGAACCGGGTCTCGCCGATCCAGCGCTTCTCCTCGACAAGGATCCGGTGCATCACCGCGATCTGCCCGGCCGGGCCGCCAAAACTCAAGGCGGCCACACGCACCCAGACCCGCACCGCTTCCCCGAAGGAAATGCCATGATCCGGCCTGTCGCTCTTCGAGGCCGGCGTCGCGACATAGCTGTCCAGATTGGCCATGGCCCGGTCCTTCCGATCATCCGCGTTTGGAGCGGAAATACTGGTAGAGGTTGTCGAAGACGGCAGCGCCCTGCGCGATCCGCTCCTCATCGCCCGCGTTCGCCATGGCGACGCCGGCGATCAGGCTGGATATGCCTGTCGTTTCCTCGCGGCCGAACTTGCTGTCCTTGAGATCGATATCGTGGACGATCTCGGCGATGGCCTGCAGTGCCGGATCGGCTATGCCGGCACGGGTCAGCAGCACTTCGAAGCTGCAGCGATCGCCCTCATGAGTGATCTCGCCTTCGAACATGTCAAAGCGCAGCTCGCCCGGTTTTGGGACATAGCCCTTGCCCGCCACGAAGCGGATGACGGCATCGGGGTCGATGAAGCGACGGATCAGCCAACTGCAGGCGATGCGATCGACATACACGTCGCGGCGCGTCACCCAGGTTCGCCCCTTGAGCTCGGCAATGGGGTCTGCCCCCTTTGGTGGGTGCTTGCTCATGACCTTCTCCTCCGTGACCCGGGCTTCGAGCTCGGCGAGCAATCCTTCGACGGCAAGGCGGCCGGTGGCACCGAAGAAGTCGATCGATACGAGTTCGGCGAGGCGCTTGCGCATGCGACCGAGCTGCGTGCGAGCGTCCGCGCGCTTCTCCGCACTCGCTTCGGCGTCGAGGCCAGCGCTGAGATCGCGGGCGTCCTTGGCGATGTCCGCGTAGTCGCTGTCACGCGCAGCATCGAACAAGGCTCTGACCTGTGCGTCCGACAGGCCATCGATGAGGCGCGCCTCGCACACCATCGCTTCGCCGCCGCCGTCGATGATCTCCTTCAAGAGCCACTCGAAATCCTCCTGCGTCTCGGCATTGGCCGGCAGCGCATAGACTGTGCTCTTGACCGCGACCGCACCGATACCTTGCAGCCGCCGCCAGATTTTCACCCGAAAATAGGCTGGCTTGGTCGGCAGTTGATGGATCAGAAGCAGCCAGCGCTGCTCTGTCCCGGTTTCATCGTCGCTCATGAATTCACCGTCAGCGCAGCTCCTGGGCTCTGCCGGACGCTCGGGTTGGAGCTGATCGATAATCGCGCAGCAACGAGGCGGGCAATTTCAGCCGGTGCCTGGTCCGGGATGGCGAAGACGGAGCTCACATTGATCTCGCAGAGCACATAGCTGTCTTCTCCCGACGCCGTGCGCGGTCCATAGAGGAAGTCGGCATCCCAGATGATCGGCAAGGAACCGGGCTCGATACCGAGCACCGCCATCATCTGCGGCGTCCAGTCAGCCTCCATCCTGATCCTCAGGGTCTGAAACGGCTCTGCCGAGGCGGGATGCATGATCCGGGGACCTGGCTGTGCCGCTTCTGAGTCCGGTCCTTCGGGCGGGGGTGGGATCAGCGCCTTGATGAACTGGTGGCCGAAGCCCACGACCTTGTCGCCACCCATGTAGCAACGGATCATGCCGTCCGGCAGCCGGGGTTGGAACGGCTGATCCACGATGCAGCCACCGGGCGCGAAATACGCCTCGCAACGCGCCATGAAGTCCTCCAACGGGAGCTCTTCCGGCACGCTGCCGCGTCGCGCATGCAACACCCGAACCGCCGCCGCTGCACCGGGAAGCGGATCGATCCGTTCGACCTTCCACACACCCTGGCCCCCGTTGCCGCGATTCTGCTTCAGCACCCGCGGACCGGCCGTTCGCAGCTGCTCAGGGAATGCCTCGCGAAACGCCGCGTAGGATCCGTAGAGATGGGTGTCGGTGCCCCATCCGAGATGCTTCGTGCGATGCAGGACCTGCTTCACACCCATTTTGAGAATGACGTCGGGATGCGCACTCACCCAGGGGCCGCGTGTTGCGACGTCGCGCAGTATCGGGTCGAGCACTGCGCGTGTCCTCCCGTCATGGATCGGATCGACCCAAACGAGCACGCCGTCCACCCTCAGGAGTTGATCGCGGACCTCGTCCGCGAATTCCTCATCGAAGACCGCCGGTTCCGCGTGAATGCCAATCGCGGCGAGTTCCTCGAACACGCGATGAAAGCGGTTGTTCTGGGATGTCGCCGCGCGTCGCCCCTCGCGGTCACCGCGCCAGACCACTGCCACTCCAGGCATCGCCATTTTCCCTCTCGTTTCCTCCGGGGCACACGTCCTCTGGGGACGCTTCAAGCTTGTCCGCGACCGCTCCGATGCCTTCTGCTGACGCCGGGTTTCCTCGGGAAACGGCCGCCGGCAGATGAATCAGGCCAACCAGCAATGCTCTGCCCCAGACTCCCCATCATTCATGAGCGTACCGTATCATCGGAATTATTAAATGCAACAGTTGTATCAATTTTCATTCAAGCGTAGCCTTCGGCCTCTCACGGACGCGCCGTGCTGCCGAACGAGGACGCCATGCCGCATCACATCATGCCGCTGCCATTCAAACCGCCCCGGCTCGAAGGCCTGTCGGAGCGCCTGCTCGCGAGCCACTATGAGAACAACTACGGCGGCGCGGTTCGCCGCCTGAATGCGATCGAGAGCCGGCTTGATGCGCTCGATTGGGGCGCAGCGCCGGTCTTCGACATCAATGGGTTGAAGCGGGAGGAGTTGGTCGCCGCCAACTCGGCGATCCTGCACGAGATCTATTTCGACGGACTCGGAGGTTCGGGCGATGCCGGCGGCGGTCTTGCCGCTGCGCTGGAACGCGACTTCGGAAGCGTCAGCGCGTGGCGGGCCCAGTTCACGGCCTGCGCCAAGGCACAGGCCGGCGGCTCGGGCTGGACTCTGCTCACCTGGTCGGAACGCCATGATCGGCTGACGATCCAATGGGCGGCTGACCACACGAACTGTCTTGCCGGCGGCGTGCCCATCCTGGCGCTCGACATGTACGAGCACGCCTATCACCTCGATTTCGGCGCGAGGGCCGGCGCCTATGTCGACGCATTCATGAAGAACATCCATTGGGAGCGGGTTGCTGCCCGTCATGGGCGCATCGTCGCCCAACAGGCGGGCTGGGCGAGGCCGGTCTCAACCAAAGCTCATGCCGTCGCTCCGGAAGATCTGCGGGGCCGCATCGCCCGCGGCGACGATCTTGTCGTGCTCGACGTCTGCCTCGCCGAGGATCTGGCGAAGCGCAGCGACATGGTGCCGGGCGCTCTGATCCGGGCACCAGAGGCGATTGCCGACTGGGCCGAGGAGCTGCCGAAGGACAAGCCGGTGGTCGTCTATTGCGTCTACGGGTTCCAGGTCAGTGGCGACGCCGTCGCCGAACTGCGACGGCGCGGCATCGACGCCAGCACTCTCTCCGGTGGCATCGCCGCATGGCACGCCATTGGCGCGCCCACCGTTGCTCTCACGCTGAACCAGAAGGAGATGAGGTCATGAAATGGGTCACTCGCGAACGCCCGGTTATCGACCGGATTGCCTGCCCCTGGCTGATCGCCCGCTTCATCGACAAGGAGCCAGAATTCTTGTTCGTGGCTCCCGATCAAGTGAAGAGCGTGGCCGCCCAGACGGGCGCAACGCCCTATGATGTGCCGGGTGTGGAATACACGCATGTCGGCGACGGGTGCAGCTTCGACACCTTCGTCTCTAAGCACGGCCTCGATCGCGATCCGGCCATCGTGACGATAGCCGCGATCGTGCGCGGCGCGGATACCGATCGGCACCATCTCACCCCTCAATCCGCGGGGTTGCTGGCGATCTCCATGGGATTACGGGACGTGACGCCCGACGACCACGAAGTGCTCAAGCACGGCTTCGTCATCTATGACGCGCTCTATGCCTGGGCTTCGCGTCGGAAGGCGGAAACGCATAGTTGGCCGCCGGCGATGAAGCCGACGGCAGCATAGCGCGCGCAAGGGGGGTATTGGGAAGGAGCCCTCCCATGAGGTCCTATCGCAGTCTGGTACTCGCCATTCCGCTCGCGATGGCATCGGCTCAAGGCTCGGCGGAAACGATCACTTTCGGATCCCTGCCGCCGGGACCCTTGCCTGCGCAGTTCACATCGGCCCGGACGGGGGGAGGAGCGACCGGCACTTGGGCGGTCGTGATGGATGCTTCCGCCGAGGGCGACCGAGCTCTGGCGCAACTCAGCCAGGACAAGACGGACTATCGTTTCCCACTCGCCATCTACATGCCCGTTGTCCTTGGGGATGTCGAAGTCGCGATCCGTTTCCGGGCTGTATCCGGTGCGGTCGATCGGGCGGCCGGCATCGCAGTCCGGCTCCGCGATGCCGATAACTACTATGTCGCCCGTGCGAACGCCCTGGAGCACAATGTGCGCTTCTACCGGGTCTTGAATGGCCGGCGCGAGGAGTTGCGCGGTGCAATGGTCAAGGTCTCGTCTTCGAACTGGCACACCCTGACCCTGCATGCCGAGGGCAACCGCTTCCAGGTTTCGTTCGATGGAAAGCAACTGATCGACGTTCGCGACGGTTCGATCAGTGCGCCGGGGCGCGTTGCGCTTTGGACAAAGGCCGACAGCGTGACGCATTTCGATTGGCTCGAGATCAAGCCCATCTTGCCTGGAGCCAAGCCATGAGCGTCGTGGCTCCCCGACTGTCGGCGACGGCATAGGTCATGGCAATGCGGGGTCCGCAGGCGCCGCCAGGCATAGCGGCAGGGCTGCCGGACCCTGGCTCCATAACCATGCTGGTTTAGAGATAGTCTAAATAAATCAAAGACTAAGCCACTTGCGAGCTGCGTCGCTCCGTGGAAGAGGCGCCGGTGCTGGTTGTCCGATGCGCCGGGGTGAGTTGAGTCCATGACGGAAAATCCGTTCCACGAGGCGACGCTGGTCGCGCGCCGCTACCTGACGCCTGGCATGATCAGGCTGACCTTTTCCGGCGGCGGCCTGACGCGCTTTCGCTCGACCGGGATCCCGGACGAATATATCCGCCTGTTCTTTCCCGATCCCGGCACCGGCGAACTCGTCCTGCCGACGATCGATGCCGAGGGGCGCTGGGTCTTCCCGGAAGAGCGCCAGCGCGTCCGCTATTCCACCTATACGGTCCGGAGCTTCGATAGCGCGCGCTGCGAACTCGAGATCGACCTCGTGGTTCATGATGGCGGCAAGGCCAGCGACTGGGCTCGCGATGCCGAGATCGGCGAGCGGATCGTGATCAACAATCCGCGCGGGCTCTATGCCCGGCCGGACGCGCTGGACCGGCAGATCCTGATCTCGGATGCCACCGGCCTGCCGGCGGTCGCGCGGATTCTCGAACAGACGCCGGAGCATGTCGCGAGCCGGGTCTTCATCGAGGTGGCGGATGAAACCCACGAGCAGCCCTTGCCGGACCATCCCCTGGCGACAACGACCTGGTTCCATTGTCCCCATGGTGACACGGATCGCAGCCGCCTCACCGACCTGCTGGCCTCGGAGCCGCTCGACGACGGACGGACCTATCTCTGGGCTGCGGCCGAGAAAACCGTCGTCAGGACATTGCGCGCCCAGTCCGAGGAGCTGAAACAATCGGGCGCCGAGCGCCAGAAGATGGTGGCCTATTGGGCGCGCTGAGCAGCGGCCAGAGCAGTGGATTGCGGTTTTCGGGAGGGCCGATGATCCAGCATTGAAGCGGGCCTTGCGGTGCCGGGACGATCGAGCGCTCGCGATGATCTCGTGAGCGGTGGGCGGACGCCAGCCCTGTCGGATGAGTATCGGGTCGTTTGGGAGGTGACGCCGGCCCGATGACGCGCTCGACCGGCCAATCTCTTTGCCGCGAGGAGTCCGTTTACGAGGAACCTCCAGCTCTCCCGGCGGTTCTCCGGCGAGAAGCAACAGGAGGTCGTCATGCGTGATGGACGCGGAAACAAGCTGTCGCCGGAAGAACAACAGAAAGTGAAGTCGATCCAGGGCGCGCCGGACAAGGAGTCCCTGAACAAGGTCTCGATCAATCCAGAGGTCAGGGATACGGGGTCTGCCGACAAACCGGATCCGAAGCCGGGCGAGAAGACTGCCATTGGCGGCGCCGAATAGATGCGCTCCTTCTTCTGTGTCGCATGCCACTCCGATGCGACGCGCGAGGAAGCCGCAACGCTTCGGCCGCGGCCGTAGCGCTGCTGAATGACGGCCGCAGTCGCCTGGGAGTAGAGATAGGGGGTGCCCGGCGCCTCCTATGCCCGCCGCGGCGCTTTCGATCGGATAGCGCAACGGGAGTGGCGGCCGTGAAGAGACAGATCATCCGTGTCGAGCCCCTCGCGAGCTATCTTGAAAGGTACAAGGCGCCGACATCGACGGTCACCAGGCACGGCGATACGATCTATGTATCCGGCGCGCCGCCATTCGATCCGGAGACAGGCGAGATCTATACGGGCGGGATCGAGCGCCAGACGGAGCTTGTCCTGGAGCAGATGAAGCTCTGCGTCGAGACGGCGGGCTCCTCCCTCGACGACGTCCTGAAGGTCAATGTCTACGTCACCTCGGTCGAGATGTTCCCGGCGGTCAACGAGGTCTATCGCCGCTTCTTCCCCAAGGATCCGCCAGCCCGCATCTTCATCAACGTCCCGGCCTGGAATGGCGGCTTCGATATCGAGATGGATTGCATCGCCGCCGTGTGATGCGAGGAGCGCGGTCCCAGGAGCGGGGTCCCAGGAGAAGCCGATGTTCTCTGTGATCTTCGAAGTGCATCCTACGCCGGAGCAATGGGATGCCTATCTCGGCGTGGCCAGATCGCTGCGGCCCGAACTGGAGGCGGTGGACGGGTTCGTCGACAATATCCGCTATCGCAGCATGACCCGCGAGGGCTGGCTGCTCTCGCTCTCGGGCTGGCGTGACGAGAAGGCAGTGGTGCGCTGGCGCACGACGATGCGCCACCACTTCGCGCAGGAGAAGGGTCGGTCCGGCATCTTCCTCGACTACCACCTGCGTGTCGGCGAGATCACGCGGGACACGCAGATCCCGGAAGGCCAGACGCTTCGGCAGCAGCGCCTCGACGAGACGCAAGTCGGCGAGGGGACGACCGTTACGCTGGTGACGGGCCCCAGGCCGGGGAATTGCGGCGAGGGGGCCGGCGCGGCCGAGTGCGCGGCGTCTCTCGGCCTGCTCCCGCAAGCCGATGGCCTGCTGTCATGGGATGTGTTCGACGCGGTGCTGACGCCGGGAGACCTGATCCTGCTGCTGTCCTGGCGCGACGAGATGGCGGCGAAGCGCTTTGAGGACAAGGCCTCGCTCGGAGCACAGAGGCTGCGCCATGTGCGTGTCGTGCGCGACTACGGCATGTTCGACCGGCGCGAGGCCCCGCAATACTATCCCGAGGTCGATGCTCGGCAGCGTGGCGGATAGGACGCCGCGCCATGTCGCGACTTCGGCTGCTCGCAGCCGCGGCCCGGCAGGCTGCGTCTCCGGCGGATGGCGCCTCGGCGCCCCGGGGTCAGAGCAGCCCCTTCAGGCGGCAGAGGCCAAGGGCTGCGATGCTCATCGCGTCCTTGATCCGGCCATCTCCCACCATGGCGATGACGGCTTCAAGGGCAAAGGCCTGGCTGATCAGCCCCTGCTCCTCGGGATCGAGCTTCGTTTCCGTCGCCTGCAGATCGCGCGCGATGAAGATATGGCAGCCTTGCGTCGAATAGCCGTAACACTCGAAGAGATGCCCGACATAGTGCATCTCCCTGGCCAGGAGGCCGGTCTCCTCCTCGAGTTCGCCGCGCGCCAGATCGAGAGGATCGGCCGTGGCGACGCCCTCCCAGGAGCCTTGCGGGAACTCCCAGAACCGGCCCTTCACCGGGTATCGGTACTGTTCGACAAGGCAGAGCGAGCCATCGGCATTGACGGGGATGACCAGTGCGAAGTCGCTCTTCTCGACGACGCCATAGATGCCCGTGGAGCCGTCGCTGCGTTGGATCTTGTCTTCCCTGACGGTCATCCACCGGTTCTGGTAGACGACGCGGGTTGAAAGCGCCGTGATCTCGCAAACCGGGCTCTCCATTTCGATCTCCTCCGACATACCCGCCACTGCCTCATCCCCACGCGCCAGCCTCAGCGACGCCATCTCCCTATATCCCTGCCGCGACAGCCAGTCGCGAAATCGCCTGATCAGGCACGCCCCGCCTCCTGGCTGGGTTCAAGATGGGGTTGCATCGCCAGGCGCCTCTTGTTGCGGCCTCGCAGTTCCGGTCTTCATCAGGCTTTCCGCATAGGAGCGGATATCCGGTGGCCAGGCCCGGTTCTGCTCGGCAAAGCGCGCGTGATCCCCCGGCGAACAGGGCGCGCGTCGCCTCCTCGAAACCCGGAAGGTCGCCGGCCATTGCCGCGATGAAGCTGTAGGTCGCCGTCTGCGCGGCGCGGGCTTCGCTTCGGCCGCCATCGCCGCGTCTCGCGTCGTCCACAAGCCTGCGCAAGGCCTGCGACGCGCCGCCGGGCTGCATCGCCAGCCAGTCCCAGTGCCGGGGGCAGTAATGTCACCTCCCGGGCGACGACGCCGAGTTTCGGCCGGCCGCGGCCCCGCGCCGGCGTCCCGTCGCTCGCCTCGGACCGGGGGACCGCTCGCGCGGCGCGATCCGCCGCCTCGGCGCGCTCAGCCAGGCGCGCCACGATCTCCGCGGTTTCGCCGCGCAGATTGAGGTCGACCACGGCGCCGGTCGCATCGTCGAAGGTGAGAAAGGCCGAAGCGGGATCGGCTTCCATCGCCGCCTTCACGGCCAGCGCGACATCGATCAGCGGGCCAGCGGCGATGCGGCTCGTTCCCTGGAAGGCGGTGCAGGACTTGGACAGAAAATCACTGATGACGGGCTCTCTGATGATGAGTTTATATTACCCGGATAAATATCTTGATGAAAATATAATCCGGATATAAATTGTGCCGATGGCCAGGCGATAGCCGGAGAGCTGGCGCAACGGGGAGAGTGGGTCGTGAAATCTGAGGAGCGGAAAGCAGCCGTCGCGGCCTATAAGCTGCGCAAGGCGGTTCCCGGCATCTATGTCGTGGCCTGCGCGACAACCGGCCAGCAATGGGCGGGCAGCGCGCCAGATCTCGCCACGATCTGGAACCGCCTGTCGTTCACGCTTCGCCAGGGAGCCAACACGCATCGCTCCCTCCAGGCGGCATGGCGGGAGCACGGCGCCGACAGCTTCACCTTCGAGATCGTCGAGCGGGTGGATATCGAGAAACTTGTCTCCGGCCTGGATCGTGTTCTGAAGGATCGGCTGGGCCATTGGTCCGAGACGCTTCAGGCCGAGCCAATCTGAAAGCGATCCGCGCTGCGCCCCGGACGATCGGTTCGGCGTCTGGGGCCTCAGCTCGCGAGCTTGGCCAGCGGAATTCGCAGGGAAAGGGAAAGCCCATCGTCTTTCCACTCTCGCGAAATCACCCCGCTCATGCCCCTCAGCAGTGCCTTTTCAAGCGTTGCTCCGAAGCCCTCGTGCAACCCGGATCTGGCCTGGGGAGAGGCTCCGCACTCGTCCCATTTCACATGGAGAAGGCCGTCGGTGGCGCTGATATCGATGGTCAATCGCCCCCCAGGGGTGGACAGGGCGCCATATTTCGCGGCGTTCGTCGTCAACTCGTGCAGCAATAGGGCCAGCGACGACAATACATTACCGGAGAGCTCCACGTCGGCACCGGTCACCGTGATGCGCGAGTCCTGACTGTGCTCGTGAGGCGCCAGGATCGCCCGCGTCAGGGCGAGAACCGTCGTCCCGGCTTCGCAGACGCCATTCTGGCTCAGGTCGGGCAGGGTGAGGTCGTGGGCACGACCGAGCGCCTGCAGTCGCGATGTCAGATCGGCGGCGAGTTCCTGGACGTTCCTGGACGATCTCGCACTGAGGGAGATCAGTCCTGCCGTCAGGCTGAAGAGATTCTTGATGCGGTGATTGACCTCGCGCAGAAGCACGTCCTGCTGCGCCCGCGCATGCTCATGCAGGCTGATATCCTGCGTCAGGGTGAGCAGGAACGCGTCCTTGCGATGCCCGGCCTCTTCTAGGGCCTTGGCCTGCGCCGCCAGTTCGTCTCGCTGTACCGCGATCTGTTGCCGCTGCCGGTACAGTTCGAAGAAGACCTCGGCCTTGCTGCGCAGGATGTCGGGCTCGATCGGTTTTTGGATGAAATCGACCGCGCCGGCCTCGTAGCCGCGAAAGCGGCGGCGACCATCGGCGGTGCCGGCGGTGACGAAGATGATCGGGATGCGTCGGGTTCGCTCGTTGCCGCGCATCAGTTCGGCCAGTTCGAAACCATTCAGGCCCGGCATCTGGACGTCCACGAGTGCCAACGCGACGTCGTTCTCGAGCAGCAGTTCAAGCGCCTCGTCGCCCGACCGCGCCTTCAGCAGCACGAGGCCTTCGCGCCGCAAAAGGCCTTCCAGGGAGACGAGGTTGTCCTCGAGGTCGTCGACCAGCAGGAATGAGACAGGACCCATGATCGAACTCAAATCTCCTGTAAATGCGCCGCGATGGCGTCGAGTGTCATGATGTGTGCGCTGGGGCAGGCTGCGATGGCCGCTTCGGGCATCGCAGCTGCAAAGGCGCCGGTCGGGTTTTGAACGAGCGCGGTGCCGCCCGCTTTGACAATGGCCTGCATCCCGTTCGCACCATCCTGATTGGCGCCAGTCAGTACGATGGCGATCAGGGCAGGGCCGTAGGCATCGGCCGCGCTTTCGAACAGGACATCGATCGAGGGGCGCGAAAACAGCACGGGTTCGTCGCTGGACAGCGACAGGCACCGATCCATCTCGACCAGGAGATGGTAGTCGGGCGGGGCGAAATAGATCGTGCCGGCCGCGATCGGTTCCTTGTCTTCGGCCTCGCGAACAGGAATCCGGCACTTGGCGTCGAACAGCTCGGCCAGCATGCTGCGCCGGTTCGGCGGCACATGGACGACCACGATCACCGGCAATCGAAATCCGGCAGGCAGTGCGGGAAGGATCACGGACAGCGCCTCCAGCGCCCCTGCGGAGGCGCCGATCACCACGGCCTCGGCTCGGTCCGCGCTCATTCGCCGCGCCTCTGATAGATCTTGTCCTCGCGTACGAAATCCGTGAAGGCCCCCGCATGCTCGGAGAAGCGCAGGCTCTCCTTGGCGCCGAGCCCGAGGAAGCCCTTTCGTGCGAGCGAGTCCTTGAACAGGCCCAGCGCCCGGTCCTGGAAGGTGCGATCGAAATAGATCAGGACGTTACGGCACGAGATCAGCTGCATCTCGGCGAAGACCGCGTCCGTCACCAGGCTATGGTCGGAAAACACGACATTGCGGCGCAGACTCTTGTCGAACGAAACCCTGCCATAGGCGGCATGATAATAGTCGGACAGGGATGATTTTCCCCCGGACTGGCGATGATTTTCAGTGAACAGCGGCACCCGCTCCATGGCGAAGACGCCAGCCTCGGCCGAACGGAGCGCCTCCTGGTTGATGTCGGTGGCATAGAACAGCGTGCGGTCCTCCAGGCCTTCTTCCCGGAACAGGATGACCAGGGAATAGAGCTCCTCGCCGCCGCTGCAGCCGGCGATCCAGACCTTGAGCGAGGGATAGGTCCGCAGATGCGGCACGACCTTTTCCCGGATCGCGCGAAAATAGGTCGGATCGCGGAACATCTCGCTGACCTGAACCGTCAGGTATCCGAGAAGCCGCGGCAGAACGGCCGCGTCATGCAGCAGGCTCTCCTGCAACGCCGAAAAACTGGCGAAGCCGAGCTGGTCCCGCGCCTGCTTGAGGCGGCGCTTGATCGAAGCCATCGCGTAATTGCGGAAATCATAATGATACCGCGAGTATAGCGCCTCGAGGAGAAGTCGTATCTCAATCGCTTCGATCGCCTCGGATGCGAGCGCCTCCTTCATCGCGGCATCCAGACCCGCACGAGCGACAGGAGCTTTTCGACATCCAGGGGCTTGGCCATGTAGTCATTGGCCCCTGCCTCGATGCAGCGCTGCTGATCGTCGGGCATGGCCTTTGCCGTCAGCGCGATGACCGGCAGCTTGACCAGGTCCGGGTTCTTGCGGATCTCGCGCGTGGCGGTGAGCCCGTCCATGACCGGCATCATCACGTCCATGAGGACGAGCTCGATCCTGGGGCCGGATTGCTTCTCGGATCGTTCGAGCGCCTCCAGGGCCTCGCGGCCGTTGCGGGCGATCTCGACGATCGCCCCCCGGGGTTCGAGGATGTTGGTCAGCGCATAGACGTTGCGCACGTCGTCCTCGACGACAAGGATGCGCCGCCCCTCGAGCAGGGCATCCCTGCTTCGCGCCTTGCGGATCATCTTCTGCTGCTCGGCCGGCAGTTGGGAGACCACCTGGTGAAGGAAGAGGCTGACCTCGTCGAGCAGGCGCTCGGGCGATTTCGCACCCTTGATGATGATCGATTTCGAGTAGCGGCGGAGCCGCTGCTCGTCATCCGCCGAGAGGTCCCGGCCGGTATAGACGATGACCGGTGGAAAGGCGTAGGCGCTCTCCTGGCTCAGCGTCTCCAGCAGCGAATAGCCGGACGCATCGGGCAGCGACAGGTCGAGCACCATGCAATCGAATGTCTCTTCCTTGAGGAGCTTGAGGCATTCGGCTGCGGTCCCTGCGGTCACGGTCTCGACATCATGGGAGGTCAGCAGCTTTGCGACCGCCTCGCGTTGCACCAGGTCGTCCTCGACGATGAGGACGCGATGCACCCGCGGGGACAGCTTGTTCTCTAGCTTCTCGAAAACCTCGACCAGCTGCTCGCGCTTGACCGGCTTGAGCACATATCCGACCGCGCCCAGCGCGAGCGCGGTTTCGGCGTGATCTCCAGCCGAGACGATGTGAATCGGAATATGGCGGGTCTGGACGTCGCTCTTGAGCCGGTCCAGCACGGAAAGGCCGGACTGGTCGGGCAGGCCGACATCGAGGATGATTGCGCTCGGCATGAACTCCCGGGCCAGCCCCAGGGCCTCCGCGGCGGTTCCCGCGACCAGCGAACGGAATCCCATTTCGCGCGTGAGATCGCGCAGGATGGCGGCGAAGGAATCGTCGTCCTCGATCACGAGCAGGACGCGCTTGGCATCGGATGGCGCGTCGCGGTCGTCCTCCACCTTGTGCCTGCGTGGCTGCACCGCGGCCCGGGGCGCCTCCGCATTCACGAGCGTGGGCACGGCGCGAATGGTTTCGCGCGCCACCCGGGGGCCGACCTTCGCCGGGTCATAGATTTCGGGAATGGTGATGGTGAAGGTGCTTCCCTGTCTTTCGCGGCTCTTGAGCGTGATCGAGCCGCCGAGCAGGTGGGCGAGCTGTCGCGAGATCGAAAGGCCGAGGCCGGTGCCCCCATATTTGCGGCTGATGGTGCCATCGGCCTGATGAAACGCTTCGAAGACGCTGCGCTGCTGCTCCTCGGCGATGCCGATGCCGGTGTCCGATACGGAGAGGGCGATCTGCCCTTCGCCGGCCCGCTGGATCGAGACGCGGACCTGTCCGCGTTCCGTGAACTTGAAGGCGTTGGACAGGAGATTTTTCAGAACCTGTTCCAGCCGTTGCGGATCGGTTTCGATGCTCGCGGGGCAGTCCGCCGCCACGTCGACCAGAAAATCCAGCGTCTTGCCCTGGGCGACGGGCTGAAACAGCTGCCGAAGATTGCCGGTCAACCGCTCCAGGGAAACGGTTTCGGGCCTGATCTCCACATGGCCGGCCTCGATCTTCGAAAGATCGAGGATGTCGTTGATCAGGTTCAGCAGGTCATTGCCGGAGGACTGGATCGTCTGGGCATATTTGACCTGCTCCTCGCTCAGGTTCTCGTCGGGATTATCCGCCAGGAGCTTGGCCAGGATCAGCGATGAATTGAGCGGCGTGCGCAGCTCGTGCGACATGTTGGCAAGAAAGTCCGACTTGTAGCGGCTCGCCTGCTCCACCTCCCGCGCCTTGACCTGCATGGCCGCATTGACCTGTTCCAGATCGTCGCGCTGCGTCTCCAGCTGCTGGGTCTGCTCCTCCAGCTGCGAATTGGTCTGTTCGAGCTCGGCCTGCTGCTGCTCAAGCCGCATCTGCGACTCCTTGAGCGCCCGGCCTTGCTCCTCCAGTTCCTCGTTCGAGACGCGCAATTCCTCGCTCTGGGTCTGCAATTCCTCCGATTGGCGCTGCGTCTCCTCGAGCAGGTCCTGGAGCTCGCCGCGATACTTGGCCGAACGGACTGCGATCGCCACCGCGTTGGAGGCGAACTGCAGCAGCTTCATGACTCCGTCGTCGACCGGGCGCAGGAACCCAAGCTCGATCACGGCATTGACGGTTCCGTCGACGGTGGCGGGCAGGATGACGAGATGTTTCGGCTTGTCCTGTCCCAGGGCGGAGCCGAAGGCGAGGTAGCCGTCGGGAACCTCGCCGATCAGCATGGGCCGCTTCTCGCTCGCCGCCTGGCCCAGCAAGCCTTCCCTCAGCTTGAACTGCGTGACAATCGGGGCGTCCTCGGGAATGCCATAGGTCGCTGCGCGCCGGAAAACCGTGCGATCGACGACGAAGAGCGCTCCTGCGACTGCGCCGAGATACTGCGCCAGAAATGCGAGAATGCTGTTTCCGAGCTGCTCGGCCTGCGGATCGCCCATCATGGCGGCGGCCAGGCCGACCTGGCCTGATTGAAGCCACTCCTCCTGCCTGCGGGCGAGCGTTGCCCTGCGGACCAGAAAGCCGATGGTCAGCGTCAGGAGTAACCCGAGCAGCCCTGAAAGGAGGCCGCTCACCAGCGCGGTCTTCTGGGCGTCGGCCATTTCAACGAGGCGCTTCGCGCGCGTTTCTCCCTCTTCCTGGGAGATCGCGGCAATCTGCGAGCGGATGGCGTCCATGGCCAGTTTTCCGCGGTCCGAGCTGACGACGGCCATCGCGGCGTCGATCCCTTGGACTCGCCGCAGCTCGATCGTTTCCTTGAGTTCTGCGAGTTTGCTGCCGACCTGTCGTCTCAGCGCAGCGATCCGCGGGCCCTGTGACGGATTTTCGCGGGTTCGCTCCGAGATCTCGTCGAGCTGGGCTGGAATCGCCGATACGGCGGCATTGTAGGGGGCGAGATAGCGTTCATCGCCTGTCAGGAGGAAGCCGCGCTGGCCTGTTTCGGCGTCTTGCGCCTGGGACATCAATCGCTCGAGCGCGACGATGACCTGATGGGTCTGAATGACCCGTTCGCTCCCGTTGCGCAGGGCCTGCAGATTGAGAAAGGCTACGATTCCGCTGATCAGGAAAAATGCGATCGCGCCGGCAAGGCCGAGCGCGACGACAGGCTCGAGGCCCAAAGTTCGCCTGGAGGCCCCGGGCAGGTGGCTTCGTTTCATTTATGCTCTCATCAGCCAGCAAGACCTGGCTGACCGCCATAGCGGAGCCGCCCGGTTGTCTCCATCCCGACACGATTTCGGTGGCCGCGACATATGCGGTCGCTGCCTGTGCGCGTTGTCGTCTTCCATCTCCATGCGGTTGGCTATCCCGCCCCCTGGAAAGTTGGCCTCAAAACTGGATTGCGGTTTTCGGTGCAAAGCCGGCCCTAACCCAGACGTCGCATCATCCGACCGGATACGAACCCGGTCCGGTGATCTACGCAGCAGCGCGCAACGCTGCCTCGATCTGGCTTGGCCGGAATGGCTTAGCGATGAAGCGCGCGCGCTCGGGCAATGCGCCTCGACCCGGCATCACTTGTCCGGACACCACGATGATCTCGACCGGCGGCCAGCGGTCCCTGACCGCATGTGCAAGCCGGACGCCATTCATCGAGCCGGGCATCTCGATATCGGTGATCATGATCTCGATC
Organism: Allobosea sp. P4_E12; assembly: GCF_056401655.1. Classification (NCBI taxonomy): domain Bacteria; kingdom Pseudomonadati; phylum Pseudomonadota; class Alphaproteobacteria; order Hyphomicrobiales; family Alloboseaceae; genus Allobosea; species Allobosea sp. P4_E12. The sequence goes on along the minus strand of NZ_JBFUIY010000003.1, from coordinate 285,681 downwards.
GCCGGATTGGCTTCGATCTGGCTGATGGCCTCGTCGGCATTTGCGGCCTCGATCGCTTCGAAGCCGGCATCCTCGACGGTATCGACGGTATCCATACGAATGAAAGTGTCATCTTCGACGACGAGAACGCATTTTCTCACGACTGGGCTCCGGCTGTTCCCAGCCACAACGCATCGGGCGCGGCTTTGTTCGCCGCGCCTTGCGATTTTTGTTCAGCCTCTCTGCGTGACTTTGAGATCGTCTCGCGGGAGGGGCTCATGGATCGGCCCCGCCCCTTGCCGGAGCGGGCCTCGGTTCAGCGGAGTCTGGGGTGTCAGGCTTCGCGACTCCGCGGAGGGTCAGTCGATCACCTGAATGATGCGGCGCGTGCGCGGCTCGACCACGACGGCGCGCTCGTTCACCACGGTGTAGCGATAGCCCGGCGCGCCATATTCGGCCGGAACCTCGCGATAGACGATGCCCTCATCCGGCAGGATCGTTCCCACCACGACCGGGCGGCCATAGCTATAGGACGGCAGGCGCTGCTCGATCACATAGGTCCGGAAGCGCGGCGAGTCGTCGATCATCGTGCCGCCGGCAGGATCGCGCCTCAGCGGAACCTCGACCGTCCCGACGCCGAGCGCCGGATCGCGGGTCGTGCCGCCGGCCGGGTCGGGAATGACCGGCCCGCTGCTCTGGGCGAAAACGGAGGCGGGCAGTACGGCGAGCGCCGCAGCGAATGCAAGTGTCTTCATCATCTGTTGGTCTCCCTGACAGTGGGGGCTTGCTGAACCAACGAGGCTGCGGCGCTGAGGTTCCGGCAAAATCGGGCCGATCCTTGGGCTGCAGGTCGCGGCTGGGCCATGCCGGCCGCGGCCCGAGCGGCACTCATGGCGCAACATCCGCTGCATCTGCTCCACTCACATGGAATCGACGCCGGGTCCGAAGCGGACGGAGCGCCGTACGGCGCAGCCTGGCCTCAGAAGCCGACCCTGAGCTGCGCGGAACCACCGAGGCGGCTGCTGCCCGCGGAAAGTTCGCTGTCGAGGTTGAGGCCGAGCGTGATGCGCTCGCTGAGCCTGGCGTTGAGGCCGGCGGCGACGAGCGCGCTGTTGCGATCGGCTTGCGCGCCCGTCGCGCTGAAGGCCGCGCCCGGAAAACCCGCCAGGCTCGCGGTCAGGTCGGCATCGCGCTGAAAGGAATGCGCCCAGACCGCCCGGACATAGCCGGTGACGGGAACCCCATTGAGGATCGTGTCGGCGTCGAGCTGCAGGCCGAGTTCGCTGCGGCTCGTGACGTCGTTGCGCCTGGCCAAAGCCAGCGCGCCGGCAGTGGCGCCGGCCCAGTTGCTCTCGCGCACGGCCGGGCTTTGCGCCCGCGTCGCCTGGAGCGCGGCCAGCGGCGAGAGACCAAAGCCGTTCCAGTTCAGCAGAGTGGCGCTCGCCTGCAGGCGCCCGCTCCAGGCCGTCGTGTCGTAAGACGAGGACAGGCTGCTGCCGAGCGCCGGGATGCCGCGGCTGACCTCATTGTCGAGCCGGGCATAGCTCGCCGCCGCGCCGAGCCTGACCGGGCCGAGCTGGGTGACGCCATAGAGACCGGCCTGGAAGACATCGGCATCGATCTTCCCGAGCAGACCGGGCAGCGAGGCCCGCGCGCTGCCGGCAGAGACGGCGAAGCCTGCGACCGTGCCGGGCATCAGCCGGAGATCGACACCCGTCGCGAGATGGGCATCGTCGATCTTGCGGCGGCTCGAGCCCACCGCCGCGTTGCCATCGGTGCGACCATAGGAGCCGAAGGCCGAGCCCCAGACCGAATAGGTCGGCGCCTCGAGCCGTGAGGGTCCAGCAGGCTGGTCGGCGCCCTTGCGCACCGTGCCGGAGAAGGCGGCTGCGCCGGGGCCGGGTAGGACAGCGCCGAGCCGCCCTGCTGCCGAGGGATCGAGCATCGCCCGCAGGAACTGGTCGGCGGCAACCTCCGCCGTTGCCGCTGCGGCCGTATGGATCTCGCCGGACAGGCTGTTCACCGCGGCCGGGATCGCAACCGCCGGCTGGTTGTAGATCCCGAACAGCGAGGATGGGTCGCCACCAGCGGCCACCGCGCCATCGATGGCCGAGGCGATTGCAAGGGCATTGGCCGGACGACCGAGGGCAAGGCGCGGGCGTGCAGGTGTGGGCGCGACAGGGTCGATAGGGTTCACGATCGGAGCCAGCGGCTTCGGGGTGAGCGTCAGCAGCACATCGGTGCTGGTGTAGCTCACCCCCGTGGTGACGCCGTCGCCGAAGCTGCCGGTCGTGTCGACCGGACTGAAGCTGCCGGCTCGACCGCCCGTCGCCGAAAGGAGCGTGTAGGGGCTGTTGAGCCGATAGGCGCCGCCGAGCGGCACGATCCGCAGCGCGCCGGCCAGCGCGGCCGTGCCGGTGACGTTGACCCGATCGGCGACGCGCCCTGCACCTCGGCGATATAGGTCGAGCCGGGGTTCAGCGTCAGATTGCCGTTGACCGTCAGCGTGCCAGGCGAATTGCCCGGCGACAGCGTGCCGCCGTTGATCACCGTCGTCGGCAGCGTGCCGGAGCCGCCGAGGGTCGCGCCTGCTGCGACCGTCACCCCCGACGATGCCGTGATCGAGCCGTTGACGATCAGGGAACCTGAGGTGACCGAGGTCGCGCCCGTATAGGTATTGGCATCCGAAAGGGTCAGCGTTCCCGTTCCGGCCTTGATCAGACCACCGGTCCCCGAGATGACGCCGTCAAAGGTCGAACCGCCGTTGCCGGAGCCCGCGTTCAAGGTTCCTGCGCCCAGCGTCACCATCCCCGCGCCCGCAAGCGTGTCGATCGATTGGTTGAAGCCACCGAGATCGAGTGTCGCAGCCGACGCCACCGTGATCTGCGAGGACGCACCGAAAACGCCCGATGCGCCAGCCCGCAAAGTGCCGGCCTGGATTGACCAGGATTGGTTGCCGGATCCGGTGAGTGTCCAGATGCTCGTGCCGAGCTTTTCGAAAGCGGTAAAGCCGCGAAACTGCGCGCTCGCGCCGATCGAGGAGACGTCGAAGCCGCCATTGCCCGAGCCACCCAACGCGAACACATTGCCGGCGATGCCGCCGGCCACGACATTGCCCGTCACGGTCGCGCCAGCCTGCAGCTCGACCCGGTTATTGGGACCCGTCAGATGGATCGCATCGGCGCGCCTCGCTCCGTCGCCAGAGAGACCGCCCGCCACCGTCGCGCCGCTGCCGAGGATCAGGTCGAGACTGGAACCGACAATGCCGATGCCGCCGGCGCCGCTGCTCCCCGTACCGCCGGCTCCGCCATTGCCGCCAACGACCGACGCATTGATCTCGGCATGGCCGCCGGTCAGGAACTGCAGCCCCACCCCGCCTGCGCCGCCGTGCCCACCAATAGGACCGTTCAACCCGGTAGCCGTACCACCGACTCCACCCATGCCACCGGTCGCTGCGGCATTGAGGACGAAGCTTCCGCTGCTCAGGAACACCAGGCCGATGCCGCCGGAGCCACCATTGCCGCCATGGCCGTAAAAGTAGGTCCAATCATTGTGGCCCGATCCTCCTGCGCCGCCAGTACCGCCCGTCGTCGCGGCATTGATCGCGCCGGTCGCGGCGCCAAGCACTGCACCGAAGCCGCCGCCATCGTTCCCACCGTTGGGGGAATAGCCAGCACCACCAGCGCCGCCGTCGCCACCGGAAACCGCATTGCCGGGCAAGCTCGCCCCCGCATCGAGAAAACCGTGCGCACCGCCACCGCCGCCGCCGCCATTGGCCCCGTTGCGTCCCGCTTGTCCCGATGCTCCTGCGCCCACGCCGCCGGCTCCGCCGGACCCTGGCACACCGTCGCCCGCTCCACCGTTGCCGCCGCTCCAGCCTGCCCCGCCGCCACCTGCGCCGGCGCCGGAATCGCCTCCGTTCCCGCCTGGTCCGCTATAGCTGTCCCCGCCGCCTGGGCTTCTGTTCATACCTCCGCCCTGGCCCCCGTCGGCCCGGGCCATTGGGATCGACAGGGCGGCCGAAAACGCCACGGCAATTGCGAACTGCGGTCCGACAAGGGCCGTGGTCCGGGACAAGGCACGCTGCAAATGGTCGATCACTCTGTCCGCCAATCATGAGGTTCTCGTGCGATCCCGGAAGCCTGCGGCTTGCCGCCAATGCCGTCGCCGAAAGCCGGGACTGTATGGATGGCGAGGCCTCGGAGAAATACGGCGGATGCCGTATTTCGGCGCCGCGCGAGGGCGATCGTTTGCCGACCATGCGCGAGGCTTGCGCTGACGAAGCCGGTCGAGGCGGCGCATCGGCCGCCTTCCAGGTCGCGGCAGCAGCGCCGAAGAGATGAAATACGGCATCTGCCGTATTGAACGCCGCCTGCGGAGTCGTGACAGTGCGGGGCCCGATCCTTCGCCAGGAGGGTTTCTGGTCCCGCCCGAGGTCGCCCTTGTCCGTTCAAGCCGTTCTGTTGCCGCCTTGCTGCTGACGAGGCCCCGGCTACGCAGCCGTCACAGCCCGCGCGGCGACGGCCGGGCTATGCCCGCTAGGGCAGGCGGGCAGGGAGCTTGGGGACCGCGGCAGCGTTGGCGGCGGTCCGGTGCCGCGTCAACCGACAGGCAGGCCGACGCGCACCGCATAGGCTGCAAGTTCCGTAGCGCTGTGCAGATCGAGCTTGCGCATGAGGTTCTCCCGGTGCTTGCGGGCAGTGTGGGGGCTGATGCCAAGACGTGCGGCGACGGCGCGGGTCGTGGCGCCACCGGCGATCAGGACCAGCAATTCACTTTCCCTCCGCGTCAGCGCAACAGATGTGGTCGCATCGAACGGGATGCCGCCCGGCGTGCCCACCCCTTGTTGGAGCTTGGCGTCACGCAGCGGGAGGCTGACATAGGGATGGCCCCGTTGCAGGGCGGCGAGGGCGTCGAACAGCTCGTCGAGATCGCTGCCCTTCACGACATAACCGTCGGCCCCCGCCGCCAGCGCCGCCTGGGCCATCTGCGGATCGGTGTTCGCCGTCAGGATCAGGATCTTCAGGCGCGGATAGGCCTGGCGCAGCTCGCCGATGGAGCGCAGGCCCGTCAGCCCGGGCATGCCCAGGTCGAGCACGAGAAGCTCGGCCGGCCTGTCCTTCAGCAATGCGGCAAGACTTGCGCCGTCCGCGGCCTCGCCCACGACGGTACGGTCCTGCTGCGTCGCGATCAGAAGCTTCAGCCCTTCGCGGATCAGGGCATGGTCGTCGGCCAGAATGATGCGGCAGGCGGTTTCTTCGGCTGGAGCGGCCGGCGTCCTGGACGTGTGGCGAGGAATCATGATGCGTGACTATTCCTTGGGCGCGCGTCACTGGCTACGGGCCCTGCGGCATCACCCCTGCGCGGTGAGCGCTTGCCGGCGCAGGAAGGAGCAATCATGCGGGCCCCGGCGCTGACGCCTGACACCAGCACCCATCTGCGTGCGGCTCTGGTCGAACTCCTCTATCGCCAGTCCGGCTCGATCCTGCTCGCCAATCTCGTGATCCCCTGGCCCGTCGCCTATGTGATGCGCGAGGTGGTGCCGGTCGGCCTGCTGATCGGCTGGATCGGCGCGACCTATCTCCTCACCGGAGCCCGCCTGCTGCTGTCGCGGCGCTATTTCGCCCGGGCTGACGGCGAGGCCGAGGCGACGAACTGGGCCCGACGTTTCACGGTCCTGTCGATCCTGTCGAGCCTGCTCTGGGGAGCGCTCGGCTGGTTCGGCTTCGAACCGACCCAGCCGCATCTGATCGCCTTCGTCTGCATCGTGCTGACCGGCTTGTCGGGCGGAGCGGTGCCGTCCCTCTCGGCCTATCCGCCGGCCTATATCGGCCTGCTGATCGCCATGCACCTGCCTTTCGCCCTGCGCTGTCTCATGCAGGAAGGGTCGATCTATTCGGTCTATGCCCTGTTCCAGCTCTTCCTGATCGGGGCCTATCTCTTTTGCTGCCGGGTCACCTACCGCACCCTGAAGGAGACCGTCGCCCTGCGCTTCGAGAATCTGGCGCTGGTGCGCGGGCTCGAGCGCGAGCGGGACCGCGCCACGGCTGCCGACAAGGCCAAGACGCGTTTCCTCGCGGCGGCGAGCCACGACCTGCGGCAGCCGGTCCACGCGCTCGCCTTGTTTGCGGCGACGCTCGGAACGCTCGCCCGGCGCGGCGCTGTCGGAAGCCATGAAGCCAGTGGGATCGCCGACAAGCTGGACGCGGCCATTGGCTCGCTCGGCGGGCTGCTGAACGGCCTCATCGACGTTTCGCAACTCGATGCCGGCCTCGTTCCGGTGCGACGGCAGCCGGTTCATCTCGGCAGGATGCTGGCGGACCTGCAGGAGGTCTTCGCACCCCAGGCGCGCCAGCGCGGCATCGATCTGCGCGCGGTGCCGGGCGATGCCTGGGGCGATAGCGATCCGGAACTGCTCAGGCGCATCCTCGACAATCTCCTGTCGAACGCGCTCCGCCACGCCCCCGACAGCCGCGTGCTGATCGGCAGTCGCCGTCGCGGGGAGGCGATCGAGATTCTCGTGGTCGATACCGGGCCGGGCATTCCCCAGGAGCAGCATCAGGCCGTGTTCGAGGAGTTCACCCAGCTCGGCAATCCGGAACGCGACCGCGAGCAGGGACTTGGCCTCGGTCTCGCCATCGTTCGGCGCCTGGGGGCATTGCTCGAGCATCCCATCGGGTTGCGCTCCACAGCCGGCAAGGGCTCGACATTCTCCGTGCGGATTCCGCGGATCGATCCGCCGGCCTCGGGGCTGGCGCCGGCGCGGGCGCAGGCCTTCCCGCCCGGTCTTCGCATCATGGTCCTGGACGATGATCCTCAGGTGCTTGACGCCAATGTCAGCCTGTTGACGGCCTGGGGCCACGAGGCCATCGCCGGGACGGACGTCGAGGAGCTTTGCCGGCGCCATGCCAAGGTGGGCGCAGGCAGGGTGGACCTGATCATCGCGGATTATCGGCTCAAGGCCGGGCTGACCGGCAGCGAGGCCGTCGAACGCCTGGCGGAAAAACTGGGATATCGTGCCCGGGCGCTGATCGTCACCGGCGACACCATGCCGGAGCGGCTGCGGGAGCTGAACGCGACCGGATACCGCGTGCTGCACAAGCCCGTCGCGCCGGACGCCCTGCAGGCGGCGATCCGGCAATCCGGCTCCGGCCACGCGGCCGACTGAAGGCTCTCACCCTGGCCGCAATCGCAACCGGCAGGGCCGAGCCTTTCAATGCGCGGCCGCTGCGCCGCCGCCTGGGCCCTTCCTGGCGAACAGGACCACGATCGCGGCGAGGACCAGCATGATGCCGATGATGGCGAGGCTGTCGCCGAGCACCAGGGCCTGGCGCTTCGCGGTCTTGCCGCGCGCGATGACCGCCTGGCCGATGATGTTGGAGTGGAACTGCTCGCGCCTGATGATGATCGTGCCAAGCACGGCGGCACCGACCGCGCCGCCGAGATTGTCCAGCGCGGCCTCGAATCGGCCATGCCCAACAGTTCACTGAACTTGTGCATCGCAATAAAAACGGTTGCATTGCAATATGTTGTCCGGGGTCGTCGTTGCTTGACATGTTTAGTGATTGAGAGTTCACTAAACAAATCGCTGAACTTGGACGGCTCGTTCCGGGGCGGCGTGAGGAAACATCCCGCGTCGGCTGTGCCCTATCTTGCGGCTGTGCCCTTCGCGGTCGCGCAGGTTCGCCCGTCACCCCAATGACGGCTGGTGACGGCACGCCAAGGGAGGGAAGCACATGACACAATTCAGGACATGGATGCTGGCCGCGACCATTGCCGGGAGCGCGGCACTTGCTGCCCCCGGGGCCCAGGCACAGGGCAAGTCGCTGACGCTCTGCTGGGCGGCCTGGGATCCGGCCAATGCGCTGGTCGAACTCTCCAAGGACTTCACCGCCAAGACCAATATCGCGATGAAGTTCGAGTTCGTGCCCTGGCCGAATTTCGCCGACCGCATGCTCAACGAGCTCAATTCAAAGGGCAAGCTCTGTGACCTGATCATCGGTGACTCGCAGTGGATCGGCGGCTCCGCCGAGAACAAGCACTATGTGAAGCTGAACGATTTCTTCGCCAAGGAAGGCATCAAGATCGACGACTTCATGCCGGCGACAGTCACCGGCTATGCCGAATGGCCGAAGAACACGCCAAACTACTGGGCGTTGCCGGCCATGGGCGATGCGCTCGGCTGGACCTACCGCAAGGACTGGTTCTCCAGGCCCGAGCTGCAGGCCGAATTCAAGGCGAAGTACAACCGCGAGCTCGCGGCGCCGAAGTCCCAGACCGAGCTGAAGCAGATCGCCGAGTTCTTCCAGGGCCGCGACATCGACGGCAAGAAGGTCTATGGCGCGGCCATCTTCACCGAGCGTGGCTCGGAAGGCATCACGATGGGCGTCGCCAACGCGCTCTATCCGTTCGGCTTCAAATATGAGGACCCGAAGAAGCCCTACGCCATGGCCGGCTTCGTCAACTCCGAGGACGCCGTGAAGGGCCTGGAGTTCTACAAGTCCCTGTACAAGTGCTGCACCCCGCCGGGCTACTCCAACGCCTATATGCAGGAGGGTCTGGACGCTTTCAAATCCGGGCAGGCGGCCTTGCAGATGAACTGGTTCGCCTTCTTCCCCGGCCTGTACAAGGATCCGAATGTCGGCGGCGACAAGATCGGCTTCTTCGTCAATCCGCCGGAGAAGGAGAAGGGCTCGCAGCTCGGCGGGCAGGGCCTCTCGGTCGTCGCCTACTCGCCGAACCAGGCCGAGGCGCTGTCCTATGTCAAATGGTTCGCCTCGCTCGATGTGCAGAAGAAGTGGTGGGAGCTCGGCGGCTATACCTGCCACAAGGGCGTGCTGAACGATCCCGGCTTCGCCAAATCTGCGCCCTTCGCGGCCGATTTCCTCGTCGCCATGGGCCAGGTCGTCGATTTCTGGGCCGAGCCCTCCTACGCGCAGCTGATGCAGGCGGAGCAGGCGCGCATCCACGACTATGTCGTGGCGGAGAAGGGCACAGCCAAACAGGCGCTCGACCTGCTGATCCAGGATTGGACCAAGGTCTTCAAGGAAGACGGCAAGTTCTGACGCAAGCGGGGCTTTCCCCCCAGCCGAACCGGGGCTGCGCCTCTCACAGGCGGCGCAGCCAGTTCCCGACCTTGCCTTTGAACGGTGCTGAGTCATGAATGCGAGCGACGTCACCGGCATCAGGAGCGCGGCAGCGATGCGCGCAGCCTATCCCCCGATCGCCCACCGGGTCCGGGGCCTCAGCGACAGGGCGATCGCCTGGATCTTCATCGCGCCGACGATGATCCTCCTGCTCGTGATCAACCTGTTTCCGCTGATCTGGACGATCCAGCTCTCCTTCACCAATTACCGCGCCAATCGCCCCAATGCGCCGCTGCGCAATGTCGGGATCGAGCACTACCAGACGATCCTGTCGGATCCCGAAATCTGGCAGCGCATGCAGGCGACGGCGCATTTCGTGTTCTGGACGATCCTGCTGCAGATGGTCATCGGCTTCGCGCTGGCCTATCTGATCGACCGCAAGTTCCGCGGCCATGGCTTCTGGACCACGCTGATCCTGATCCCGATGATGCTCTCGCCGGCGGTGGTCGGCAATTTCTGGACCTTCCTGTACCAGCCGCAGATCGGCCTGTTCAATTACGTGGTCTCGTTCTTCTCCGGCATTCCGCCGTCCTCCTTCCAGATGCTCGGCGATGTGACCCTGAGTCCCTGGGCGATCATCATCGTCGATACCTGGATGTGGACGCCCTACGTGATGCTGATCTGCCTCGCAGGCCTGCGCTCTATCCCGGACTACATCTACGAGGCAGCGGAGGTCGACCGGGCCAGCAACTGGCGGCAATTCATCTCGATCACGCTGCCGATGTGCCTGCCCTTCATCATGCTGGCCGTACTCTTCCGCGGTATCGAGAACTTCAAGATGTTCGACATGGTCAATCTTCTGACCTCCGGCGGACCGGGCTCGACCACTGAACTCGCCTCGATCACGCTGAAGCGCGCCGCCTTCGAGGCCTGGCGCACCGGCTATTCCTCCGCCTTCGCAATTATCCTGTTCGTCGCCGTGTTCGGGCTGGCGAACATCTATGTGAAGGCGCTGAACAAGGTGAAGGCACGATGAGCGGCGCTCTCTCCACGGCCCATTCCGTCGTCGCGCCGAGCGGTCGCGTCAAGCTGCTGGCCGGCACCATCGTCGCCCTCTACGCGCTGGTGGCGATCGTGCCGCTGCTCTGGATCGGTCTGACCAGCATCAAGACGCCGCCCGATTCGATCTCCTACCCACCCAAGGTCGTGCCCTTCCTGCATTTCGAGCCTTCGATCGAAGGCTATTGCAACCTGTTCAACACGCGCTCGCGCCAGACGGCGGACTACCTTGCCTCGCTCCCGCCTGCGAATTCCGCCTGCGAGGAGATCACCCGTTCGCGCAGCATGGTGGTCGTCGGCCCGTCGAACTACGTGCCGCGCTTCGTCAATTCGCTGATCATCGCCTTCGGCTCGACGCTGCTCTCGGTCGGCCTGGGTACCTGCGCGGCCTATGCCTTCTCGCGTTTCAAGGTGCCGCTGAAGGACGACCTGCTGTTCTTCATCCTGTCGACACGGATGATGCCGCCGATCGCCGTCGCGATCCCGATCTTCCTGATGTATCGCGAACTCGGCCTTTCCGACACGCGGCTGGGAATGATCCTGCTCTACACCTCGGTCAATGTCTCGCTGGCCGTCTGGCTGCTCAAGGGCTTCATCGACGAGATCCCGCGCGAATACGAGGAAGCGGCGATGATCGACGGCTATACGCGGCTGCAGGCCTTCCGCAAGGTCGTGCTGCCTCAGGCCACGACCGGCATCGTCGCGACCGCGATCTTCTGCCTGATCTTCGCCTGGAACGAATATGCCTTCGCCGTTCTGCTTACCTCGGGCACGGCGCAGACCGCGCCGCCCTTTATCCCGATCATCATCGGGGAGGGCGGGCAGGATTGGCCGGCCGTGGCGGCCGGAACGACGCTGTTCCTGATACCGATCCTGGTTTTCACCGTGCTGCTGCGCAAGCACCTCCTGCGCGGCATCACCTTCGGGGCGGTGCGCAAATGAACCTGCAAATGAACCGGCATCTGAGCCATCCCCGGGAGCGCGAAGGCGCGGCCGCGTCGCGCTGGCCGAAGGCGCTGCGACGCGGACCGATGGAAACACTGGCAACGGTGCTGATCTCGGCCGGCGTGCTGATGCTGCTGCAGCCCTTCTCGCTTGCGCTCTACGGCTATTCCTTCGTCACGACCCTGATCGGCGTCGTCATGTTCACCTTCGTCACCAAGTTCCCGGAGTGAGCCATGGCCGAGATCCGGGTCGACAATCTGGTGAAACGGTTCGGCGCCTTCATGGCGGTGCGCGATACCAGCTTCACGGTCGAGGATGGCGATTTCTTCTGCCTGCTGGGTCCGTCGGGCTGTGGCAAGACCACGACATTGCGGATGGTTGCGGGGTTGGAACTGCCATCCTCCGGCAGCATCCAGCTCGACGGCGAGGACGTCACCTTCAAGCGGGCGCGCGAACGCGACATCGCCATGGTGTTCCAGCTCTTTGCGCTCTACCCGCATATGAACGTGCGCAAGAACATCAGTTTTCCGCTGGTCTCGATGGGCGTGCCCAGGGACGAGACGAGACGGCGCGTCGAGGAAGCGGCGCGCGTGCTGCGCATCGAGCATCTGCTCGACAAATCGATATCCGGCCTTTCCGGCGGCGACCGGCAGCGGGTCGCGCTCGGCCGCGCCATCGTGCGCGAGCCGAAGGCCTTCATGATGGACGAGCCATTGGGCGCGCTCGACGCCGAGTTCCGCCATCTGATGTGCGGCGAGCTGCGCGCCCTACACGACCGGCTGAAGGCGACGACGGTTTACGTCACCCACGACCAGCTCGAGGCCATGTCGATGGCCGACAAGATCGCGGTGATGAATGATGGCGTGATCGAGCAGCTCGGCTCGCCGCAGGAGATCTATGACCGGCCGAACTCGATGTTCGTCGGGGATTTCATCGGCTCGCCAGCGATGAACTTCGTTCGTTTCGACGGCGCAGCGATTGCGGGCTCGACCTCGGTCAGCATCGATGCCGCCTCCGTGACCTTGCCGGAACTGCGCGAGAGCCACGCGCCCGGGCCGCTGGCGCTGGGGGTGCGGCCGGAGCAGATCGTCATCGGCGATCCCGGCCGGCAAGGCAGCGCCCTTCCGGGCGAGATCTTCGGCACCGAATATCTCGGCACGACCCAGATCGTGACGGTCGCGACCCCGCGCGGCAAGCTCAAGGCGCGCTTGCCCGCCCATATGCCGGTTGTCGCCGGCGAGCGCGTCAGCCTCTCGTTCAGGCCGGAGCGGCTGTCGCTGTTCGATGCGGCGACGGGGAAGGCGATCCGCTCCGCCTTGCATGAGGCCGGCACGACGAGGCGCACCCATGGCTGAAGTCACGCTGACGCAGGTCTCGAAGCGGTTCGGCGCGGTGCAGGCCGCGAGCGACCTGTCGCTTACCATCGCCGATGGCGAGTTCGTGGTGCTGCTGGGGCCGACAGGCGCTGGCAAGACGACAGTCTTGCGCCTCGTCGCCGGGCTGGAAACCCCGGATGACGGCCGGATCTTCATCGGCGGCGTCGACGTCACCGCGCTGCCGCCGGCGGCGCGCGACGTCACTTTCGTGTTCCAGCAATATTCGCTCTATCCGCATCTGAGCGTCTTCGACAATCTCGCCTTCCCCTTGCGTTCGCCGACACGGCGCACGCCGGAGGACGAGATCCGGCGCGCGGTCGGCCATGTCGCAAAGCTGCTCAGGATCGAGGACAAGCTGCAGAACCGCGCGACACAACTCTCCGGCGGCCAGATGCAGCGCGTCGCGATCGGCCGCGCCCTGGTGCGCAGCCCGTCCATCTACCTGATGGACGAGCCGCTCTCCTCGCTCGATGCCAAGCTGCGCGCGGAATTGCGCATCGAGCTGAAGCATATCCAGCAGGACCTGGGCGCGACCATCCTCTACGTCACGCATGACCAGACCGAAGCGATGACGCTGGCTTCGCGGATCGGCGTGATCAACCAGGGCCGCCTCGTGCAGATCGGCACGCCGCGCAGCATCTATGAGGACCCGGCCGACATCTATGTCGCCACCCGGCTCGGCAGCCCCGGCATCAACCTGCTGCCGCGCGCACTCTTTCCCAATCTGGAGGCGCCGGCGAGCACGACCACGATCGGCGTGCGCACCGAGCATCTCGCCATCGCCAAGGCGGGCAACGGCGCGGTGACGGGCAAGGTCAACTGGATCGAGCGGCTCGGCGACCAGAACCACCTGCATATCGCGGTGAACCAGCAGCAGATCGTCAGCCTGGTCGATCCCGATGAAGGACTGGATGTCAGCGACGAGGTCAGCGTGAGCCTGCTCAGGCCGCTGTTCTTCGATGCCGACGGCCAGAGGGTGAGGTGAACCATGGATGGCGCGCTGAAGAAGAGGCTGATCGAGGCCATGACCGGGGCGATCGTCGGCCATGCCGATGAATTGACGGCGCTCGATCAGGCTATTGGCGACGGTGACCACGGCCTGAACATGAAGCGCGGTTTCGAGGCCGTGCTGGCGGACATGGATCCGATCGCGGCAAAGCCCTTGCCCGACGCCCTGAAGGCTATCGGCACGACATTGGTGATGAAGGTCGGCGGCGCCTCGGGGCCTCTCTACGGCACATTGTTCATGGCGCTGGGCAAGGAGCTGCCGTCAGAGCCGACGGTTGCGGATCTGGCGCGAGCGCTGGCCGCGGCGATCGAGGCCGTGAAGGCACGCGGCAAGTCCGATTTCGGCCAGAAGACCATGCTCGACGTGCTGGCGCCGCTCCAGGTCGCCCTCGCTCAGGGCGGCGCCGATCTCACGAAGCGCCTTCCCGAGGTCGTGAAGGACGCGGCCGAGGCGACGGTTCCGCTCAGGGCCATTCGCGGACGCGCCTCGTTTCTGGGCGAGCGTTCGGTCGGCCATATGGACCCCGGGGCACGCTCATCGGCGCTGCTCGCCACCGCAATCTGCAATACCATCGGAGCCTGAAACCATGCCAGCCAGCAAGAATGTCGGCATCGTCATCGTGTCGCACTCGGCCAAGGTCGCCGAAGGCGCCGCCGACATGGTCCGCCAGATGGTCGGCGACAATGTCCCGCTCGCCGCGGCCGGGGGCAATGCCGAAGGCGGCCTCGGCACCGATGTCGCCGCCATCATGGCAGCGATCGACAAGGCATGGTCGGAGGCGGGCGTCGCCATCCTGGTCGATCTTGGCGGGGCCGAGACCAATAGCGAGATGGCGGTGGAAATGATGCCGGAGGAGCGGCGCGAGCGCATCGTCATCTGTAATGCACCCATTGTGGAAGGCGCCGTGATGGCCGCGACCGAAGCGTCCGGCGGCTCGACGCTGGCAGTCGTGCAGGCGACCGCCGAGGAATTGATGTCGGCATGAACGAGATGTCGGCCAATGCCAGCCAGAGGCAAGGTAGCGAGAGGAATGAAGGGATGCAGGAGGTGACGGCCAGCGCCCTGCTCACCAACAAGATCGGGCTTCATGCCCGGCCCTCGGTGAAGCTTACCCAGACCGCCAAGCGCTTCGGCTCCCGTATCGAGGTGGCCACCAGCGCGGCCGGCCCGTGGACCGATGCCAAGAGCCCGGTGAAGATCATGCGCGTCAAGGCGGCCAAGGGTGAAGTGCTGCATTTCAAGGCCAGCGGCGACGATGCGTCCGCGGCGCTGGCCGCGCTCGTCGATATCGTCGCACGCAAGTTCGACGAGGAGTGAGGCGTGATGGAACGCCGCCTTTCCGGCCTCGCCGCATCGACCGGGATCGCCTTCGGCCCGGCGGTGGTCTTTCGCGCCGTCGGCGAGATGCAGCGCAAGACGGGGCCGGTCGCAAGCGAGCGACAGGCCCTGGCGGATGCGGTTGCCGCCTCCCTCCAGGCGGTCACGGGTTTGGCTGCCAGCCTTCACGGCGAGGCCGCCGATATCGTGGGCTTCCAGGTGGCGCTGCTTGAGGACGATGCCCTGACCGAGGGGGCCTTTGCCGCAATCGAGAGTGGTGTGCCGGCCGACGCGGCCTGGCGCCAGGCGCTGGCGGACGAGATCGCAGGCTATGAGGCGGCCGACGACGCCTATTTCCGCGCCCGCGCCGCAGATCTGGCAGATATCCGGGACCGGGTTCTGCGCCAGCTTTTCGGCTTGCCCGAGCTGACGGATGCGCCGCCCGGCGCCGTCATCCTGGCTCAGGACCTGCCGCCCTCCGCCTTCCTCGGCATCGATTGGTCGCAAGGTGGCGGCATCGTGCTCGGGGCCGGCAGCCCGACCAGCCATGTCGCCATGCTGGCGCGCGGGCGTGGCGTGCCGATGGTGGTCGGCATCGGCTCCGACTGGGAGGCGGTCTCCGGCACGGTCGTCGTCGACGGCATGGCGGGCCTCGTCCTGACCGGACCGTCGCGTGCGAGCATCGACGCGGCGCGGCAGCGGGCAGACGAACTCGGCCAAGTGCGGACCCAGGCGGAAACCCGCAAGCGCGAGCCTGCGCTGACCCGCGACGGGACCCCGATTACCGTGATGGTCAATGTCGCGGGGATGGCCGATGTCGCCGGCTTCCCGGCCGACGCCTGCGACGGCATCGGCCTGACCCGCACGGAGTTTCTGGTCGAGCAGGCGTTGCAGGATGAGGCGCGCCAGTTCGAGGCCTATGCCGGGTTGCTGCACTGGGCGGCCGGCCGGCCGGTGACGATCCGCACGCTCGATGCCGGCGGCGACAAGCCCATCGCCGGCTACACGCTCGATGGCGAGACCAATCCCTTTCTCGGCCTGCGCGGCATCAGGCTGTCGCTGCGCCATCCCGGAATTTTTCGCGTCCAGTTGCGCGCATTGGCCCGGGCGGCGAGCCTCGGCCCGCTCAAGATCATGCTGCCCATGGTGACGGCAGCGCGGGAACTGGAGGAGGCGAGGGGGCTGCTGGACGGCGTTCTCTCGGAACTTGCGGCCGACGGCGTGCCGCATGGCGCGCCCGCACTCGGCATCATGGTCGAGATTCCCGCGGCCGCCGTGGCGGTCGCGAGCTTCGACGCCGCGTTTTTCTCGATCGGCTCGAACGATCTGACGCAATACGCGACTGCTGCCGCGCGCGATGGGGCGGAGGTCGCGGCCTATGCCGATGTTCTGCATCCCGGCGTGCTCGCGATGATCGCGCATGTCGCGCGCCATGGTGTGGAGCAGGGTCGGGAGGTCAGCCTCTGCGGCGACGCGGGAGGCGATCCGCGCGCCATCGCCGCCTTGCTGCGGGCCGGCGTCCGGGCTGTATCGGTCTCTCCCGGGCAGCTGGCGCTGGCAAAGGAAGCGATCCGCGCGGTCGATCTCTCGCAGCCAGGGGCGGACGCATGACAGGCTTGGAAACCCTTGCCAGCGTGCCTTCGCCCTTGGCCGAGTACAAGGCGATCCTGCGCGCGGTCATCGAGAACCGTCCTTCCGGCACACGGCAGCGACTGGCGGAAGCCCTCGGCAAGAACCGCAGCTTCATCTCGCAGATCGTCAACCCGGCCTATGTCACGCCCGTGCCGGTCCAGCATCTGGAGACGATCTTCCATGTCTGCCATTTCGCGCCCCCGGAACGCGAGGCCTTCCTGAATGCTTACCGGGCCGCCCATCCCGGGCGTCTCGAGGTGGTCGACACCGCCCGGCCGATGCGCCGGCTCGTGGTCGAATTGCCGGATTTCGGCAGCGCCGACCTGAATGCCCGGGCCGACCATATCGTGCTGGGGGTCGCGCGCGGCCTGGTCTCGCTGATTCCGGTCGGGGCCGATGACGACGAAGCCGAGATGCGGGGGGAGAGCCCATGAAGAAGCTGATCAACGCGGTCGACAGCATCCTGTCGGAGAGCCTCCAGGGACTTGCCGCCATCCACGGCGATATCCTCATGCTTGGCGAAGAGGAGAAGTTCGTTCGGCGCAAGGCACTGATGCCGGGCAAGGTCGCGCTGATCTCGGGCGGGGGCTCGGGCCATGAACCCCTGCATGCCGGCTTCGTCGGCACCGGCATGCTCGATGCCGCCTGCCCGGGCCAGGTCTTCACCTCTCCGACGCCAGACCAGATGCTTGCGGCCGTCAACGCCGTCGCCACCTCGGCGGGCTCGCTCTTCATCGTCAAGAACTATGAAGGCGACGTGATGAATTTCGAGATGGCCGCCGAGATGGCCGAGACCCCGGTTGCGACGGTCATCACCGATGACGACGTTGCGGTCCCGGCCTCGACCTATTCCACCGGCCGGCGTGGCGTCGCCGGCACGCTGATCGTCGAGAAGATGGTCGGCGCGGCCGCCGAGCAGGGCCGTGATCTGAACGCGCTGAAGTCGCTCGGCGACGAGGTCAACCGGCGCACCCGCTCGATGGGCGTGGCGCTGACCTCCTGCACCGTGCCCGCAGCCGGCAAGCCGACCTTCACACTCGCCGAGGACGAGATGGAGATGGGCGTCGGCATCCACGGCGAACCGGGCCGGCGGCGCGTGAAGCTGGCAACCGCGGATGCCATTGCCGACGAGATGATGGGCGCGATCCTCGACGATCTCTCCCTGAAGAGCGGCACGCCCTGCCTGCTGCTCGTCAACGGCTTCGGCGGGACTCCTGCCATGGAGCTCTATCTGATGGCCAATGCTGCAAGGCGCGTCATGGCGGGGCGGGGTCTCTCGATCGCGCGCGGGTTGGTAGGCTCTTACGTCACCTCATTGGACATGGCGGGCTGTTCGCTGACGGTGACGGCGTTGGACGACAGCCTGATCCAGCTCTGGGACGCGCCCGTCCATACGGCCGCGCTCCGCTGGGGGTAGGCGCCGCACCGCTCCGCATGCCGGCCATCGCTGGGAGGCCCGATGTCCGGTTGCGGCGCACGGCCCGGCAGTCTGCCCAACCTCGCGCGGATCAGATCTGGATGCCGTCCGGCAATCCGCCCAGTTCCTTGAGCGTGATCGGCCGGCCCTGCTTGACGCTGGCCATCGCGGCCGCGCCGCACAGCATCGACATGGCGCCGGCCAGTGCCCCGGCGCGCTGCCCGAGCGGGTCCTTGAGGCCGGGGCGCAACAGCATGTCGCGCAGGCGGTCGTCGCCACCGAAATGGCCGCCGCTGGCATGCGGCACGCGGATGCGCTCGGCCTTGCCGAAATTCCGCATCAGCATGATCTCGTCGTGGTCGGGCACCTCGAAGGCCTGGCGCTCGTACTGGCGGATCTCGATGCGGCCCTTGGTGCCGTTGAAGGCGAGGTGGTGCCCCTCGATCGGCATGAAGGTGTTGAGCGAGTAGGAGGCGATCACGCCGTTCTCGTAGCGCAGCATCGCCGTCATCGTGTCGGGGATGTCGATATCCTCGCGATAGACGCAGCCATCGCGGAAATAGCCATCGACCTCGGCGGGCTCGTCATAGAGCGCCGTCAGCCAGGGGTCCTTGCGGATGTCGAGATAGAAGTCGCATGCGCCAGCATGCGCGCAAGTCTGGCAGCGCTCGCCGCGGAACGGGCCATTGCGGCCGTAATGGCGCTGCGTGCCGAAGGCGGAAACCTCGAGCGCCGTCGAGTCCAGGTACCAGTTCAGCAGGTCGAAATGATGGGTCGACTTGTGCACGAACAGGCTGCCGGAATTCTTCTCATAGGCGTGCCAGCGCCGGAAGTAGTCGGCGCCGTGCTTGGTATCGAGATACCAGTGGAAATCGACCGAGGTGACGGTGCCGATGGCGTTCTCGAGCAGCAGCTGCTTGATCCGGGCGGCAGTCGGCGCGAAGCGATAGTTGAAGGTCACGTCGATCTGCCGTCCGGTGCGGATCTCGGCCTCGAGGATGCGGCGGCATTTCTCCGGCGTCGTGGTCATCGGCTTTTCCGTGATGACCCGGCAGCCGGCCTCCAGCGCCTTGATGATGATGTCGTCATGGGTGTCGTCGCGGCTGCAGACGATGACGATCTCGGGCTTTGCCACGGCGAGCATCGTGTCGACATCGGTATAGATCGGCGCATTGGTGCCGATCTCCTGGCGGGCATGGCTGGCGCGTCGTTCGTTGATATCGCAGATCGCGACGAACTCGGTGCAATCGCGCCAGCCGGCGAGGAGCTCGCGCCCCCACATGCCGGCGCCGCGGTGGCCGGTGCCGACCAGGGCCACGCGATGGCGTTCGTCACTCAAGGTCATCGCCGCATCCGTCATGTCTGCATTTCCTCGTCAGTCTCTTGTTTTTTGAAACCCTCCGGATCACCGCGCCGGGCTTGATCGCCGGCTGCAATGACCGGCCGTCAGACGAAATAGTCGGGATGGGCGACGCGCAGCCGGGCCAGGTCGGGGATGACCACGTTGAGATGGGTCTGCATGGCCTCCCGCGCGGCCTCGACGTCATGCCGCGCGATGGCGTCGCGGATGACCTCGTGCTCGCCGATGACCTGGTGCATGCGGCCGGGGACCGGCAGGGTCAGCCGGCGCGCCCGGTTGATCTGGACCTTCACCTGGCGCAGCAGCTTCCAGATGCTGGGATAGCCGGCGATCAGCGCGATCGCCTCGTGGAAGGCTTCGTCCGCCGCGTGGAAGGCGTCCATGTCGCCGATCTCGGCCAGCATCCGCTGGTTCGCCAGCTTGGCGTCGAGCTGGGCGATGTCGGCGACGGTCGCGATCTCGGCCGTGCGCTTGATCGCCGTGTCTTCAAGGGCCAGCCGGATGACCTGCGCCTCGGGGATTGCGCTGAGCGGCACATGCGAGACGAAGGTGCCCGATTGCGGGAAGATGTCGACGAGTCCGTCCTCCGAGAGGCGGATCAGCGCCTCGCGCACCGGCGTCTTGCTGACCCCGAATTGCTGGGTCAGCGCCTTCTCCTGCAGGGGGGTCCCGGGGGCCAGGTGCATGTTGACGATGGCCTCGTAGAGCTCGTCGTAGATCACCGTCGCCGTGGTGACGCGTCGCTGCGGCGGACGAAGGCCGGACTTCGCCGACCGCCCCCGCGGGACGGGCCCCTCCGCCGTTTCATGCTCGCCCTGGCGTTCCATCGCTCTCGCCTGTTCGGCCTGTGCAGCACCGCTCAAGGCGGTTTTGACATACTAGTATCTTAGTGTATCAGTTTATCAAGGCTCAAAGGAAGGCGCTTGGTTGGAACGCCACAAAACCAGCTCGCTACCGCTCGAAGCGCATGCCCGTCCGCGCTCATCCGTCTGTTGGGCATGACGGGGCAGGGTTCGCTGCACTTGCGGGCTGGGATCGGGGCCGCGCTCGTGCAAGCATGGGCGGATACAGCTCGCCGCCTGACACCAGCTCCGACGACTGCAGACGCTTTGATGCCTGAAGTATCTTTGACGCCCGAAGTAGGTTTGACGTCCGAAGACTTCCGCGCGCACCGGCGCGCCAAGAACAATAAGTTCAAACAAAAACAAAATCTGGAAACGCACCAATCGAGGGAGAAAGTCGATGAGCGCCTATTCTGTTAGCCGTCGAGGGTTGCTTGGCGCCGGCGCCGGTATCGCTGCTGCTTCGCTGCTGGGCCTCAAGCCCGCAGCTGCGCAGCAAAAGGACATCAGGGTGTTCTGGTGGGGCTCGCAGGAGCGTGCCGACCGTACCAACCGGGCCGTCGATGCCTACAAGAAGGCGAATGCCGGCATCGAAGCCAAGACCGAGTTCGCCGGCTGGAGCGATTACTGGCCGCGCCTCGCCACACGGGTCGCCGGGCGCAATGCGCCGGATCTGCTCCAGATGGACTACCGGTACATGTTCGAATACGCCCGCCGCGGCGCGATCGTGCCGCTGGACCAGTACATGGGCAACGCGCTGAAGATCGAGGATTTCGGCAAGGCCAATCTCGAATCCTGCAGTGTCGACGGCAAGCTCTTCGGCATCAATCTCGGCGTGAACTCGTCCTGCGCCGTGTTCGATCCGGCTGCCTGGGAGGCGGCTGGCGTCGCGCCACTGGCGTTCGGCAACAGCTGGGACGAGTTCGTCAGCAAATGCGCGGCCTTCGCAAAGGGCAACAAGCGCAAGAAATTCTACGCCACCATGGATGCCAGCGGCCATGAGCCGGGCTTCGAGCTCTGGCTCGTGCAGAACGGCAAGGCGCTCTATGGCGAGGATGGAAAGCTCGCCTTCGACGAAAAGGACGCGGGCAACTGGTTCAAGCTCTGGGCCGAACTGCGCAAATCGGGCGGCTGCGTACCGCCGGATGTCCAGGCCCTCGACAAGTCGACGCTCGACACCTCGACCCTGACGCTCGGCTATGCCGCGACCGCGTTCCCGCATTCCAACCAATTCGTCGGCCTCCAGCAGCTCAACAAGGCCAAGCTCGACATCACCGCCTTCCCGGTCACGGCGGGCGGCAAGCCGGGGCAGTATCTGAAGCCGTCGCAGATGTGGTCGATCGCCTCGGATTCGAAGAACCCCGAGATCGCGGTCAAACTGGCGAACTTCACCGTGGCGGAGGCGGGCGGCGCAAAGATCCTGGGCGTCGAGCGCGGCGTGCCGGCATCCTCCGGAATGCGCGAACTCCTCGGACCGGACCTGGACGAGGTCAGCAAGAAGGTCGTCGATTATATCGGCAAGCTCGGCCCCTACACGGCCAAGCTGCCGCCATCTCCACCCAAGGGTGCCGGCGAAGTCGCCTTCGTCCTGGAGCGGGTCAGCCAGGAAGTCGCCTTCGGTGTCTCACCGGAAGAGGGCGGCAAGAAGTTCGTCACCGAGGCCGCATCGATCCTCAAGCGCGGGTGACGCGATGGTGTCCTTTACCGCAGGTGACGCGGTAGAAAGGCGCCCGGCGAAGCCCGGGCGTCTCAGCCGCTTCTTTTTCGCCGGCAACGGCGCGGGCTACATGTTCCTCGCGCCCTGGCTGATCGGCTTCCTCGGCCTGACCCTCGGCCCGGCGCTGGCCTCGCTCTACTTGTCCTTCACCGACTACGACCTGCTGCAGTCGCCCAAATTCGTCGGCATGGACAACTATGTCCGCATGGCCACGGGGGACGCGAAATTCGCGGCGGCGATGAAGGTGACCTTCATCTATGTCATCCTTTCCGTGCCGCTGAAGCTGATCTTCGCTCTGGCGCTGGCCATGGCATTCAACCGCGGCATCAAGGGCCTGCCATTCTACCGCGCGGTGTTCTATCTGCCGTCGCTGCTGGGCGGTTCGGTCGCGATCGCGGTGCTCTGGCGCCAGCTTTTCGCTGCCGACGGCCTGGTGAACTCGGTGCTCTCGGTCTTCGGCATCGACGGTCCGAGCTGGATCTCCAACCCGAACTACTCGCTCTACACGCTGGTCGTGCTCTCGGTCTGGCAGTTCGGCTCGCCGATGATCATCTTCCTCGCCGGCCTGCGCCAGATTCCGCAGGACATGTACGAGGCGGCGAATATGGACGGCGCCTCGAAGGCGCGGCAGTTCTTCAGGATCACCTTGCCGCTGCTGACGCCGGTGATCTTCTTCAACTTCGTCATCCAGACGATCGACGCGTTCAAGGCCTTCACGCCGTCATTCATCATCTCGGCCGGCACGGGTGGGCCGATCAACTCGACGCTGTTCTACACGCTCTACCTCTATCAGGAGGCCTTCGGCTTCTTCCGCATGGGCTATGCCTCGGCGCTCGCCTGGGTGCTGGTGCTGATCATCGCCGTCTTCACGACCTTCTCGTTCCTGTCGGCGCGCTACTGGGTGCACTATGATGAATGACGCCGCGCATGCCGCCCCGCCCGGCGATACGCCGGAGCGGTCCATCCTCCAATCCGTGCTGATCCACTCGCTGCTGATCGGCGTCTCGTTCCTGATGCTCTATCCGCTGCTCTGGATGGTATCGGGCTCGGTGCGTCCGGCCGACGACATGTTCGGCGGGCAGACCTCGCTGATCCCGTCGCAGGTGACGCTGCAGGCCTACAAGACCGGCTGGTTCGGCCTGCAGGTCAGCTTCGGCACGTTTTTCCTGAACTCGCTGGCCATTTCGGTGCTGGCGACGATCGGCAACGTCATGGCCGCCTCGGTCACGGCCTTTGCCTTCTCGCGGCTCGAGTTCTTCGGCAAGAACTTCTGGTTCGCGTTGATGCTGGGCACGCTGATGCTGCCCTATCACGTGACCCTGATCCCGCAATATGTCCTCTTCCTGAAGATGGACTGGGTGAACACCTGGCTGCCTCTGGTCGTTCCGAAATATTTCGCGGTCGACGCCTTCTTCATCTTTCTGATGGTCCAGTTCTTCCGTGGCCTGCCGCGTGAACTTGACGAGGCGGCGATGATGGATGGCTGCAGCGCCTGGCGGATCTACTGGAAGATCGTGCTGCCGCTCTCGCTGCCGGTTCTGGCAACCGCCGCGATCTTCTCCTTCATCTGGACCTGGGAGGATTTCTTCGGGCCGCTGATCTATCTCGGCGACATTCACAGCTACACCGTGCAGATCGGCCTGCGCTCGCTGATCGACTCGAGCGGCACCTCGGACTGGGGAGCGCTGTTTGCGATGTCGGTGCTGTCGCTGATCCCGATCTTCCTGATCTTCCTGTTCTTCCAGCGGTTGCTGATCGAAGGCATCGCCACCACCGGCATGAAGCGCTGAGGATGCCTGCGATGAGAGTGCTGAACTTCGCCGTGATCGGCATCAACCACGACCACATCCATGGTCAGATCGGCGCGCTCCGGCGCACCGGTGCCACCTGCGCCGGCTTCTACGCGGCCGAGGACGATCTCGCGGCCGCGTTCATGGCCAGGTACCCGGAGATCCCGCGTGTCACTGAGGCGGCCCGGCTCTATGAGGACCGGGCGATCGACCTGGTCGTGAGCGCTGCTGTTCCCGCCGACCGCGCCGCGATCGCGATCACCGCGATGCGCCACGGCAAGGACGTGATGCTGGACAAGCCGGGGGTGACCAGTCTGGCCCAGCTGCATGAGGTCAAGGCGGTGCAGGCCGAGACCAGGCGGATCGTCTCGATCATGTATTCTGAGCATTTCGAGGTGGCGGCGACGGTGAGGGCCGGCGAGCTGGTGGCGGCAGGCGCGATCGGCGAGGTCGTCAACCTGATCGGCATGGGCCCGCACCGGCTGCGCAAGCCCGAGCGCCCGGGCTGGTTCTTCGAGCGCGAGCGCTATGGCGGCATCCTGACCGACATCGCCTCGCATCAATGCGAGCAGTTCCTGTTCTTCGCCGCAGCCGACGACGCCGAGATCCTCTCCGCCTCGGTCGGCAACCGCGCCAATGCCGACCGGCCTGGCCTGCAGGATGTCGGCGACATGCACCTGCGCACGCAAAATGGCGTCACCGGCTATATCCGCGTCGACTGGTTCACGCCCGACGGGCTGCCGACCTGGGGCGATGGCAGGCTGACCATCATCGGCACGCAGGGCACGATCGAGCTGCGCAAGTATGTCGACATCGCCGGCCGTCCGGGCAAGGACCATCTTTTCCTCGTCGACCGCAGCGGCATGCAGCATATCGACTGCTCGGCTGTGGAGCTGCCCTATGGCCGCCAGCTCGTAGCCGACGTCTTGGACCGGACCGAGACGGCGATGCCGCAGGCGCGCTGCTTCAAGGCGATGGAGATCGCCCTCAAGGCTCAGCACCTTGCCGAGACCGGCAGGCTGCCGAGCGCATCGTCCCAAGAGGCTGCCTGATGAGTGAAGTGAAATCCGTCGCGGTGGTCGGCTGCAATATCGGCCGCTCGCATATCCTCGAAGGCTATGCGCCACGGCCCGAGCGCTGGCGCCTTGCCGCGGTCTGCGACCTCAATCAGGAGCGGCTCGACAAGGTCGCCGACGAGTTCTCAGTCGAAAGCCGTACGCAGCATTTCGACGAGCTGCTCGGCCGCGACGATATCGACGTCATCGATATCGCGACCCCGCCGGCGACCCATCTCGAGCTCGTTACGAGGGCGCTCGCCGCCGGCAAGCATGTCGTCTGCGAAAAGCCGCTGGTCGGTTCGCTCTTCGACGCCGACCGCCTGCTTACGGCGGAGGCGCAGAGCGGGCGCATCCTGATGCCGGTCTTCCAGTACCGCTATGGCGACGGGGTGCAGAAGGCCAAGCGCATCATCGATTCCGGCATCGCCGGCACACCCTATCTCGGCACGGTCGAGACCCATTGGAAGCGCACGGCCGCCTATTACGACGTGCCATGGCGCGGTAAATGGGAGACCGAGCTCGGCGGCGTGCTGATGACCCACGCCATCCATATCCACGACATGCTGACCTATCTTATGGGGCCGGTGGCGAAGCTGTTCGCCCGCGCCGTGACGCGGGTCAACGCGATCGAGGTCGAGGATTGCGTCGCCGCCTCGCTGGAGATGCAGAGCGGCGCCCTGGTCGCGGCCAGCGCGACGCTGGGCGCGCAAAACGAGATCAGCCGCTTCCGGCTCTGCTTCGAGAACGTGACCTTCGAGAGCGGCGGCGGCTGCTATTCGCCCGGCGACGATCCCTGGACGGTCCTGCCGGCGAATGACGCCGTGGCGGCCCGGATCGAGGGGCTGCTGGCCGACTACCAGCCGGTCGGACGGCGCTTCCTCGGCCAGATGGATGCGTTCCACGAGGCCTTGAACGGGCGGGCGCCGGTTCCGGTGACGATCGCCGATGCGCGCCGGGCGCTGGAACTGGCGACGGCCTTCTACCAGTCGGCGCAGACCGGCGCGGATGTCTCACTGCCGATCGGGCCGGATCACCCGAAATACACGAGCTGGCGCCCGAACGGGCACTGAACCGGGACAAGAACACCAGGACCGATCGCTGTCACACGGCCGGAACGGCGGGGCGATCGGCAAGATGGGGAGGACGAGATGGCGACGAGCATCAAGCTCAACAAGGTGGTGAAGCGCTACGGCGCAGTCGAGGTCATCCACGGCATCGACCTTGCGATCGATCCGGGCGAGTTCGTCGTCTTCGTCGGTCCCTCGGGATGCGGCAAGTCGACCTTGCTGCGGATGATCGCCGGGCTGGAGAAGATCACCGGCGGCGACCTCCTGATCGACGGTGAGCGCATGAACGATGTCCCGGCCTCGCAGCGCGGCATCGCCATGGTGTTCCAGTCCTATGCGCTCTACCCGCACATGACCGTCTACAAGAACCTGGCCTTTGGCCTGGAGACGGCCGGCTACAGGAAGGCCGAGATCGACGAGCGCGTGCAGCGTGTCGCCAGGATCCTGAAGATCGAGAGCTATCTGCAGCGCCGTCCCCGCGCCCTGTCCGGCGGCCAGCGCCAGCGCGTCGCCATCGGCCGGGCGATCGTGCGCGAGCCCAAGATCTTCCTGTTCGACGAGCCGCTTTCCAATCTCGACGCCGAGCTGCGCGTGCAGATGCGTGTCGAGATCGCCAAGCTGCACCAGGACCTCGGCAACACGATGATCTACGTCACCCATGACCAGGTCGAGGCCATGACCATGGCCGACAAGATCGTGGTGCTGCGCGACGGCATCGTGATGCAGGCCGGCGCGCCGCTCGAACTCTATAACCGGCCGGCCAACCAGTTCGTCGCCGGTTTCATCGGCTCGCCGAAGATGAACTTCCTGGCGGCGCGCGCCAGCGCTGCGGCCAACATGATCGAGGTCGCCGGCCGCAATGTCTCCCTCGATGCGGCTTTGGCCGTGCGCCAGGACGAGCCGCTGACCTTCGGCGTCCGCCCCGAGCATATCGCGGTCGGCGGCGAGGCGGGCGAAGTGCTCGGAGAGGTCAAGGTCCAGCTCGTCGAGCATCTCGGCGGCGGGACCGTGCTTTACGCCACCACGGCGGGAGGCGAGAATCTGACGATCTCGGCCGCCGGGCAATTGCGGGTCCGGCACGGCGAGAACGTGCCGCTGCGCATCGACCCGTCGATCTGCCACGTCTTCGACAGCCAGGGCATGGCACTGCGCAGCTGAGCGAGGCGGCCGAGCCCGAGCTTCACACGCGCCGAGGACGAGAGGGAGATGGGCGTCGGCATCCACTGCTTCGGGGCAGGGCGTTTCAATGCGCGGCCGCTGCACCGCCGCCTTGGCCCTTCCTGGCGAACAGGACCACGATCGCGGCGAGGACCAGGATGATGCCGATGACGGCGAAGGTGTCGCTGAAGCCGAGCACCAGGGCCTGGCGCTTGACCGTCTTGCCGAGCGCGATGATCGCCTGCTGCTGCGCCGCCGCATGGTCGGAGATGCCATGCGCCATGAAGTAGTTCGTCATCTGGTCGAGGCGGGTGCGGACCTCCTCGCGGAAGGGCGTGACCGCCTGGCCGATAATGTTGGAGTGGAACTGCTCGCGTTTGGTGATGATCGTGCCGAGCACCGCGGTGCCGACCGCGCCACCGAGATTGCGCAGCATGTTGAACAAGCCCGACGCATTGGCGGCGTCCTTCGGCTGGATGCTCATCATCGCGATCGCCGTCAGCGGCGTGATCACCATGGACTGGCCGACGGCGCGCACGACATTGGGCCAGAACAGCTGGTCGCCGGAATAGTCGAGCGACATGTGGATGTTCATGAAGCAGGAGGCCGCAAACAGCGAGATGCCGACGAAGGTGATGTAGCGCACGTCGAAACGCTTCATCAGCATCGGGACGAGCGGGATCAGCAGGAGCTGCGGCAGGCCGGTCCAGGCCAGCACCTTGCCGATCTGCTCGGCATTATAGCCCTGCACCTGGCCGAGATATTGCGGCAGCACATAGACCGAGCCGAACAGGCCGAAGCCGACGAGGACATTGGCGATCGTGCCGACGGTGAAATTGCGGTTCTTCAGCAAGGAGAGGTCGACGAGGGGCTTCTTCACCCGGAGCTCGATCCAGATGAAGGCCGCCAGGAACACGACCGCGATCGCGGTGAGGCGGATGATGAAACTCGACTGGAACCAGTCCTCCTTGTTGCCTTCCTCGAGCAGGGTCTGCAGCGCCGACAGGCCGATCGCCATCGTGGCGATGCCCGCCCAGTCGCCTTCGCGCAATAGCCCGAGCTGCATGGGCTGGTTTTCCAGCGTGAAGGCGAGGGCGAACACCATCGCGATGCTCGGGATGGTGTTGATGAAGAAGATGGTCTGCCAGCCGTAATTCTCGGTCAGGTAGCCGCCGATGGTCGGGCCGATGGCGGGCGCGAAGGTCACGGCCAGCGCGAACATCGCCAGGCCCATCGGCTGCTGCGACTTCGGCAGGCGCGTCACCACCATGGTGAAGGCCATGGGGATCAGGACGCCGCCGGCAAAACCCTGCAGTCCGCGCAGCGCGATCATCTGGCCAAGTGTGGTGGCGAAGGCGCAGGCCATGGAGAACAGCGCGAAGGCGACCGTGCTCCAGATCATGTAGCGCTTGAACGAGAACACCCGGCTGAGAAAGCTCGTCAGCGGGATGACGATGATCTCGCCGATCAGATAGGAGGTCGAGATCCAGGCGCCGTTGTCGACGCCGGTCCCGATGCCGCCCTCGATGTCGAGCAGCGAGGCATTGGTGATCTGTATGTTGAGGATCGCCATGAAGGCGCCGATCGCGCCGGCGATGATCGCGATCCAGGTGGAGAGGCTGGCCTTGTCCTGCGCGGGAAGAGCCTGCGGGGGGAGGGCGGCAGTCGGCGTTTGGTTCGGCATGACCCAGCTCCTTGCAAGCCAGGCGCGCGTCCCGGAAGCATGCTCCGCAAGACCGGGGCGCGGCCTTGCGACATGCTCAGGATCGGCTAGCGCGCGTCTGCCACGACATCGGCGTTCGAGACCTTGGTGTTGATCGTCGGCACGACCGACATGCCCGGGCGCAGATCACCCGCCAGGCCATGGCCGGCGTCGAGCACGATCTTAACCGGAACGCGCTGGACGACCTTGGTGAAGTTGCCGGTCGCGTTGTCCGGGGGCAGCAGGGCGAATTCCTGGCCGCTGGCCGGCGCGATGCTGTCGACATGGCCCTCGACCTTGACGCCCGGGAACATGTCGACCTCGACCTCGACCGCCTGGCCGGGCTTCACCCCGGTGAGCTGCGTCTCCTTGAAGTTCGCGACGATATAGGTGCCGGCGAGCGGCACGACCGCCATGAGCTGCGTGCCGGCCTGCACGTACTGGCCGATGCGCAGCGTGCGGTTGCCGACGACGCCGTCGACCGGGGCGGTGATCTCGGCATAGGACAGGTTGAGTTCGGCCTGGCGCTGCACGGCCTCGTCACGCGCGACGGTCGCCCGTGCCTGGGCGAGATCGGCCTTGATCAGGTCTACCTGCTTCTGCGCTGCGGCGAGCGCTGCCGTGTCGCGGTCGGTTGCGGCGCGGGCAGCCGCGATCTTGGCAACGGCGGCCTGCGCGTTCTGCACCGAGCCGTAGCCGGTCCTGGCCAGGTTCGTGTAGCGGTCATTGTCCTGCTCGGCGAAGGTCTGGTTGGCCTTGTCGACCTCGACGGTCGCCCGGGCGGTGTCGATCAGCGATTGCTGGGCGTCGAGCTGGGCCTGCTTGCTGGCGACGGCGGCGTGGGCAGCCGCGACCTCGGCCTTGGCCTGGTCCAGCGCGACGCGGAGGTCGCGGTCGTCGATCCGGGCGAGGACCTGGCCGGCCTTCACCGGCTCGTTGTCGCGCACCAGCACCGCTCCGATATAGCCCGAGATCTTGGGGGCGATCGTGGTGCTGTCCGCCTTGACATAGGCGTCGTCGGTCGAGACCTCGAAACGGCCGGTTGTCCAGTAATCATGGCCCCAGAAACCGGCGCCAAGCAGTGCGGCCAGCGCGACGCCAGCAAGCGCCGCCTGGCGCAGCCTGCGCTTCGGCTGAACGGGGGCTGCGGGGGAGGCAGCCGCTTCGGCCAGCTTCTCCGCGACGATCCCCGGCACTGCCTCGTTGGCGGGGATGGCGCGTTCGGCGGAAATCCGATCCTGATGGGTGCTCATCGCTTCATCTCCTGCAGGGTTGGGCGATCAGCCGTTCCTGCAATATGGAAACTTGATGTTTTCTAAAA
This sequence comes from Allobosea sp. P4_E12, assembly GCF_056401655.1. Lineage (NCBI taxonomy): Bacteria > Pseudomonadati > Pseudomonadota > Alphaproteobacteria > Hyphomicrobiales > Alloboseaceae > Allobosea > Allobosea sp. P4_E12. The sequence continues at coordinate 255,846 of NZ_JBFUIY010000003.1, read as the reverse complement.
TAGTATCTATCTTTCCTGTGTCAACGATAATTTGGAAAACCGTCATGGTACAAATTCACGAAACAGTGAAACGCTGCCGCGGACGGCCACAGACCCGGCCCGACGACGAGACGATGCGCCTGATCGTCGAGGCTGCGGACCGTGAGTTCCAGTCGAACGGCTATGCCGGCACGAATATCAAGGCGGTGGCCGACCGGGCCGGCGTCTCGACCAAGACGCTCTACAAGCTCGTGCCGACCAAGGCCGGGCTCTTCGAGGCGACGATCCGTCTTCGCATCAGCCGCTTCCTGCTCGATCTGGACGACGAGGTCGGCGAGGAGCTCGACCCGCGCGAGGCGCTGGAACGCATCCTGTTCGCCTTCGGCGTGCTGACGCTGAGCGCCGAGACGATCGCCATCAACCGGCTCGTCATCGGCGAATGCGGGCGCTTCCCCGAGGTCGCGCGCGCGTTCTACCAACTGGCGATCGTGCCGGTGAACGGCGTCATCGAGGCCTGGCTGACGCAGCAGAAGGACAAGGGCACGCTTCGCATCGACGATGTCCATATCGCGTCGGGCATGCTGCGCGGCATGATGATCATGGAGCCGCAGCGCACCGCGATGATGGGGCAGCGCGCCGCACCGCATCGCGACGAGATCGCACTTCGCGCCCGGCAATGCGCCGAGGTGTTCTATAACGGCTGCAGGATGTGAGGCGCCGAGATCTGACGGAGAGGGGGGCTTGGCCGGGCCTGCCCGCCGGTCCCTGGACACGGAGTGCGTATGAGCGGCCGCGCGTCGCTCATTCCGTCGAGTCGAAGTCGTCCTCCCCGCCATTCAGCATCGCGGCCAGTGTGCGCAGGCCGGTATCGAGCTGATCCATCGTCGGGGAGGCCAGCGCCAGCCTGACGGCGTTGGGCGCATGGCCGGGGCTGACGGCGAAGGTCGAGGACGGCGTCAACGCGATGTCGCGCCTGGCTGCCGCCGCGACGAAGGCCTGCGAGCGCCAATGCGCCGGCAAGGTCAGCCAGAGATGATAGCATTTTCCGTTGGTCCGGATGTCGAAGCCGGAGAGACGGTCGGCCGCCAATCTCTGGCGCGCCCGCGCGTCGAGGCGCTTCAGTCTCGCAAGCGCGGCAACGGTGCCGTCGCCCAGCATCCGCTGCGCCGCCGCAAACGCAAATCCCGAGGCGGTCCAGCCGCCCGCGCGCACCGAGGCCGCCACGCTTTCCCGCAGGCGCGGGGGCGACGCGATGAAGCCAAGCGTCAGGCCGGGCGCGACCTTCTTGGAGAGGCTGTCGATGACGATGCAGGACGCGGGCGCCAACGCGGCAAGCGGTGGCTGATCGTCGAGGAAGCCGTAGACATTGTCCTCGATGACCGGAAGCGCGAGTTCCTCGACAACGCGCAGGAGATCGGCTCTGCGCGCCGCATTCATCGTCACGCCCAGCGGATTCTGGACCGCTGGCTGAACATAGATGGCCGAGAGCTGAGCCTCGCGATGCGCCCTTTGCACCGCGTCGGGCCGCAGGCCGTCTTCGTCCATCGCCAGCGGCACCAGCGAAATCCCGAGCCGGGCGGCGATGCTCTTGATGAAAGGGTAGGTCAAGGCCTCCACGCCGCAGCGACCGCCCGCTGGAACGACCGCAGCGAGCGCTGCGGCAAGGCTCTGGCGGCCATTGCCGGTGAACACGAGCTGTTCGGGCGAGGGGGACCATGCGCCCTGCGACAGATACGCGGCCGCGACGCCTCTCACGGCCGGCGTCCCGATGCTGGTCGCCTGTCGCAACGCGGCATCCAGCGCGGCAGGATTGTCCAGGCCGCCCAGGCTCTTGGCGATCATCACGGTCTGGTCGGGAAGGATCGGGTAATTGAACTCGAGGTCGATCCGGCTGCCATGCGGCTCGCCTGGCGCCGCCACGCCACGCCTGGCATCGCCTGAGATGAAGGTGCCCCTGCCGACTTCGCCGACGACGAGGCCGCGGCGCAACAGCTCGGCATAGACGCGGCTCGCCGTCGAGACGGCGATCGCGCGGTCATAGGCGAAGCTGCGCTGCGGCGGCAGGCGGTCGCCCGGCTTGAGCGTGCCGTCGGCGATCTCCGCGGCGATCGCGTCGGCGAGCTTCAGATAATCGGATTTCGACATTATTGCACCGAGGTCAATGTTTCGATTGCTCGGAGCATTATGTCGGATCATTTTGTCCGCATCAACGTGATTGAACCGGGAGCCGCGACGTCTTCGGGACTCAAAGCAGCAGGTGGCCCGCTCGGCGAGCGCTTGCGGCTGTGGTGTCGCCTTGCCCGGATCGAGCATTGGGAGACAGGACATGTCTGCAATTCCTTCAATCTCACCTTCCGTGACGCCCATTCCTGCAACCTTCGCCCGGCCTGCGGTCGCAGGGACGCCCGGCGCACCGTTCCGGCTGCTCGGCGCCTGTTACCGCTGGATCGCGGGCTATTTCGTCCGCCGCGACGCGATTGCATGGCTTCGCGAATGTGATGACGCGGCATTGCGGGATATCGGCCTGGCGCGGAGCGAGATCGAAGGCGCGGTCCGCGGCCTCGTCAGCCCTTCCGGTGGAGCGAGGAGGGGATGATGGCCTCCTCGGCCGCGATGGGCCCTTGCGCAGGCGGAGACCGGCACGCGTCCTCCATGGAGGCCGCCACATGGACCTGACCTGGGCCACGATCCTGGTCGCCTTTGCCGGCGTCTTTCTGATTGGCTTCATGCGGGGAGCTTTTGGCGGCGGCTTCGCCATCATCGGCATTCCGCTGTTGTCCCTCGTGATGGACCCGGTCACTGCCGGCGGGCTGCTCGCGCCCCTGTTCATCGCGATGGATCTCTATGCGCTGCGCTACTTCAAGCCCTCGACCTGGTCGAAGCCGGATCTCGTGCTGCTCCTGCCGGGGCTCGTGATCGGCATCGGGGCGGGCTTTCTGCTGTTCCGCTCTCTCGACCACCGGACTGTCACGCTCGCGATGGGGGTGATCACCCTGATCTTCGTCGGCCTCTGGCTTGTCGGAGGCGCTGAGGTGACGATCCGGCCGCGTTCGACGCCGAAGGCGATCACGGCTGGTCTCGCCTCGGGTGTCACGACCATGGTCGCCCATTCCGGCGGGCCGCCGCTGGCGATGTATCTGCTGCCGCTCGGCCTCGGCAAGGAGATCTATGCGGGCACCACGAGCCTGTTCTTCACGGTCGGCAACGCGACCAAGCTGGTGCCGTGGCTGCTGCTGGTGAAGCCGAGCGCCCATGTCTGGACCTTGATGGCGCTTTGCCTGCTCGCCATTCCCATGGGCGTCGGGCTGGGCTGGCGGCTGCACGGCGCGCTCGACCAGCGCCAGATCTATCGCGCCTGCTACGCGCTTCTTGTCGTGACGGCGCTGAAATTGCTGTGGGACGGCATTTCCGGATTTTGGGGCTGAGCGCGACTGTCTGCACCTCGCGCTTTCACGGGGCCAGGCCGATGGCTGCCGCAGCCTTGCGGTAGCGCATCTGGGTATCCGCTTCGAACCTGAACGTAGTCAGGAAATCGTCGAGCCGGTAACCCGGGTTGAGGGCATGGATGCGTGCGACGTGGGTGCGCGCCTCCTCGATACGGCCGGCAAGCGCGAGGCAATGCGCGGCGATGGCCAGGATGTGCACATGCGCATTGGGGCGCGCGGCCGCCTTCACGCCCCAATGCGCCGCCTCCGCGAAGGCGCCCAGCCTGACCAGCGCCATCGCACGCGTGCCCAGAATGCCAAACAGCAAGGGATCATGCGGGCTCAGCAGACGGGAGTGGTCGGACGCCGCGATCGCGGTCTCGGGATCCCCCGCCTGGCAGTGGACGAAGGCGAGAGCGTAATGCCCGAGCGCGAAATTCGGGCTGAGCGCCACGGACCGTTCCAGCGCGCCGATGGCTTCGGCTTGATCGCCGACGAGCCACATGGCTCGTCCCATCGACCAATGGGCGGCGGGATTCTGCTCGTCGATCAACAGGCTCTGTTCGGCGGTTTCGATGGCCCGTCGGACTTCGTCATTCCGTTCGCCCCAGCGCTGGAAGGCCCTTTGCCAATGCGTGAAGGACAGGCCGGCCTGGGCGCGCGAAAAGGTCGGGTCGAGCTGCGCCGAGCGGCGGAAGAACGCCGCGGCCTGCTCATTTTCCGCGGCGGTGAAGCGGTACATGTGCCAGAGCCCGCGATGATAGGCTTCCCACGCGTCGAGCGACTCCGGAGGTCTCAGGATCGCGCGATTGCGCTCCGCGGTCTCGATTTCGGAAGCGATCGCCGAAACGATGCCGTTGCCGATCTCGTCGAGCACGGCGAGCCGATCGAGCGAAGAGGCCTCGAACCGGTCCGTCCAGACGATATGCGCACTCGCCGCCTCGACGACTTCGATGACGGCGGTGGTGGCGCTCTCGTGCCGCTCCAGCAGCCCGGTGACGACATAGCGGACGCCCAGCCGCTCGCCGATCTCGCGATATCCCAGCTGCTCCGGCGCAATCGCGAAGACCGAGCCGCGCGCGATGACGAAGAGCCCACGCAGACGCGCCAGGCGACTGATCACGTCATGTGTCAGAGCGTTGCCGAGATCGCTGGGGCCGATGCCGTCCGGGCTCACTTCCTGAAGCGGCATGATCGCAACGGAAATCCGGTGCTGCGCCGAAGGCTCTGTCGTCTCATGGCCGGCGGCCTCGGCGGCGGCGGCGGACGCGGGCGTCGTCCTCAACTCCCTCCAGGCGGCTGCGATGGGGGCGAAATCGATGCCGTCGGCCGCGAAACTCCTGGCGGTCCTCTCGAGGTGCCGGGTGCAGTCGTCGATCAGGCGCCGATCGTAGAGTTCGGCCAGGAACCGGGCGTGCGCGCCGATATCGAACGGCGAAAGCTCGATCCATCTGCGGGCCGCGGCCCAGCCTGCTGGCGTTCCCCTCGCTGTCCTGCGCGCCGTCTCGGCCACCAATGCGATTTCGCACGAGCGGAACTCGCTCCGGCGGCTCGCCACCCAGTGTTCGAACTCGATGCTCTGGGCGAGCTCGGTGCCTTCCAGGAATTCTTGCTCCGCCGCGGCAGTGAGCGACTGCAGCTCCGTGTCGCCAAGCCGCCCGAAGCCGGCTTCGGCAGCCGCAAGCAGGCGCAGGACATCGACATCGCAGCCCGCGAGATCGAGCGCGATGCCGTCATCGCAGGCTAAGACGCGACGATGAGCGGGGTCGTCGAGCAGCGCTCGCAGCTTGCTGAGGCACCATCTCAGCTCGCCGCGCGGATCGTCGGGGACCTGCCATAACAGGCTGCAGAGGCGCTCGCGGGGAACCGGACGCGAAGCCAGCGCGAGATAGGCAAGCAGCGCCCGCACCTTGCGCGAGGGCGGAAGCGTCTCGGCCGCACCGGCGCGCAGGAGCTTCAGCGGACCGAGGAGCCGGAGCTCGAGCCCGGGCCTTGAAAAATCGGCATCGGAACCCTGCGATTCCATGCGCACTCCAACGGTGGCTCCCACGCGGAGTACCCCACCGCCATCCTAGCATCCCCTGACTATCCGCACAGCCGGAAGCTGCGGCGGCCGGGATGGCCACCGCCGGAAGTCAGTCATGAAGGAGGGAAACCATGCCTTCGATGGACATTTCGAGGACGACGCAAGGTCGGGGCCGCCTGTTCGAAACCGTGCTCGACACGATTGGCGACACCCCGGCCATCCGCATCAACAATCTCGGCGTCGATCACGCCACGATCTATGTGAAGGCCGAATTCTTCAATCCGGCCGCCTCGGTCAAGGACAGGCTGGCGGTGGCCGTCATCGAGGAGGCCGAGCGCAGCGGCGCCTTGCGGCCCGGGCAGACGGTCGTCGAGGCGACCAGCGGCAATACCGGCATCGGCCTCGCCATGGTCTGTGCGCAGAAGGGCTATCCGCTCGTCGTCACCATGGCGGATAGTTTTTCGGTCGAACGTCGGCTGCTGATGCGGATGCTCGGCGCGAAGGTCGTGCTGACGCCGCGGGCGCAAAAGGGGTTCGGCATGTATCTGAAGGCCGTCGAACTGGCCGAGAAGAATGGCTGGTTCCTTGCCCGGCAGTTCGAGACCAAGGCCAATGCCGCCATCCACGAGGCCACCACGGGCCGCGAGATCGTCGGCGATTTCGCCGGCTCGCGCCTCGACTATTTCGTCACCGGCTATGGCACCGGCGGTACGGTGGTCGGCGTCTCGCGCGTGCTCAGGCGGGAGCGTCCGGAGACGAAGATCATACTGAGCGAGCCGGCGAATGCGCAGCTGATCGGCAGCGGCCAGAGCCAGCAGCGTGGTGCGGGAGGCGCGCCATCGGTCAGCCATCCCGCCTTCGAGCCGCATCCGATCCAAGGCTGGACGCCGGATTTCATCCCCGACGTGCTGCAGGAGGCGATCGACGAGCATTACTATGACGACGTGGTTCCGATTGCCGGACCGCAGGCGATCGAGTGGGCCCGGCTGCTGGCGCAGAAGGAAGGGATCTTCACCGGGATCTCGGGGGGAGCGAGTTTTGGCGTCGCCCGGGAGGTCGCTGCTACGGCGCCGGCGGGCTCCGTCATCCTGTGCATGCTGCCCGACACCGGCGAGCGCTACCTCTCGACCCCGATGTTCGACGCGATCCAGCCCGGGATGGATGCGGAGGAGCTGGCATTGTCGCAATCGACGCCCGGTTTCCAGATCGCGGCCGAATAGCGCTGAGGAGACAGCCATGGACGCGCGCGTGTTCCCATCGATGCAGACGGATCCCGACGGATATGGCGGGGAGGAAACGCTCGATCCGCAGGATTGGGACGCGGTTGCCGAACTGTCGCATCGCGTCGTCGACGACGCGGTCCGCCATCTCAGGGATCTGCGCGAACGGCCGGTCTGGCGGCCGATGCCGGGGGATGTCGAGGCGCTGTTCCGCGCCCCCGTGCCCGATCAGCCCATGCCGATCGAGCAGGTCTACGGCCTGGTGCACGACAGCGTGCTGGCCTATCCGATGGGCAATATCCATCCCCGCTTCTGGTCGTGGTTCATGGGGGCGGGCAATTTCTCCGGTGCGCTCGGCGACTTCATCGCCGCCGTTCAGGGCTCGAATCTGGGCGGCGGGAGCCATGCCGCTGCCCGGCTCGACCAGCAGGTCGTCGGCTGGCTGCGCGATATGGTCGGCCTGCCGTCTTCGGCCAGCGGCACTCTTGTCAGCGGCGGCTCGGTGGCGAACCTGATCGGGCTGACCGTCGCGCGCAACACGGCGGCGGGGATCGATCTGCGCGAGCACGGGGTCGCCGCGCTGGATCTGCCGTTGCGCTATTATGCCTCCGATCAGGTCCATTCCTGCCACCGCAAGGCCGTCGAGGCGCTGGGGCTCGGCAACAAGGCCTTGCGCCGGATTCCGACCGGCCCCAGCTGCCGGATCAACCTGGATGCGCTGCAGGCCGCGATCGCGCAGGACCGGGCCGAGGGCTTTCATCCCGCCTGCATCATCGGCACGGCCGGCACCGTCAATTCCGGGGCTGTCGACGATCTGGCGGCGCTCGCCGACATCGCGGCCGATGAAAACATCTGGTTCCATGTCGACGGCTGCATCGGCGCCCTGCTGACGATCGCACCGAAGAACGCCTGGCGGGTGAGGGGCATCGAGCGCGCCGATTCCGTGGCGCTCGATCCGCACAAATGGCTCCACGCTCCGTTCGAGGTCGGCTGCGCCCTGATCCGTGACCGGGGAAGCCACAGAAACAGCTTTGCCGTCTCCCCGGAATATCTGCAGACCACTGCGCGGGGCATCGCGTCTGGGGACTGGCTATACGAATACGGGCTGCAGACGACGCGCGGTTTCAGCGCCCTCAAGGTCTGGATGGCGCTGATGGAGCACGGCGTTGCGAAATTCGGCCGCCTGATCGACCAGAACCTCGCGCAGGCCGCCTATCTCGCCGAGTTGATCCGGTCGCAGCCGGCCCTGGAGCTGGTTGCCCAGCCGGAGATCAATATCGTCTGCTTTCGTGTCGCTCCGGAGGGCCGTGACGAGGAGCGCGTCAAGCAGATCAATGTCGAGATCATGCTTCGCCTCCAGGAGACCGGCATTGCTGCCCTGTCCGACACGACGCTCCGGGGGCGGCACTGCCTGCGCGTGGCGATCTGCAATCACAGGACGAGGCTGGAGGATCTGGACCAGCTCGTCACCGCCGTGCTGGCCCTTCGAACGGGCATGGCAGAGCAGGCAGCCTGAGGCGCTGAGGTCAACGTCTCGCCCCCGCGAGCACCGTTGCACGGCGAAACGGGTTGAAACCTGCCGCAGTCGGTCCATGCTGGTCTCAGTTTTCGGGTCGGAAGTGCATCACGGAAGGAAAACGTGCATGTCCACGAACCTCGATCAGATCCGCGACCAGCAGCGCGACACCTGGGATCGTTTTTCCGCCGGCTGGAAGACATGGGATCGCCTGGTCCTGAGTTGGCTTGCTCCCTTCGGTGCGGCGATGATCAGACAGGCCGATCTCCATGACGATTCCCATGTCCTGGATGTGGCTGCCGGCACCGGCGAGCCGGGGCTCACGGCGGCGGCGTTGGTCCCGCGTGGTCGCGTGACCGTGACCGACCTCTCGCAAGCCATGCTGGCGGTGGCGGCAGAGAACGCTGCGCGTCGCGGCCTGCGGAATTTCGACACCAGACCGTGCGATGCCGGTGCATTGCCCTTCGACGATGCGAGCTTCGACGCCGTACTCTGCCGCTTTGGCTTCATGTTCTTCCCCGACATCGATGCGGCAGTGCGCGAGTTCGCACGCGTGGCAAAGCCGAACGCTCGCATTTGCGCCGCCGTGTGGGGCGCCCCGGAGAAGAATCCCTGGGCAACGACCATCATGGGCACGATTGCGCGCGATGTTGAGATGCCGCCGCCGCCACCGGGTTCGCCAGGCCTGTTTCGCTGCGCGCCGGAGGGCCTGATGCGTTCCGCCTTTGCCGCAGCGGGCTTGCACGACATCACCGAAGAGGAGGTGTCGGCCGAGATGGTTCACGAGACGCCGGAGCAATACTGGCAGTTCATGAACGACATCGCCGCCCCGGTCGTTGCCGGGCTCGCCAAGGCCGATGCTGAGACGGCGGAGCGGATCCGCAGCGAAGTCCTCGACCTGGCGCGCCAGTCCATCCGGGACGGCAAACTGGGCCTGATGTCGACTGCAAGGGTGATCGTCGGCTCGCGCTAGGACCCGGCGCGTGCGTTCACGACCAAGGCATCGGCGCGTGGCTGTCATTGGGGCGGGTCTGCGCCGGGGCGCGTGCGGACCGTCGCTATCGTCCCGACCAGGACCAGGACGCCGGGAACGGGCCCGAAGCGAACGCCATTCCCGGGCTGCCGAGGAGAGGGATCGTGATCAGGCCGGGCGCGAAGGCGTCTCTGCGGCCGGCCAAAGCCGACGGCCTGGTCCTGCACTCGGCCCCGGCATGGTCATCGACACGGCCTCAGGCAGTGCCAGGCTCTGGAACTGATCCGCCAACCCGCCGAAGGGCTCGTCGCGCCGAGCCCTTCTCCATGCCCCTGCCTGCGATCGTCAGGCGGCGTGGCTGCGGCGCGGCAGCTTCCAGTCCGGGCGGGCGAAATGGCAGGTGTACCCCCCGGGCTGGCGCTCGAGATAATCCTGGTGTTCCGGCTCGGCCTCCCAGAAGTCGGAGACCGGCACCAGTTCGGTGACGACTTTTCCCGGCCACAGGCCCGAGGCATCGACATCGGCGATCGTCTCCTCCGCCACTTTCCTTTGCTCTTCGGACCCGTAGAGGATCATCGAGCGATAGCTCAGGCCGATGTCGTTGCCCTGCCGGTTCTTCGTGGTCGGGTCGTGAATCTGGAAGAAGAATTCGAGCATATCCCTGAAACTCGTCTTCTCCGGGTCGAAGACGATCTCGATCGCCTCGGCGTGGGTGCCATGATTGCGATAGGTCGCATTCGGCACGTCGCCGCCGGAATAGCCGACCCGTGTGGAGATGACGCCCGGGCGACGCCGGATCAGATCCTGCATGCCCCAAAAGCAGCCACCGGCCAGCACGGCCCGTTCAGTTGCGCCAGTCATTGCTCTTCTCCTTCTTCAGCCGATCGCGTGCGAAACAGTGCCTCGTCTGGCAAGTAATCGCCAAGAGGGGCGATCGCCAGAGGGGGATCGCCATGGCTTTGTCGCCAGAGATGACGTGCACGGAGGCCGTGTGGATGGCCGTGCGCGTCCAGGTAAGACAAATTCACGTCACGCTACGCGACCTGCTTCAGGGCCTGCTCCAGGTCGGCGATGAGGTCGGCGGGCTCCTCCAGGCCGACATTCAGCCGGACGATCCGGCCATCATAGCCGCGCTGCGTTCCGCGGCAACGGCGGGTAGGCCATCGCCAGGCTATGCGTGCCGCCCCAGCTGAAGCCCAGCCGGAACAGGCGCAGCGCCTCGACGAAATCTGTGACGCGCTGCGTATCCCAGCCCGGCTCGAACACCACCGAGAACACGCTCGCCGAGCCGGTGAAATCGCGCCGCCAGATCTCGTGCCCCGGACAGTCCGGCAGGGCCGGGTGGAGCACGAGCGCGACCTCGGGGCGCGCCTTGAGCCAGTGGGCGACCTCCAGCGTCGTCTTTTCCAGGCGGTCGAGGCGAACAGCCAGCGTCTCCAGCCCGCGCAGGGCAAGCGCGCAATCGTCCGGCGACACCGCCATGCCGAGCAGGCGGTGTGTCGCGCCGATCCGCTCCTGCGCCTCCGCCGTCCCGACCGAGACGGTGCCGAGCAGGATGTCGCTATGGCCGCCGACATATTTGGTCAGCGCCTGCATGCTGACATCGACCCCAAGCGCGAAGGCATCGAACAACACGCCCGCCGCATAGGTGTTGTCGAGCGCGACAGGTACGCCCGCCGCATGCGCTGTGGCGACGATGGCCGGCACGTCCTGCACCTCCATGGTGATCGTGCCGGGGCTCTCGCACCAGATCAGCCGCGTGTTTCGCCGGATCAGCGCAGCGATGCCGGAGCCGATCAGCGGATCATAGGTCTCGACCGTGATGCCGAGCCCGGCCAGCAGCTCATCGGCGAGTTCGCGGTTGGGCCCATAGGCGGTCTCGGGCAGGAGGGCGTGATCGCCCGCACGGCAGAAGGCGAGATAGATCAGCGCGATCGCCGCCTGGCCGCCCGGCACGACGAAGCCCGCGCGCGCGCCTTCGAGGTCGGCGATGCGCAGCGCGAGTTCCCGCGTCGTCGGCGTACCGTAGAGGCCGTAGGAGTAGCCTTCGCCCCGCCAGTCGTCGCGAGCCTCGGCGACGCGCTCGAACAGCACGGTCGGGCCGCGATGAATGGCGGGGACGAGGGCGCGAAAATCCTGCGATGCGGCGACCCGGGGGTGCACGAGCCTGGTCCGCCAATGCCGGGTGGGGTGTTCGTCGGTCATTGCGTCTCACCGAATCGCCGGGGCCGACAGCCCCCTGAACCAGCAAGGGTGGAGGCCGCTCCCCGCCGCTGTCAAAGGGGACGGGGCGATCGCTAGGGGGCTCCGACACAACTTATCGCTGCATCGGGATCGAAATCGCCCTTCGCGCGTTAAACCTCTGCGCCACCAAGCGAGCGCGAGGAGTAGACGATGACGACGATGAGGCAGACAGCCGTTTCTTTCGCGGCCCTTCTGATGCTGGCATCACCCGCCTTGGCGCAGTCGCCGCCGCTCGGGCCTTCGACCGGCACTGTTCGCATCGAGCAGGTTTCCGCCGGTTTCATCGCCTCGGGCGAGGCGGGCGGCGGCACCTTGCGCTTTCAGGGCCGCTCCTATCCGATCTCGGTCGGCGGCCTTGGCATCGGCTCCATCGGCGCATCGCGCACGGTCGCAACCGGGACGGTCTACGGGCTGCGCAAAGTGTCTGATTTCGCCGGCGCTTATGTCCAGCTGAAGGAAGGCTGGGCGGTTGGCAGGCAGGGCGGCGGCAATGTCTATCTGCGCAACGACAAGGGCGTGACCCTGCGATTGGCGACGCGCCGGCAAGGGCTTCAGCTTTCGCTCGGCGCAGATGGCGTGCTGATCGGCTTCAAGCAGTAGAAGACCATCCGGCAACCAGTTCACCGGACCGGATCTCGCATCCGGTCCGACCCTTGCGTAGCAAGGGAGGCAGTTTCCGTCCAAAAGAAGAGGGATCAGGAATCCATCTGATCTCGGCTGCTCACGACGCGTCCGACTGGCTCGCCCGGACATTCCCCCTTGTGTCTGCGCCATGCGCCGGTCAGCGGGCTGATGTTTTAAGATAGTCTTCGACCCGGCTCAGCAACAGCGCGCAGCGTTGGAGCGTTGCTTCCGTGTCTCCAAGGTTCTCGCGGTCGAGCACCGCGAACTCCCTGATCATCGATCCCGGCGGGAATTGCTGCCAGCTGAGGTCAATGTGATACCAATCCTCGCCGACCGGCAGGCCGTTCCAGAAATGGGTTTCGTCACTTTCGCCCGTCCACACCATTCCCTTGATGATTTCCGTTTGCGGGTAATAGTGCTGCACGACCCGTGAGGTTGGGTAACACTGACCAAGGGCGGGATTGCCGGGCTTCACAGCCGCCTTGTACGAGGTTCGTCCGTCCCAGGACGCCTCCAAAGCCTCGCGAAGGCGCAACATTCGGTCCTGGAGCTTGGTCTGGTTCGGCATGGCGACTCCCATGGGTTCCGGCATCGGATCCTGCTGAGGTTCAAGCTCGCTCCGATGGATCTTGCGTCGCACGCGACCAGTCACGCTCTCAGTCCCGATGGCGCCTTACCCTCGCGCAACGCGGCTTCGTCACTCGCAACGGGAAGCGCGCGGAACAGGGCCGCGATCATGTGGACGAAGAAATCGCACATGCGCGGATCGCCCGATTGCGCACGGCCCTCGGAGAGCCGTTCGACCCGGCGGTCGGCGACATGCATCAGGAGCGCTCCGAGCGCATATTCATAGCCCCAGACCATCGTCTCCCGTGATCGGCCGGGCAGGGCCTGCATCATCGCATCGATCAGACTATGGGCCAGGCGGTCGTAGACGCGTTCGATGATCGCGCTCGCCTCCGGTCCCGGATCCCAGGCGGTGCGGGCCACGAGCAGCGAGAATGCGTCTGCGCCGGCTTCCCGCAGGCGAATGACCGGCTCGGCCCAGGCCCGGACCAGATCCTCGACCGCATGGGGATTGGTGCCGGAGATATCGACCGCGGCAATCCTGTCGATGCGCTCGGTGACGTAGCCGCTGCGATGCGCGAAGACCGCGGAGAACAGGTCCTCCTTGCGCCCAAAGTGATAGCCGACAAGGGCAAGCGGCACCTTGGCCGCGCCCGCGATGTCGCGGACCGAAACGCCGGAATAGCCACGTTCGGCGAACAGGGCCTCGGCCGCGCTGAGGATCGCGAGCCGCCGATCTTGCGCCGCCTCGGCCTTCCGCGAACGTTTTGCCTCGACCGGTCCGGTCATGCCGCCCCCTCCATCAGCACTCCTCGTCGATGATCTTGTACGATCGTCCAAGATATCCTATCCCATTCCCGACGCCGGCAAGCCCGGCATGCGGCTGGCGGCGATGAACCTGATCGATCTGTCCATTCCCCTGGAAAACGACGTCCCGGCCGATCCGCCCTTCCAGAAGGTCAGGATCGACTACCGCCATCACGGTGAGACGGCGACGGAAATCGCCGCTGCCTTTCCGGGTCTGCGCCCCGAACAGCTTCCGGACGGCCAGGGCTGGGCGGTCGAGCAGGTCAATATCTCGACCCATAACGGCACCCATGTCGATGCCCCCTGGCATTATCATCCCACGATGGATGGCGGCGTGCGTGCCGCGACGATCGATGAATTGCCGCTCGACTGGTTCATCAGGCCGGGCGTGAAGCTCGATTTCCGCGATATGCCGGACGGGCATGTCGTGACACCCGACGAAATCGACGCCGAGCTCCGGCGCATCGGCCATCGCCTGCAGCCCTTCGAGATCGTCGTCGCCAACACCCGCGCCGGCCAGCGCTATGGCGAGTCCGACTATATCCATTCCGGCTGCGGTTTTGGGCGGGCGGCCACGCTGCATCTCGTCCGGCAGGGCATCCGCGTCGTCGGCACCGATGGCTGGAGCTGGGATGCCCCGTTCAGCCATACCGCGCGCCGCTTCGCCGAGACCGGGGACGCCTCGCTGATCTGGGAAGGCCACAAGGCCGGCCGGGAGGCGGGCTATTGCCAGATCGAGAAGCTGCACAATCTGGAAGCGCTGCCGCCGACGGGGTTCACCATCTCCTGCCTGCCGGTGAAGGTGAAGGGCGGCTCGGCCGGCTGGACCCGGGCTGTCGCCATTCTGAACGCATGACATCGCAGGCATAGGTCGAAACACAACGGCCGATCCCGGGGAGGGGCATATGGGCAAGGTCATCATCACCTGTGCGGTCACGGGCGGCATTCATACGCCGACCATGTCCGAGCACCTGCCGATCACGCCGGGCGAGATCGCCCAGCAGGCGATCGAGGCGGCGGAGGCCGGCGCCGCCATCCTGCATCTGCATGCGCGCGATCCCAGGGATGGGCGGCCGACGCCCAATCCGGCCGTGTTCATGGAGTTCCTGCCGCGGATCAAGCAGGCGACCGATGCGGTGATCAACATCACCACGGGCGGCGGTCTCAACATGACCGTCGAGGAGCGTCTTGCCGCGCCGCTTCAGGCCGCGCCCGAGATGTGCTCGCTCAACATGGGCTCGATGAACTTCGCGCTGCATCCGCTCGCCAAGCGCTACAGCAACTGGAAGCATGGCTGGGAAGAGCCCTATCTCTCCGGCACGAAGGATTTCATCTTCCGCAACACCTTTGCCGATATCGAGCGGATCTATAAGCTGCTCGGCGAGGGGCACGGCACCAAGTTCGAGCATGAATGCTACGATGTGGGCCATCTCTACAACCTCGCCCATTGCCTCGATCAGGGCTGGTTCAAGCCTCCGGTCTTCCTGCAGCTGATCTTTGGGATTCTCGGCGGCATCGGCGCCGACATGGACAATCTGATGTTCATGAAGCGCACGGCCGACAAGCTGTTCGGCAAGGACTATCAGTGGTCCGTCCTGGCCGCGGGCCGCCACCAGATGCCGTTCTGCACGCAGGCTGCGATGATGGGCGGCAATGTCCGCGTCGGCCTCGAGGACAGCCTGTTCATCGGCCGCGGGCAGCTCGCCCGCAGCAATGCCGAGCAGGTCGCCAAGATCCGGCGCATTGTCGAGGAACTCGGAATGGAGATCGCGACGCCGGCGGAAGCACGCGCCACGCTCGGGCTGAAGGGCGGCGACCAGGTGAACTTCTGAGGCGCGCCATGGCGGGGACACCCAATCCGATCGACGGCTTCACGGTCGATCCAGCGGCGATCAGCTATGTCGGCGAGTGCCTGCAGCGCCCGGAATGCATCCTGGCCGAGCCGGACGGCACGCTCTGGTCAGCCGATGCGCGCGGCGGTGTCGTGCGCATCGTCCCGAACGGGCGCCAGCGGCTGATCGTGCAGCAGGCGAGCCGCGGCTTTGCCGAGGCCGGAAACGACGAGGACCGCTTCGTCGCCGGCACCTTGCCGAACGGGCTGGCCTTTGCCCGCAATGGCGACATCCTGATCTCGAATTTCGGGACCGACCGGCTCGAGATCATGACCCGGGACGGGCAGACGCGCGTCCTGATCGACAACATCGACGGCGAGCCGATCGGCAAGGTCAATTTCGTGCTGCGCGACAGCCGGGACCGGATCTGGTTGACGATCTCGACCCGGACGAAGAACTGGATGAAGGCGATGAGCCCCGCGATCCGGGACGGCTATGTCGCGCTCTATGATGGCGGGCGCCTGCGCGTCGTCGCCGACGGCTTCCATTTCACCAACGAGATCAGGCTCGATGCCGCCGAGGAGTGGCTCTATGTCGTCGAGACCTGCGGCCGCCGCGTGACGCGGCTGCGTGTCGGCGGGGATGGCAGCCTTTCGCAGCGAGAGACATTCGGCCCCAGCGATCATGGCGCCTTCATCGACGGCATCGCCTTCGACGCCCACGGCAATCTCTGGGGCACCCATGTCATGACCGACCGCATTTTTGCGATCACGCCCGACGGCGACCTGCGCATCCTGCTCGACGATGATCGCGGCAGCGCGGCGGGCAGGGCGCTGATGGCGGCCTTCGCCCGCGACGAGGCGACGCCCGAGCTGATGCTCGCCTGTGGCGGCAGCATCGCCCCCTGGTTCGCCAGCATCACCTTTGGCGGTCCCGATCTGCGCACCGCCTATATCGGCAGCCTGAGGGGCACGCGCATTCCGACATTCCGGTCACCTGTTGCCGGATTGCCGCTGGCTCATTGGCACGGGAACGATCGACCCGCCTGACGGTCGACGGATTGGGAGGATTTGGAATGCGGATCAAGTTCGTAGCAGCGACGGTCGCGCTGGCGCTCGGGTGGCCGGGTCTCGCGGCCAAGGCGGAGGTCTCCGACGGAGTCGTCAAGATCGGCGTCCTCACCGACATGTCCGGCGTCTATTCCGACATCACCGGCAAGGGATCGGTGCTGGCGACCCGGATGGCGATCGATGATTGCCTTGCGGCCGAATGCGCCGGCATGACGATCGAAACCGTCTCGGCCGATCATCAGAACAAGGCCGATGTCGCCTCCGTGATCGCGCGCGAATGGATCGACCAGCAGAAGGTCGATGTCCTCGCCGACATGTCGAACGCCTCGCTCCAGCTCGCCTTGCCGCCGCTGCTGAAGGAGAAGAACCGGGTCGGCCTGTTTCCGGGCGGCACGGCGCGGCTGACCGGTGACGCCTGCCAGCCCGATCATATCGTGCAATGGATGTGGGACACCTATGTCCAGGTCTCCGGGGTCGCGAATGCGCTGACGAAGCCCGGCTCGAAATGGTATCTGGTGACGGCGAATTATGCGCTGGGACACCAGCTCGAAGCCGATACCAAGACCCTGGTGACGGCCAAGGGCGGGAACTATCTCGGCTCGGTCCGGCATGCCTTTCCCGCAACCGAATTATCGTCGCAGCTCCTGACCGCGCAAGGCTCGGGCGCCGACATCATCGCGCTGGCCAATGCCGGTGGCGACACGATCGCCGGGATCAAGACGGCTCGGGACTTTGGCGTCGGCCAGGGCGCCCAGAAGCTGGTCGCCTTCTTCATGACCGTGATGGATGTGAAGAGCGTCGGCCTCCAGGGCGCGCAGGGCACCGTGCTGACGGAAGGCTTCTACTGGAACCTGGATGATCGGACGCGCGCCTTCTCCGAGCGCTTCAAGGCGAAGAACGGCACCGTTCCCTCGGCCATCCATGCCGGAATCTATTCGGCGGTCCGGCATTATCTCAAGGCGGTCGCAGCCGCGAAATCCGACGACGCCAAGACCGTCATCGCCAAGATGCGCGAGATCCCGATCGAGGACGATGTCGTGCGCAGCGCGAAGCTGCGCGAGGACGGACGCATGGTCCATGACTTCTACGTCTTCCAGGTGAAGAAGCCGGAAGAGTCGAAGGGCGACTGGGACTTCTACAACCTCGTCGCGACCATCCCCGGAGACCAGGCCTTCCGCTCGCTCGCAGACGGCGCCTGCCCGGCTCTCAAGAAATAGAGAGGCGTCGCCGATGGTCTGGGGTTGGGGACGTCATCGCCCTGGCCTCCAGGCCAGCAGCGACGCCGCCCCGCGCGCGCCGCCGGTTTCGTGGAGACCGGGACGGGGTGTTCGGAGACACTGGAGGTGGCGCCTGTACCACCTTCCGGCTCATCCCCATCTATGTCATGATCACTATCATTGACTTCGCGCATTGCTTCGACCTGACGCAATGGAGCCGGCGGCTCGAGCGGAGGCTGCATGTCGCTCCTTGATCTGAATGACGTGGTCAAGCGCTACGGCCAGCACACGGTCTTGAATGGCGTGTCGCTCACCGTCGCGAAGGGGGAGATCGTCGCCGTCATCGGCCGCTCAGGCTCGGGCAAGAGCACCTTGCTGCGCTGCGTGAACGGGCTGGAGCCTATCCAGGGCGGCACCATCTCCTTCAACGGCACCGTGGTCAACGATCCCGGCACGGATCTGCGCAAGCTGCGCCAGCATGTCGGCATCGTGTTCCAGAGCTTCAATCTCTTCCCGCATCTCAGCGCCGAGGAGAACATCACGCTCGCGCCCAATGTGGTGAAGGGGGTGCCGCTGGCCGAGGCACGGCACCTGGCTGAAACCGTGCTGCGAAAGGTGGGACTGGCCGAGAAGATCGACGTCTATCCCGATCAGCTCTCCGGCGGTCAGCAGCAATGTCTGGCCATCGCGCGTTCGCTGGCGATGTCGCCGCAACTCATCCTGTTCGACGATCCGGAGCTGGTCGGCGAGGTGCCGAAACTGCTGGAGGAGATGGTGCGCGACGGCATGACCATCATGCTGGTGACCCACGACATCGGCTTTGCCTGCAAGGTCGCCAACCGCGTGGCGTTCATGCACCAGGGCCTGATCTGGGAGGAAGGTCCCGCGGCCGCGACGCTCGCCCGGCCTCGCACGCCGGAGCTGGAGACGTTTCAAAGCGCTGTCCTATTGCATTGAGCTCACCGCCGGCAGGAGCAAATTAAGCGGGTCGAACGTCCGCTTAAGGGGGGCAGCTGCTGGCGAGGGCGGAGATCGAGGGGCATGAGGATGCACGTCAGTCGGGAACCGCGGGCTTTAGCGAGCGAGTTTCACGACAGACCGCGCCTGGCCTCACATCGTCCCCAGCAAGGCTGCAGCTGCCAGCAGCGCCCCGGTCAGGATGTTCGCCAGGAACAAGCCAAAATTCACGTCCGGGCGGGCAAGGTCTATCCGCCAGGTCTGCCAGGCCAGATGCGCGGCGATCAGCAGCATGCCGATGGCGTAAGGCGGCGACATGCCCAGCAGCCAACCGCCGAGCGACCAGGCTGAAAGCGTCAGGGCATAGAACAGCCCAATCCACGCCTTGCCGTGCCGCCCGAACAGGATCGCCGTCGATTTCAGGCCGAGGCGGCTATCATCCTTCACGTCGACATAGGCATAGACGGTATCGTAGCCGATCTGCCAGGCGATGGCCCCGGCCCACATCAGCACCGCGCCGGGCGGGATATGCCCCGCGACCTCGGCCCATGCCATGAGCATCCCCCAATTGAAGGCCGCGCCCAGGACGGCCTGCGGCCAATGGGTGAAACGCTTGCAAAGCGGGTAGATGAACACGAGTGGGAGTACGCACAGCGCGACCAGAGCTGTGTATGGGGCAAGGACAAGCAGCAGCGCAGCCGCCAGCGCAAGCTGCACGCCCAGAAAGACGAAAGCTTGTCGCGTGCCGATCTGCCCGCTTGCCAACGGCCTGAAGCGGGTTCGCTCGACATGGCCGTCAAAGTTCCGATCGGCGATATCGTTGATGGTGGAGCCGGCGCTTCGCATCAGCAACGCACCGAGAGAGAAGATGGCCAGGAGCCCGAGGTCGGGAACGCCATCGGAGGCCTGAATCAGGGCGGCCCAACAGGGGAACAGCGTGAGCCATATGCCCACGGGGCGATCGAGCCGCGCCAGCCGCGTATAGGGCCGCCATGCGGCCGGCAGCCGGCGATCGACCCAATCGCCCTGATGGATGTCGCTCAAGTCCGGGCGGCTTGCAGTTGTCATGGCCAGATCTATGTCCTGTCGCGAACTTCCGATGAACGCGACAGTCTTGTCCGCGATTCCAGCACCATCGCAGAATGGAATTTGTGCGCCAAGGATCGAAGCCGGCAATGGGGGCGACGCGGCGCGCCATCCGCTTCCGACAAGCGCTCCCGCAGCATGTCGCGGATTTCCGGCGGCGTCTGTCATATCGTGAGAAGAAGCGGTCGATGGTCCGAGACCTCGGGATGCTCGACCACCGTGAATTCGATCACGTCGATGCTGCTGCGCACGAGCATATAGTCGGCGTAGCGACCCGCCTTCTTGTAGTGCGAGGTTCGGGTGTCGGTGCATCCGGTCGCCGTGACGAGGTCGTGCAGGCCGATCTCGGCCAGGATGTCGAACGTCCGGCTGCCAGGTTCGACATTGAAATCGCCGCAGACGACCAGGCGCTCCCCGGGCGGCGCGACATTCGCGATCAAGCGCGCGAAGCGCGTCGCCTGCTCCAGGCGCTCTTGTGTGTCCTGCTTGCCCGCGAGGTCGCGAAGCCCGTGCATATGCGCGATGGTGATCGGCCACCCCCGTTCGAAATCGAAAAGTCGGATGACATGAGCATTGCGCGACCTGGGATGGTCTCCGTAGCCATCCCAGGAGAACGCCCTGTGCACGAAGCCTTGTGCCTGCCCGATGATCGGATAGGCAGATCGCACGAATGTCGCCAGGCCCCATTGCGAGGGCACGGGTTTGCCGTCGTCCCAGAGAACGCCCTGCGCCGCCGGGAAGAACATCGCGGTATGGTCGGGCAGAGCCGCGCCAATATCGCGGAAAAAGTTTGCACGCTGGGGAAGAACATGATCGCCGTCGCGGTAGGTCAGCCAGTCCTTTGACGACGAAGGCGTATGCACGACTTCCTGCAGGCAGAGGATGTCGGGTAGAGCGCTGCGGAGATAGGCGTCCGATGCGGAGAGAGCGCGGATCACGCGGAAATCCCGGACAATGACTAGCGCCTTGTCGCGCTGCGCGGCAATTGCCGACACGTGCTGCACCGTCCGTCGTGCGGCCGTTGCGGAGAGACGCGTATCGGAAGGTCCGATACGCGCCGGGTCTTCTCAGTTGATCGACTTGATGCTGCCGAAGATATCGTCGAGCGCCTTGGCGTGCGTCTCGCGCTCTTCGTCATTGCCCCAGACGGTGATCATGATCATCCGGCCGCTGCCGGCCGGCATCAGGATGAAATCGACTGTCGTCGGGCCGTTCGCGTCAGTGGTGCGGAACTGGAAGACGGTCGAGGAAATCCCGTTGATCGGGACTTCTGCCTGGATCGGCTTCACCTGCTTGATCTTGTTTTCCTTCATCCAGGATTCGTTCGTGGCCATCATCTTGTCGATCTCGCGGGCATGCGCGAACTCGACCGAGAAGAAGATCGCCTCGTCCTGCGGGCGCGCGGAGTAGCCGAACTCGATCTCCTGCGTCTTCCAGTTGTTCGGAACGGTCAGCGTAATGGCCGGGTTCTTGTCGGGAACCGCGAAATTCTTGGCGGCGGCAGGCACGACGCACAGAAGCGCGGCGGCGAAAGCCGCAAGGCAGAGACGGGCGATAGACATGGGAGAGTTCTCAAGAGCCAGGTGACACATGTGACCTGCAGCCCGCTCGTTTCCTCTGCGCCACCAATGGCGCTGACGCAATGCCGATGGACCGGCCGTGCCGCGTAAACTTTAACCGGCCCGGCATTCGCCAGGGGATCGCGGGCGAAGGAGCATTTGACTGCCCATTATACGGGCGGTTCTTCAGTCGGCGATCGAACGAATGACCCGCGCCGGATTGCCACCGACAAGGGTGTTCGAAGGAACGTCTCTGGTGACGACCGAAGCCGCCGCGACGACCGAATTCTCTCCGATCGTCACGCCACCGATGATGGTCGCACCGGCTGCGATCCAGACATTTCTCCCGATCGCGATGGGCTTTGCGGTGACGCGGGCGCGCCGTTGGGACGGCTCAAGGGGGCGGCCGGTCGTGATGATGCTCACATTCGGCCCGATCAGCACGTCGTCGGCAATATCGAGCCCGCCGAGATCATAGAAGGTGCAGTTCTGATTGACGAAGACATTGCGCCCGACACGGATATTGACCCCATTTTCCGTATAGAACGGCGGTATCAACACGAAACTGTCGTCGACCCTCTTGCCGATGAGATCGCTGAACAAGGCCCGGACTTCATCGGCATCGTTATAGGTCAAACGGTTGAGGGTGGCGGTGATCGTCATCGCCCGCTTGACGTTTGCCGACATCGCCGCCGATTCCGGCGTTCTCCTGGGAATGAACCTGGTGCGATCATCATTCGCCATTCGGTATTGTCCTCCGGGCGCGGTCAAGCGAGGTCCCGGTGCATGACAGCGCCGCCGGGATTCGCTGAGGGTAGCTGCAAATCGCCGGGATAAGCGGCCAAACGTCCAGGCGCGTCCACTCCCAGGCAGGCATTCAGCTTTGGTTTTCCAAGGCCGTCCGCAGCATGTCGTAGGTGGGCGCCAGGTCACGAAGGGCGGTCGCCGCAACGGCGTCGTTGCCGACAACCAGCGGATATTGCATCGCGCCGATCAGGCGCGCCTGCCTGTCGGCAATCCGCGCGGCCTCGGCATAGCCGGCGCGCGCCAGGCAGGCTGCGGCATCGACCGCGCGGCGGGCGCCGACCCTGACCACGAAATGGACCATATGGCCGCGCAGCGCCTCGTCGCATCGCGCCTCGATCCGTGCCGCCAGGGCTTCGGCTGCTTCGCCATTGCCGAGGCTTCCGGCCGGCATGCCGAGATCGCCGTCCATCGACAGCCAGCGGATCGCCGCCGGGACGGACGCACGGATCGTCTCCACCTCGCTGACCTCTGCGACGCGCCTGAAGGCGGTTCGCATGGTGTAGGGCGCGCCATAGATCAGCGTGCTGGCGCTCCAGGCGGCCATGAAATCGGCGACCGGCAGGGTGGCATAGGGATAGCCTTGCGGATCATGCATCACCACGCGCTCATTATCCGCTTCAAGGACGACGACGTAGTGGTCGGCCTCGATCGGTCCACGCATGCCCGGCTGGTGCCGCAGATGCCCCATCTCGACCGGGCCGATCCAGACCGGTCCGCCAGCCAGCGCCGCCTTGAGCCGGGCGAGGGCCTCCTCGGCCTCGCCGCCCTGCGTGACCGTCGATGTCCAGCCGAGCGACGAAAGCGCGTCCTCAAAGCCCTTCTCCGGGTCCCAGCCATAGGGATCGAAGAATGGCAGCGTGCCGCCGATCAACTGCATGCCGAACGGACTGCCGATGGCGATCTCGATCACCGCGGTGGAGGGCGCGTCGGCCCCGAACATCATCGCGAAGGAATTGGCGTAGCAATAGGGGCCGGAGCCCGTATAGGAAAAATGCGTCATGGCGGGCTCGCTTACAGGGTGATCGGATAGGCGACATCGAAACGTGCGCCGCCGGTTCCGGGATAGGTTTCGCAGGGGCTGTCGCTGCAGCTCAGATCGCTTCGTGCGTCGAGCCACGCCTCGATCGCGTCATAGACGCGCAGGACGAGCGGGAAATCTTCATAAGCCCTGGGCACCGGCAGATAGGCCTCGCGCCGCGCCGGCTGCAGCCATAGGCGCAGGTCGCCGGCAGGTTCCAGGCTGCCCTCATAGGCGATGGCGACCTCGACCAGACCTTCGCTGTCGCGGCTGACGAGGCTGTGGCAATGCACGCTCATCGGCCCGTCGCCCGGCAGGCCCGAGCCCCGCAGATGGGCGCGGATATCGGCCTCGGCGCTGGCGACGAAATCGTCGAGGGCCTCGACGCCGACGTGGCGCTGGCGGGACACGACCTTGCTGGCCTCGATCTCGCGCAAGCTTATCGCCGTGGCCAAGGCGGGTTCACCACCGTCGGCGTGTCGGGCAAGCGCCCGAACACCCTCGGTCTGCTCTGCCAGAAGCTCGTTCTGCGCGCTGAGCCATGTCTGCAACTCGACGGCGCGCGCCTCGGGCGCAAGCGCGACAAGCTGCCCGACGCGCGCTACCGGCAGACCGAGCCGCCGCAGCCTGGCGATCAGCCGCGCCCGTGGCGCCTGCTCGGGGGCGTAATAGCGGTACCCGGTCTGCGGATCGACATGGGCCGGCACGAGCAGGCCCTGTTCGGCATAGAGCCGCAAGGCCTTCGGTGACAGCCGCGTGGCGGCGCCGAAACGTCCGGCAAGAAGATAGGAATCGCTCATGAATCCATCTCTAGAGTCAGCCCTTGGGGCGAGGTCAAGCGCCCGAAGGAGCCTTCGCCATGGCGGCCCGACCTCGGCCTTCCAGTCTCCGGGCTGGCGATGTCATCGGGCTTCATGGCACGATCCGAGCCTTGCCATTCAGACGTGGAGCGCCTGATGACCAATGCCAGCGCCGGGAACCCCGTTGCCGACGAGGCTCCGACTCATCCCGAGGAAATCAGATCCGAGTTCGACCTGCGTGTCGGCAAGCACATCACCCTGCAGGGACGGGCGCGGATCACTCCGGCTGGCTTGATCTGCTCCGGGCTCGCGGTCGCCATGGTGACGTTTGCTCTGGGCTACGTTGCCCGCTCGCTCCCAGCGCGGCGGCGCTGAGCCTTCGGACCGGCATGGTCCATCGCCCCTGCGCCCGTTCATCCGGGCTGTCCTGGTCAAAGCGGCCGACAGCCAACTCCGACCCATCGCGGACGCTCGCAGGCCTTGCCCTGATCGACTGGCCTGCCGCATCCGGCGAGCGCTATAAGGCGCGGCTCGAGAGGATGAGGACAGCGATGTTCACCGGCATTGTTCAATCCGTAGCGCGGGTTGCAGCCATTGAGGACGACAATGGCATCCGGACCTTCACGCTCGATTTCCCCGCAGGGTTTACCGATGGGCTCGGCATCGGGGCCAGCGTCGCCGTGGATGGCGTCTGCCTGACGGCAACGACGATCATGTCCACTGAGCGGGTGCTCTTCGACGTCATGCTCCAGAGCCTCGCGGTCACCACGCTGGGGGATTGTGGGCCGGGCAGCATGGTCAATGTCGAACGGGCGGCGAAGGATGGCGCAGAGATCGGTGGGCACCCTCTCTCGGGCCATATCGACTTCGCAGCGCGGATCGACCTCATCAAGGAATACGGAGGCAACAAGGCCATCCGGTTCTCCATCCCTCGGCCCTTCGAGCGGTACATCTTCCCGAAAGGCTACATCGCCATCAACGGATGCAGCCTGACGGTCTCGGAGTGCAACAAGGCCGAGGGCTGGTTCGAGATCTGGCTTATCCCCGAGACGCGCCGGGTGACGAATCTCGACGCCAAGCGAGAGGGTGACGCGGTCAATGTCGAGATCGAACGGGGGACTCAGGTGGTTGTCGACACGGTGCGGGACACCGTCGCGGAAAGCCTCGGCGAGCTGCGCCCGTTGCTCGAAGCCCTGCTGAAGGAACGTGGCCTGGCTCTGGAGGACTTGGTGACGCCCTCGGCCCTGTTGCCTCCCCGTCACTGAGGGGGCGCGGCCTCCGCGCCTTGCGGAGCTCGTCCTGCCTGATCGCGAACCGCAATCGTCGGTCTTCACCTGAACCGGCCAGGGCCCCTGAAGGCGTTTGGGTGACTCAGACGCGGCCCCATGGTTCTGGTCCAACTTGACCTCCGTTCTGGCCGATCGTGAGGATCAGACCAGGGGCGCACGGCATCCCGCACGGCGAGGAAGCGCAGCCCTTTGGACGGGCGCCTGACCTGCGGGACGACGATGGTCCTTCCGACCCGCGCGACCGGCATCCTCGCCCCCTAGCAATTTGCCCCCAATGCTCGCAGATTATGTACTGGGTTGCAGCTGGGATCGAACCATGACTGCCCACAGCGCTCAGGTAACGAGACCGCCCGCTGCCCTGCCGGTCGCCGCCACGCTCGGCGCTCTCGGCGTCGTCTATGGCGATATCGGAACAAGTCCGCTCTATGCCTTGCGGGAAGCGGCGAGGGCGGCGACCCAGGGCGGCAGCCTCAGTCAGGATGCGGTGCTCGGCATCGTCTCGCTCATCCTGTGGGCGCTGATCCTGATCATCTCCATGAAATACGCGCTGCTGATCCTGCGTGCCGATAATCGCGGCGAGGGCGGCATCGTCGCCATGCTGGCCCTGCTCTCGGCCCGCAACGCCGAGCCGGGGAGCTGGCGCGCCTATCTCCTGATCGTCGGCCTGATCGGTGCGGCGCTGCTTTACGGCGACGGCGCCATCACCCCGGCCATCTCGGTGCTGAGCGCCGTCGAAGGCCTGAAGCTCGACGCGCCGGCGCTGCAGCATGTCGTGGTGCCATTGACCGTGGTCATCCTGATCGGCCTGTTTGCCGTCCAGAAGAAGGGCACAGGCTTCATCGGCGCGATCTTCGGTCCGGTCATGCTTGGCTGGTTCATCATCATCGCGCTGCTTGGCCTCCACGGCATCGCCCAGGCGCCCGGCGTGCTTGTGGCGCTGAGCCCGCTCTACGCCGTCAATTTCCTGATCCACCAGGACTTCCATGTCAGCTTCGCCATTCTCGGCGCGGCATTCCTGGCCGTCACCGGCGGCGAAGCCATGTATGCCGACATGGGACATTTCGGCCGCCTGCCGATCAGGCTCGCCTGGTTCGGCATTGCCCTGCCGGCGCTCGTGCTGAACTATTTCGGTCAGGCCGGACTCCTGATCACCGACAGCGCCGCGCTGGATAATCCATTCTACCAGCTGGCGCCGGACTGGGCGCATTACCCGCTGGTCGCCCTTGCCACAGTGGCGACCGTGATCGCCTCGCAAGCCATCATTTCCGGGGTGTTCTCGCTGACGCAGCAGGCGATCCAGCTCGGCTTCCTGCCCCGCATGCATATCGAGCACACGGCAAGCCACGAGATCGGCCAGATCTATGTGCCGCTGGTGAACTGGCTGCTGGCGGCGGCGACGCTCGGCGCGGTGATCGGCTTCGGCTCGTCCGATGCGCTGGCAGGCGCCTATGGCATCGCCGTCTCCCTGCTGATGGCCATCACCACCCTGTTGGCCGCGCTCGTTGCGCTGCACTGGGGCTACCCGCCGCTGATCGTGATTGCGGTCAACGGCTTCTTCCTCGTCATCGACTGCATCTTCTTCGCCGCGAACACGACCAAGCTGTTCGAAGGCGGCTGGTTCCCGCTCCTGCTTGCGGCCGCGGCCGCCTTCGTGATGCTGACCTGGCGCAGCGGCGTCAAACTGGTCGAGCGCGCCCGCCGCAATCTGCGCCAGCCGGAGGAGGAGCTGATCGAGAGCGCGGTCGCGACCTGCTGCTCGCGGCTGCCCGGAACCGCCGTCTTCATGGCCTCGGCTCCCCATGGCGTGCCGCTCGCGCTGACGCAGTTCGTCAAGCACAACCGCGTCCTGCATGAGCGCATCCTGCTGGTCACGGTCGTCATCGCAGAGGTCCCCCGCGTCGAGGAGGATGGCCGCGTCGAGGTGATCGAACTCCATGAGAGCATCACCCGGATCATCCTGCATTTCGGCTTCATGCAGTATCCGAGCATCGCCGACGGACTTCGTATGGCCTGCGAACAGGGCAGGCTGCCCGGAGTGGACCCCACCCAGATCACCTATTTCATCAGCCGCGAGACGATCATCCCGACCAAGCAGATCGCCGGCATGGCGGTCTGGCGGGAAACGCTGTTCGCCTTCCTGCAGCGCAATGCCGAGCGCTCGGCTGCGTTTTTCGGCGTGCCGACCAAGCAGGTGGTCGAGCTCGGAACCGAGATCGAGATCTGACGGGCATGGGCAAGCGGCTGCCTTTACCCGTTAGCAGCGGACCAGTTGCGGCTTTGCACTGACCGCGTCCTGCTCGTCCTCGCTGACGGTGCGCCAGAATTGCTCAACGACCGGACGGGAATTCGACAAGGACCGATAGAGCCGGATATCGACCGTCAGGTCCCAGCTGGCATCGGCGGCGCGCACGAGTTGCCCGCTGGCAAGATCGAGCCGCACGATGCTCTCCGGTATCCAGGCCAGCCCCCAACCGGCCAGAGCCATCGCCTTCAGGCCTTCCGACATCGTGTTCTCGTGGATCGTGATGCGTTCGAGCGCTCGTCTCGCGAAGAGATCCGCCAGCACGTGATGGAAGAACGATCCGGCGCCATAGGCGAGGTGCCGCGCCGGGGTCGCTCCCGGCTCGATCCGGTGAAGCGGGCGACCGCTGGCGTCGGGGGCCGAAACCGGGACGACGCGCTCGTCGCCCAATCGCATATGGATGATGTCGCTGTCCCCGATGAAAACCGGCACCGCGCTATGCGAGTAGATCAGCAGAAAATCGCTGCCGCCTTCCCGCAGCGAGGTCACGAGGGAATCGATCCCGTTATTGTCCGCGCTCACTCTCGTCCGCAGCCCGCCGAAGCGGGGCTCGATGCGCCGCAGCCATTGCGGGAAAAAGGTCAGCGACAGCGTGTGGAGCGCCGCGAAGGACAGGGTGTTTGCACGCAGGCCCTGCTTCTCCCGCAGCTTGTCCCTGGCGCGATACAGGTCCTGCAACAGCTCCTGCGCGGTCCCGCGGAAATTCTCGCCTGCCGAGGTCAGCCGGACCGGATAGGAGGCCCGATCGACGAGGGGCAAGCCGACCCAATCCTCGAGTTGCCTGATGCGGCGGCTGAAGGCGGACTGGGTGACATGGCGTTCGGCAGCGGAACGGGAGAAGCTTGCCGTGCTCGCAAGGCTGAGGAAATCCTCCAACCATTTGACCTCCATGGCGTCCTCCCTAACGCGACAGGGTCGCAGCGCCCGGCCGCGTCCAGGGCGATGCCGCGTCGACATCCACCTCCGTCCGCCCCACGGCCGGGCTAGTCCGCATCGAGGCCGACCAGCGCACGATCATAGCCGGCACTGGCTGCGATGAGCCTCTGCGTGTAGCCGCTATGGGCGCGCGCCGACATCAGGTCGGCGACGCCGAGCTCCTCGATCAGCTTGCCCTGGTTCATCACGGCGAGCCGGTTGCACAGATTGGCGACGACGGGCAGGTCGTGGCTGACGAGGACGCAGGTGAGGCCCTGTTCGACCTGGATGTCGCGGAGCAGGTTGAGAACCTCGGCCTGGACGGAGACGTCGAGAGCCGAGGTCGGTTCGTCGAGAAACAGGATGCGGGGCTCGAGGATGAGAGCCCGCGCGATCGCCACGCGCTGGCGCTGGCCGCCGGAGAGCTGGTGCGGGTAGCGGTAGCGGTAGCTCTCGCCAAGACCGACCTGGGCAAGCACGCGGGAGACGCGCGGGCCGATGCCGGCGATGCCGTGCACCACCAGCGGCTCCGAGAGAATGGTGTTGACGGTGTGCCGTGGGTGCAGGGAGCCATAGGGATCCTGGAACACCATCTGGGCCATCCGGTAGAACGCGAGATCGCGCACCGGTCCCACGGTCTTGCCGGCGATCCTGATGGTCCCCGACCATTGCCGGTTGAGGCCGGCAAGGCACCGCAGGATCGTCGTCTTGCCGCAGCCGGACTCGCCCACCAGCCCGTAGACGGTCGCTTCGGGAATCGAGAAGGAGACGTCGTCGACGGCGACGGACTGGTTTTCACCCGCGCCGAAGGCGACGCGCAAATGGCTGACTTCGATCATGCTTCCGCCGGAATGGGTTCGTTGCGCCAGGACGGGTCGCGCTCCAGCACCCGCAGGCGCTTGTGGCCGTCCTCGAGCCGGGGCAGTGAGGCCAGCAGCCCGCGCGTATAGGGATGTTTCGCCTGGTGAAGGTCCGCGGCGGGGCATCGCTCCACGATGCGCCCGGCATACATGATCAAGACCTCGTCGCAGAAGGTCGAGACCAGGTTGAGGTCATGGCTGATGAACATCAGGCCGATGCCGCGGGTGGTGACGAGCTCGTCGAGAATGGCCAGGACCTGGAGCCGGACGGTGACGTCGAGCGCCGAGGTCGGCTCATCCGCGATGATCAGCTCGGGCTCGGGAATGAGCATCATGGCGATCATGATGCGCTGGCCCATYCCGCCCGAGACCTCGTGCGGGTAGAGCGCGAAGACGCGCTTGGGATCGCGAATGCGGACCGCCGCCAGCATCTCCAGCGCCCGCTCGTTCGCCTCGGCGCGGGAGGCGCGATGATGCACGCGAAAGGCTTCGGCGATCTGATGCCCCACCCGCATGACCGGATTGAGCGAGTATTTCGGATCCTGCAGGATCATCGAGACGCGCTTGCCGCGGATGCCGAGCATCTCGTTTTCGCTCAGTCCTGCGAGCTCGGTCTCGCCCAGTTTCATGGACTTGACGGTGGAGGTCGCTCCCGACGGCAACAGGTTGAGGATCGCCCGCCCGGTCATCGACTTGCCGGAGCCGGACTCGCCGACGATGCCGACCTTGTTCCGGCCGACCTCGAAGCTGATGCCGCGCACGGCCTCCACCAGGCCGCGCGGGCCGGGAAAGCCGACGCGCAGGTCCTCGACCGTGAGGATGGGGCTCTTTGTGGTCCCGGACATCGTCCCCTCCCTCACGAGCGCGGGTTGAGCATGTCGCGCAACCCGTCTCCGAACAGGTTGAAGGCGAGGCTGACGGTCAGGATGGCCAGGCCGGGCATGGCGGCGAGATACCAGTGCTCGAGCAGGTATTGTCTCGCCGTCGAGAGCATGGCGCCCCATTCCGGCGTCGGGGGCTGGGCGCCCAGGCCGAGGAAGCCGAGGCCGGCTGCGGTCAACGCGACGCTGGCCATGCTCAGCGTCACCCGCACGACGACCGAGGGCAGGCACATCGGCATGACGTGCTTGAAGATGATCCGCGGTGTCGAGGCCCCCATGACGCGGACGGCATCGACATAGTCGCTGGAGCGGATCGTCAGGGTTTCCGCCCTGGCGAGACGGGCGATCCCCGGCCAGGAGGACAGCGCGATGGCGATGATCGCATTGTCCAGGCTCGGGCCCAGGGCGGAGACGAAGGCCAGCGCCAGGATCAGGCTCGGGAAGGACAGGAAGATGTCGGTGATCCGCATCAGCAGCGCTTCGACCCAGCCTCCGAGATAACCGGCCGTCGCGCCGATGCACAGGCCGATCGGCCCGACGATCACGGCAACGAGGCCGACGATGTAGAGCGTGGTGCGGGCGCCATAGACGATGCGGCTGAAGACATCCCGGCCGAGCTCGTCCGTTCCGAGCCAATGCGCGGCGCTCGGGCGCTGAAGCCGTTCGGCCAGGACCTGGTCGAAGGGCGAGTGGGTGGCGATCCACGGCGCCATCAGCGCGACCAGCCCGATCACCAGCAGGACGACCACGCCGATGACGGCGAGGGGGTTCGCGGCCAGGCGCAGCCAGGCGAGGTAGAAGCTCTGCATCCAGGCCTGGAAGCCCGATTGCGGTGCCTCGGCGAGAAGCCAGGATCGCAACGAAGCGTTGCGCTCGAAGGAATGAGCCGTCATCGGGTGCGCGGATCCAGGAAGCGGTAAAGGAGATCGGTGATCAGGTTCAGGCAGATGAAGACCAGACCCACGATCAATGTGCAGGCGAGAACGGCGTTCATGTCGCCGATCATCAGGGCGGTCGTCAGGTACTGACCGAAGCCGGGCCAGGCGAAGACCGTTTCGGTGAGCACCGCTCCTTCGAGCAGCCCGCCATAGGAAATCGCAATGACCGTAGCGAGCTGGACCAGCACGTTGCGGAAGGCATGACCCCAGACCACGCGCCGCCGCGAGAGCCCTTTGACCCGCGCCGTGGTGATGTATTCCTGGCTCAGCTGATCGAGCATGAAGCTCCGGGTCATGCGGCTGATATAGGCCATCGAGGAATAGCCGAGCAGGAGAGCCGGCAGGATGATGTGCCGCGCGGCGCTGACGAACACGTCCCAGTCGCCCGCCAGTGCTGAATCGACGAGCAGCAGCCCCGTCCGCTTCGGCACGGCGTCGAGATAGAAGATATCCACCCGGCCGGAGCCGCCGACCCAGCCGAGCCAGGCATAGAAGACGATCAGCCCCATCAGGCCGAGCCAGAAGATCGGGACGGAATGGCCGATCAGCGACAGGAGCCGCACGGCGTGGTCGATCGGTTTTCCCCGATAGACCGCAGCGGCGACGCCGAAGGGGATGCCGAGCCCGCTGCCGATCACGATGGCGACGGTGGCAAGCTCGACCGTCGCGGGAATGACATGTCTGAGATCGTCGGCGACGGGATTGCCGGTGAAGATCGCCCGCCCGAAATTGCCGCTCAGCATGTCGCGCAGGAACATGACGAACTGGATGTAGAGCGGCTGGTCGAGCCCGAGCTTGATGCGCACGTTCTCGTAGACGCTGGCATCGGCCTTCTCGCCGACGACCGCGGCGATCGGGTCGAACGGCAGCACGCGCCCGATGAAGAAGGTCAGGGCCAGCAGGCCAAGCAGGGTGAGCGCGACGGAAAGCCCGCCGCGCAGGGCCGGCGCTGCCCAGCGCGGCAGGCGCAGGCGGGCGTTTCGGCGCGGCGCGAGACCGGTCAGGGAGCTCACGCCTCACTCCTTCTCGATCGTGTCGTAAAAGAACTCCGAGCCGTTATATTCGAAGCGCTTGACCCGCTTGTGCAGGGCCATCGCGCCCAGCCGCTGGAAGATGCCGATGATCGGCGCCTCGCGCATGTGGCGGCGCTGCAGCTCGGCATAGAGCGCGGTGCGCTTGGCGGGGTCGCGCTCCACCTGCGCGGCCTCGACCTGCTGCTTGAACCAGGCGTCGGGCGCCCATGCGGCACGCCAGGCCAGGAAATTCGTCGCCTTCGCGGCATCGCTGTTGTCGGGGTTATACGCCATCCGCAGCGCCATATCGTTGGCATCGGGATAATCGTAATCATAGACCGCCATCAGCATCTGGAAGTCGCGGCTGCGCATCAGGGTGTAGAGCTGCGCCGTCGCCATGGTGCGAATATCCAGCGTCACGCCGACCTTCGCGGCATTCTGCTGGAAGTTCTGCGCGAGATCCGGAAACGGGTAATTCGTCATCGTCAGGACGGTCTTCTTGAAGCCGTCGCCATAGCCTGCCTCGGTGAGGAGGGCCTTTGCCTTGGCGATGTCCAGCCGATAGGGGTCCTCGCCCTTCGGCAGCGCCCCGAACACGCCGGCCGGCACGAAGCTCTGGCGGATTTCGGCGCGCCCCTTCTGCACGGTCTCCTTCAGCCCCTGATAATCGATCAGGTAGCGAAAGGCCTCGATGACCTTCGGGTTGCTGAGGATCGGGTCCTTCTGGTTCAGCGCGAGATAGACACTGTCGAGTCGCGGCTGAAACTGAAAGCGCAGTTCCGGATTGGCCACCATGGCCGCCAGTGACGAGGCTTCGACCGACTTGGCGTAGTCGATGTCGTTCTTTTCGAGCAGGAGCCTCTGCGCGCCCGGTTCCGGGACATGCCGCACGATGATCCGCTTCATCGCCGGCGCGCCCTTCCAGTAGGTCGGATTGGCTTCCAGGATCGCGACTTCCTGGGCGCGCAGCGTGTTCAGGCGGTAGGGGCCGTAGCAGGCGACATTCGTGTTCAGCCAGCCGGCGCCGAGATCGCCGTCCTTCTCGCGCGCCATGATCGTGTCGCGGTCGAGGGCCGACCCCATGCGGTGGTTGGTGAAGGCAAAGGGCGTCACCGAGGGCGCCAGATCCTTGGCGAGGGTGATGACGAGCGTGTGGTCGTCCGGTGTTGCGATCTGATCCGGCGAGGTGAGCCCCCAGTCGCGCATCAGGCTCGCGCTGACCAGGTTGAGCTTGATCGACCGGCGCATGGCCCAGGCGATGCTCGACGAGGTGACCGCATTGCCAGACGGGAAAACCATGCCGCGCCGCAGCGCGAACGTCCAGGTCTTCCCGTCCGGGGAGCTCGACCATGTCTCGGCGATACCGGCGACGACTTTCGAAGGATCCTTGTGATCCAGCGAGAGCAGCGGCGTGCACATCTGCCGCAACAATTCGTTGGGAAACGACTCGTTGGCTGCAGCCGGATCGAACGTGATGAAGGTGGTGAGGTCGCTCGCCATGACGAATACGTCCTTGGGCGTCGCGGCCTGTCCCGGAGCCACGGCAAGGCCGAGCAGGAACGAGCCCGCGAGAGCGGCTCGGGTCAATCTGCGTAACATAGCGAACGCTCCCCATGCGGATCGACATCAGCGGAAGGGCCGCCTCGATCACGATATTCTTGAGGGCAGGATGTTTGAAAAGACGAGCGGTATCAAGATAACAGTTATGAGTTAATTGCATAAACTCAATACATTTTCGAATACATTGCAATAAGTATTCGATACACCCCGCATATTTGCGATATCGCTTGACTATCATACTGCAAGATACTTCAGTTTGGAAAATTATCTAGGGATGGAACGCGAATATGTCTCTGTTTGCATCGAGCGTCGCCTCTGTCGGGGATTGGATGCTGCCGTTGAAATGTGCCGTTGCGGCGTCGACCCTGGCGCTGGGGCTTGCCCCTCCGGCTCAGGCGCAGCCGTCAAACCCCTGGGAGGCGGTCGAGCATCCCCGGCCGGGCCGGTTGCCGGCCGATCTGGAGCGCCCCGGCGAGCAGGCCTGGTTCGTCCCGGTGGGCCGGGATGCGCAGGGGGCCGAGATCCTGCTGCCGGCGCGCGTGTTCAGTCCGGTCGGGCCCGGCCCGTTCCCGCTCGCGGTCGTCAGCCACGGCTCGCCCGCGAATGCGGCTGCGCGCAAGACCATGGCGCCGCCCGAATACCGGGCGGGGGCGGAGTGGCTGGTCTCGCGTGGCTTCATGGTCGTGTTGCCGCTGCGTCGCGGATATGGCCCGCGCGGAGGCGAATGGGCCGAGGCCTACGGACCGTGCAGCCAGCCGGACTACGTTCGCGGCGGGCTGGCGACTGCGGATGATATCCAGAATGTCGCGCGCTATTTCGCGACCCTTCCCACGATCCGGGCCGACCGCATCCTGCTCGTGGGCCAGTCGGCCGGGGGCTGGGGCTCGCTGGCCGCAGCGAGCCGCGGCCCCGAGAGCGTGCGCGCCGTCATCAATTTCGCCGGTGGCCGCGGTGGCTATGCCGGCGGCCGGCCGAACAACAATTGCGCGCCGGACAGCCTTGTCGACGCGGCGGCGACCTTCGGCCGTTCATCGAAGATCCCGACCCTGTGGATCTATACCCGGAACGACCGCTTCTTCGACAGCGCCCTGACCGCCCGCATGGCAGGGGCCTATCGCTCCGCCGGCGGCGATGCCGAATATCATCTCCTGGGCGCATTCGGCGAAGACGGGCACAGGCTGTTTCCGACGCCGGAGGGCCGCGCACTCTGGCAGCCCTATGCCGACCGGTTCCTCGATCGCATCTGGGGGGCGAGCGCAAGGCCTTGATGCGACGCTTGGGGCGCCGGCCGCAACGGGTATCTGGCCCGTCCAGGAGGCTGGAATGGGCAGCCACGTCCCGGCTGGACACATGAAGGTGGCCACACGCCTCATGGCTGGACAGAGGGGGGCGCACCAAGGCTTCCACGTCCGGGGTCTCGCGTCTGGCACACAGGCTTCGCGCAGTTTTCGCCTCTCGCGACTTCCCCTTTCCAACTGTCGGGAAGTCTCGCTGCCACAAGGCGAAGCAAGCAGGGCCTAGTCGCTATTGCCCATGTTTGGCAAAGGCCGTCCAAGCAAAACTGGGGCGAAAGGGGAGACCTCTGCCTTCCCTTTCGCACGCTTGTGGGCGGCGTTGGATCGGCCGCCCATCGTTCAATCGTCGCTGATGACAGCGATGACATCGATCTCCACGAGGCAATCTCTCGCGAGCATGCCGGTCTGCACCCGCGTGCGAACCGGAAAGTTGCGCTTGAAGAACCGGGAGTAGATCTCGTTGAAATTGTTGCCGGTGCGATAGTCCGCGTCGCCGTTCCGGGCATCGGCCACAAAGACGACGACCTTGACGACGTCGTCGATCGTGGCGCCGGCCGCTGCCAGAGCCCTCTCCATGTTCTGGAGCGCAAGTTCGGCCTGTTTCTCAAAGCCTTCGGCCCAAACGCCATGGTCGTCCCAGCCGACCTGGCCCGCCAGGAAGACCAGTGTCCCCTTCGCCTTCACGACATCGGAGAAGCAGGGCCATTTTTCGGGATGGCCGGGCAGGGTAATCGACTCGCGCATGTTCGGTATCCTCTGTTCATAGGTTCGCGGAATGCCCATTTGCGGGCAACTAAGGTGCTACGCGTAATGCTTTACGATTGGATTCAAGAAAGCCCCGGGCAAGAGCTCGCTCCGCTATCTCTGCAGTTTTTGCATTGGCCAGGTATCGGACAGCCGATAGCCGGCCGGGAATGGGTCCGTGGGGTCGAGCATGTGCTGATGGATGCCGGTGATCCAGGCACGGCCCGAAATCACCGGGACAATCGCTCGCTTGCCGCCCAGGCCCGCTTCCGATTCCAGCAGGCAATCGAACTCGGTATCGACAATCGACCGCCCGACAAACCGTTCGCCAACAGCCAATTCGCCGCGTGCGTTAAGGACCGCCATCCGCGCCGAACACCCCGTTCCGCACGGCGATCGATCGATCTTGCCCGGCTGGATCGCCACGGCGCTTGTGCCGTGCATGACGCCGTCCCTTCGTGTCACCGGCTCGGTCATCTGGCAAAAGGAGATATGGTCCCAGCCGTTGGTCGGATGAGAGAAACCCAGCTGTTCGTTGGCTGCATTCGTGACGCGTACGCCAATCTCGGCAATGTCACGGGCTTGGTCCGGCCGGATTGCGAGCCCGAGCGACGGCGCATCGATGATGACGAAGCTGTCGCCGCCCCAGGCAATGTCGACCGCCATCGTGCCGATGCCAGGGATCTCGAGTTGCGCATCGAGCTTGTCCACGAAGGAGGGATGGTTCCGGACCCGGATGCGCTCGGCCTTGCCGTCCCTGCATTCGGCCTCGACTTCGATCAGCCCTCCCGGAGGTTCAAGGATGAGGCGTGTGATTGGTTCCTGCATCGGGACGATGCCGCTGTTGAGCAGGACGGTCGAAACGCAGATCGAGTTTGAGCCGGACATCGGTGGGGTATCGCCGGGTTCCATGATGATCCAGCCGGTATGGGCTCTGGGGTCCTTGGGGGGCACCAGGAGATTGACATGGCGGAATACGCCGCCTCGAGGCTCGTTGAGCACAAAGTTCCGCAATCCCTGATCGCGGGCGATGAACTGCGCCTGCTCCCAGATCGTCTCGCCCGGCGGCGGCAGAACGCCGCCCACGATGACGTCGCCGACCTCGCCCTCGGCATGACAACTGACAACATGAATAACGCGGTTGCTTTGCATGGGATTCCTCGGAAGATCACAGGGTTTCTCACCAGGTCGCCCCGATGGGGCCGCGCGACCCATTAGGAGGCGGTGTTCAGGCGCATCTGCTGCTCGGGAGCCTTCAAGGTACGGTAGACAAGGCGGGCCGCGACAAGATCGGCCAATGACGATCCGACGGCCTTGAACACGGTCGTCTGCTCGGCGGATTGGCGCCCGAAAGCGGAGCCCCTGCACAGTTCCGTCAGTGTTGCCCGCACGTCGGAAGCGGTGATGACCCCCGCATCAATCGGCTGAATGAGATCGCCGGACTCGTGCAGCGCGTCGCTTGTATCGACATAGATCATCGCAGCCGCCATCAGACGATCGTCCGCTTCACGCATTGTCGGCGTGAAGCTGCCGATCAGATCCACATGCGTACCCGGGCGAACCCAATCACCGCGAAGGAGAGGGTGCGTCGACAACGTCGCTGCCGAAATAATGTCGGCCTCGCCGACCGCATGCTCGAGATTGTCGACGACGGTTGCTTGAAAACCATTGGCGGTGAGGTTGTCTGCCAGACGGCGCGCGCCGACGCCATCGATGTCCCAGACCGCGACCTTGTCGATCGGTCGAACGGCTCGCATCGCTCCGGGGACGAGGCTGGCAACCCGACCGGAGCCGAGCAGCAGTAGGCTTCGTGCGTTCTCACGCGACAGGAACCGGGCGCCCAGCGCCGCTGTCGCGACGGTTCGGCGGGCTGTAATGGTGTTCCCGTCAATGATCGCCAGTTGCTGGCCCGTCGAGCCATCATAGAGCACATAGGTCGAGGCGAGTCCCGGCAGTCCCTTCGCGGCGTTGCCGGGGTATACGGTCACGATCTTGACGCCGAGAAGGCTGTCTGCGTCGCCATCATGGCTCCACGCCGGCATCAGGAGCAGCGTGGCTTGCGGCTGCCCGGCCTGATCGATCGCGTGGTGATGGCGCAGCGGCGCCTGACATCCCGCCGCAAAACCGGTTGCCAATGCATCTATGAGAGGACGGTAGGCGAGAGCCGAAGCGGTCTCGGGGGCTCCGATTATCGTAGGTGAGGACATTGTGATCTCCCTTGCTCGCGGCAATGCACGGCCGTCGCCCGACTGCATGAGTCCAATCAGGCCGGTTTTGCTGTGATGTCTTTGTCGGCTATCGCTTGATTGCGTTCAGAAACGCCTTGGTTCTGTCGTTTCTTGGAGCGTTGAAGATCTCGCCCGGAGAGCCGTCTTCGACGATCTTTCCTCGTTCCATGAAGATCACGCGATCAGCAATGTCACGGGCGAAGCCCATTTCATGCGTCACAACCAACATCGCCATCTTGGTCTCGTGGGCGAGATTATGGACAACCTCGAGGACCTCACCGATGACCTCGGGATCAAGCGCAGACGTGATCTCGTCGAACAACATGATCTGGGGCTTCATGGCCAAGGCCCGCGCGATCGCGACGCGCTGCTGCTGGCCACCTGACAGTTGCGATGGATAGGAGGCGCCCTTTTCGGCCAGGCCGACCCGTTTCAAGAGACTCTCGGCAAGGTCTCGGGCCTCCTGGCGTTGCATTCCGAGCACCTGCACCGGCGCTTCCATGACGTTTTCGAGCGCGGTCATGTGCGGGAACAGGTTGAACTGCTGGAACACCATGCCGATCTTGCCGCGGATCGCTCTGAATTCCCGATCCGGTCGAGCTTTCGCAGATCCTT
The DNA here is from genome assembly GCF_056401655.1 of Allobosea sp. P4_E12. Taxonomy (NCBI): domain Bacteria; kingdom Pseudomonadati; phylum Pseudomonadota; class Alphaproteobacteria; order Hyphomicrobiales; family Alloboseaceae; genus Allobosea; species Allobosea sp. P4_E12. The sequence continues at coordinate 217,479 of NZ_JBFUIY010000003.1, read as the reverse complement.
CGCCGCCGGCCGAAAGGATGTCTCCAAACACCTTGATCTCACCCTCGTTGGGTCGCTCCAAGGTCATCAGAAGACGCAGGATCGTGGTTTTCCCGGAGCCGCTCGGGCCGATCAGCGAGACGCGCTCTGACGGCCTGATCTGCAGGTTCAGATCGTCGATGATCGTGAATGCACCGAACGACTTCGAGACATTGACGAATTCAGCCGCCAGCGGCGTTTGGGAGGCAGTTGCGCTCTGATGGTCCATTCTCAGCACTCGATAAGGAGCAGGAAGCATACAAACGACCTTTGCACTCAGGCCCGGCCGTAAGTCGTTCTCTGCTCCAGGTAACGGACAAGACGTGAAAATGCGAAGCCGATCACGAAGTATATGATGCCGACAAGCGTGAAGGCTTCGAAGTATCGGAACGTTTCACCGGCAAAGTTCAATGCCGCTCCGAGAAGCTCGACCACTGTGATCGTGGCGAGAAGGGACGCATGCTTATACATTGAGATGAGGTAGTTGCCGATTTGCGGCAGGACGATGCGAAAAGCCTGCGGTAGGATTATTCTCGTCCAGGTTTTTACACGCGAGAATTGAAGGGCGATGCAGGCTTCCCACTGCCCGCGGGGGACAGCATCGATGCCAGCCCTGAAGACCTCGGAGATGTAGCTGCTGTAATGCAACCCCAGGCCCAGGATGCCCGTAAACAAGGGGTTGAACGACGGCCCGTAAAGTGGAAGCACATAGAAAAGCAGATACAGCTGAATCAGGAGAGGCGTGCTGCGTACGACGGTGACGAAGCTGTCGATGATCAGGACGGCGACAGGATTGCCGCCACGGCGGGCGACGGCGATCAAGAGCCCGACGGCCAATGCGACAGCCATGCCAGCGGCCGTAGCGTACAGAGTGACGACAGTCCCTCTGAGCAGTGCCGGGAGGAGTTCCGCCGTGATTTGAGGGCTGAAATTCATGTCGTCGGCACCTTTGGCTTCCACTGGCCTCCGGAGTGCCGCTCAAGAGCCTTGTTGAGAGCAACTAGAGGCAAGGCCAGAAGCAGGTAGATCACGAAGATCGACATGTAGATGAGGGTGGGGTGCCCGTAATACTGGACAAGTTGAGCCCCGGAAAACGTCAGCTCCGTGATTGTTATGAGCGAAACCAGCGAGGTGGCCTTCAACAATTCCAGTGCGTAATTCCCAAAGGCAGGAAGCATGACCGGAATGGCCTGGGGGATGATGATCCGCCGGTAGCTCAGGCTGGTGGGCATATTCAGGGCGATGGTGGCGTCGTGCTGTCCGCGGTCAATCGAAAGAATGGCTGAGCGCACAACCTCGGAAATATAAGCCCCGAAATTCAGTGCCAGCACGAGGCATCCTGTCGTGAATGCCTCGAGCCGAATCCCAATGAGAGGGAGCACGAAGAAGAAGTAGAAGATTTGGACCAGCGAGGACGTGTTGCGAAATACCTCGATGTAGATCGCCAGCGGAATGGACAGCCACCGGGTCCGGGCCAGGCGAGCGAGCCCAACCGCGAAGCCCACCAGGAGCGCGCAGGTCCCAGATACCAACGTGAGCAACACGGTTGTGTATGCTCCCCGCAGCAACACCGGACTGATTTCAAGCAGGAGGTTCACGATTCATCCTGGAGCATGCGACGGTCAGTTCTTTGCGGCGCAGAGATCTGCCGTCTTGATCGTGTCAGGTGCGATATCTGCCGCCGTGAAGCCGAACGGCTCCAGCAGTCGCACAATTTCACCCGACTGCTTGGCTCCTTTGAGCCAGGCATTCCAGGCGGCGAGAAGCTCCGGATCCGATTTGCGGAAACCAACTGCCCCATATCCGATGACCGGATTGCCATCCTTGTCGAGGGGCGGCTTCGACATTGCGACATAGGCGAGCTCAGGATGCTTGTCGCCCGCCAGCAAGCCGCGGATGGTGATCGAGGTCTGCATCATGGCGTCGACCCGGCCCGCCTTGATGCCAGACGCCGCGGTGGGCAGATCTGGGAAGATGACGACCTGAGCATCAGGGATGCCGTTGATCCTGGCGTACTCCCGCTCGGTGCCACCGGCGACAACAGCAAGACGGGTGGCGGCATTGCTCTTCACATCATCCAAGCTTGTCAGTTTGGACGGATTGCCGGCCTTTGTAACGAAACCCTGCGTGCTGACCCATTCCGGCTCGCCGAAAGCGATCTGCTGGCAGCGACCGGGCCGGATTTGCATGCCGGCGCCGATGAAATCCAGTCGCTTGGCATCTAGTGCGGGGATGATCGAGACGAACTGCGTGACTACGCCGTCCATCTTGTCTACGCTGATCGACTTGAGAAACGCTCGGACGAGCGTCGGCTCGACCCCTGAAAGCTCTCCCTTGTCGTCGACATAGCCCCACGGGGTGAAATTCGAGAAGCCGACCCGCGCATAGCCTTCGCTCTTGATCGAAGACAGGCTGTCGGCATGGGCAATCGTCGGGAACGACAGCGCAGCGCTGACGATCAGGGCGCTTGCGAGCGCATTCGCGACACGGGCCGTCCGGGACGTGATCTTCATGGTGTTCCCCCTTGTCTTGGCGAGCGGTTATTTGCGTTCCGCGCAGGCGTATTCGGCAGTGGTGCCTTCCTTCGGCAACGTCTCCGGCCCGAAGCCGAACGGCTCGATGATCGACGTGACGCGGCCGCTCTTCAGGGCCTTGGCGAGCCAGGTATTCCAGGCCTCACGGAGTGAAATGTCGTCCTTGCGAAAGGCCATGCCGCCGTATCCGATCGATTCATTGCCGGATTCGTCGCGGGGTTGCTCGGACAGGGCGGCGAAATCCAGGCGCGGATCATTCGCCCGCGAAAGCGCTCCGCGGATCGTAACGGTCGACGCCACCACGGCATCAACCCGGCCGGCCTGAAGACCCGCGATTGCCGCTGAAAGATCGGGGAAGAGGAGGCGGCGTTCCTGGGGGATGCCGGCCAGCTCCGAAAAGCGGATCTCGCCGGCGCCCGTCAACAAGCCGATCTTCGCGTCGGCGTGCCTTGCCAGGCTGACGAAGCTCGTCACGCCCTTGGGGTTTCCCTTCTTGACCGCGAAGGCGCGGTTGATCTGATATTCGGGGTCGCCAAAGGACACGATCTTGCAGCGCTCGGGCTGGATCAGCATGCCCGTTGCGACGATATCGAAGCGTTTGGCTACAAGCCCTCCGATCAGCGAACCGAAATCCGTCACGACGGGCTCAAGGGAGGACACGCCCATATCCGCGAAGAAGGCGCGGATGAGTTCGGGAGCCTGCCCGGTGACCCGTCCATCGGGCATCACGTAGCCGTAGGGATTGATATTGGCGAAGCCAATCCGGACTTTGCCCTGAGACTTGATGCGCGCCAGGCTGTCGTCCTGCGGCTGAGACAGCGCTGCTGACGCTCCCACCACCGCCCAGCTCGCCAGCGCGCCGCAAAGGAGCAGGCGCCGCGAGAGATGATCCGAGTTTTTCAATCCCATTGCCGTTGCCCCTCTGATGGATCGCGTTCAAGCGTCGTCGATCACCGCGATGACGTCGATTTCGACCAGGCAATCGCGCGCAAGCATCGCCGCCTGGACACGGGTCCGTACCGGCCGGTCGGTCTTGAAATAACGCGCGTAGACCTCGTTGAATTCGTCGCCGTACCGAACGTCGACGAGATAGGCGTTGACTTTGACGACATCGTCGATCGTCGCGCCTGCCGCATGCAGAGCGGTCTTCATATTCTCGAGGGAAAGTTCCAGCTGGCTCGCGAAATCAGGCGCCCACGTGCCGTTCTCGTCCCAGCCGACCTGCCCGGCGAGGAACACGAGCGTCCCCTTCGCCTTCACGATATCGGAATAATACTTGGCGTGCTGCCCTGGCAGGGTGATTGCTTCACGCATGTGCCTAAGCCTTTGTAAGGAGAGCAAGAGAGCGTCAGACATCACGTCCGATGCAGCTGAGGTGTAACATATTACCTGTAGCCGTCAACATTTTTCTCGACCCGCCGGAGCCCCGTCTCTACAAGCGTCGTGCCGTCACAAGGGCGACTGTCGATGTCCCAGCTACGTCTAAGCCAATTCTCAATTCCGCAGACGGTCAGCCTGCGTGAACGCGTCCGGCAGCTTTTGCTGGCCCAGATCATGTCGGGCGAGTTCGTTCCCGAAGAGATCTATTCGGTCGCACAACTGGCGGCAGGTCTCGATGTATCTCCGACGCCCATTCGCGAAGCGGTCCTGGATCTGGCGAGCAAGGATCTCCTCGTCATCCACAAGAACCGCGGATTCTCCGTTCCTGCGACCACACCGGAAGAGCTCGAGGAGCTCCACAAGATCCGGCTCCTGCTCGAGGTTCCCTCCACGGTCGAGGCCGGACTGAAGATGGGGGAGGAGCACGCGCAAGAAACCCGGGCGATCGCCGAGGCCACTGTTCAGGCCGCGCAGTCGAACGACCTGGTCAGCTATGTCGAAGGCGACCGCCGCTTCCACCAGGCCTTCCTGGCCCCGTTGGCCATGCCGCATCTCACCGAGCTCATCATGAACTATCGCGATCGCGCTCGGCTGAGGGGATTGCGGGCCAGATTGGGAAGTCGCGAGATCGTGGCGGCATCGAAGGAACATATCGCGCTCGTCGATGCTGCCCTGGCGAGGGATGAGGCGCTGCTCCACAAGATCATCACCAACCACGTCGAATCCACGAAGACTCGTTGGTCCGAGGCCGGCTGAGGCTCCTCCTATCCCCGACCCACGAATGGCATTTTGGTCGCCATGACAGTCATCGACAGGATATTGGCCTCGAGCGGCAGGTTCGCCATGTGGAGCACTGACTGGGCAACGTGCTCGACATCCATGACAGGCTCGGCCTGGGCGTAGGTGCCTGCTGCCTTGGAGCGCTCGATCATATCACGCGCGATCTCGGTCAACGCGTTGCCGACGTCGATCTGACCGCAGGCGATGTTGTACGGGCGGCCGTCCAGCGCGGTCGTCTTGGTCAAGCCGCTTATCGCGTGTTTTGTGGCGCTGTAGGGAGCCGTGGCTGGCCGCGGAACATGCGCGGACAGCGAGCCGTTGTTGATGATCCGGCCACCCTGAGGCGTCTGGCTCTTCATCAGCCTGAACGCCTCCTGGGTGCAGAGGAACGGGCCGGTGAGATTGGTCGAGACCGTCGTCATCCAATCCTCGTAGGCGATATCCTCGATCGATCCTCCGCGGGTGACGCCAGCATTGTTGAAGAGCACATCAAGCCGGCCAAAGCGCTGTTTGCATTGAGCGAACAGATCCCTCACGGCCTCAGGCCGCGTGACGTCGCACGAGACGCACAAGGCGTTCCCGGGCGACCCGCCGAGATCGGCCGTTTCCTGCAAGGCATCGAGCCTGCGGCCAGTCAGCACCACGTGATAGCCGCTCTTGAGAAACGCTACCGCCGTGGCGCGGCCGATGCCGGATCCGGCGCCCGTAACGAGCGCTACCTTCTGAAGAGATGGCATATCCGCCTCCTTGGCCGATATCGATGTCAGGCGTCGACAGCGCCGGATGTGGTCAAATCGTAGATCGTCAGCGCGATCACTTCGATCGCGGCCATCAGCTCGTCATCCGAGACCGTGGGATCGCCCGCCTCGATCACGACCTTGCCGTGGTCGACGGCGCCGGGGGTGTATGCGACGGCCGCGCTGCCCCAGCCCGCCGTGAAATAGTGAAGTCCAAGATAATGCGACCAGACGATCGAACGGGGCTCGCGTCCGGTGACGGCCTTCAGGTTGTCGCTCAGCGCCTTGTGCAAGGGATGCTCAGGTGGCGTGTACGAACTCGAAACAGTGTGGGGGAAGGAGACCTCCATTCGCATTCCGGTCTCGCGCGAAGCGTCAGCGACGAGTTCCCTCAGCACCGCCATCGCATCGTCCAGCTTCTCCTCGGGATTCATGCGCCGATCGACATAGAGTGCGCATTCGTCCGGGATGAACGTCACGTCCAGGTTGGCCGCGATGCGGCACATGACGATCGTCGGCGTGTTGGCATGCGCCGGAACGATCTCCAGGGGCGTCTTGATCGCCGTAAATTCCTGAGCGAGTTTCCGAACTCTGTCCTGTACCGCCATCATGCCTTCGATGGCATTCACGCCTTCCGTTGGCCGCGAACCATGCGTTGCCTTGCCGAAAGCGGTGATCTTCGCCCAGAAGTGGCCTTTATAGCCGGCCGTGACGATATCCGGGCCGCCCAGGCTGCTGGCCAGAACGACCGGGCTGCGACCCATGCCCTGCTGCACCAGATAGCCCGCGCCGGTCTCCCCGCCGATATAAGCGTCGGGCGTGGCAGAGAGGAAAGCCGATTTGTCGAGCTTCACACCGCTCTTGGCGATGGCCTTGAGCGCCAGAATTTGGGCGATCGAGCCGGCGCGTTCCTTTCGCGGTCCCCAGTAAAGATCGTAGTTGTTGTTCAGATGGATGCCGATCTCGTCGCTTCGACCCGGCAGCATCGCCGTGACAAGCACGCGCGGAGCAGCGCGGTACACCGGCAGATACTCGCGTGAAAGCGACAGATCGCTTCCCCAATGGTCATCGAGATAGCTTTGTGGAACGTCGATCTCTTCGGTGGGAGCAAAGGTGGCGAGCTGCTTCTTCAGATAGGCAACTGTTTCGGGGTAGCCGGTCCCCGTCGTCGCATCGGCCGGAATGGCCGTCATGTCTTTCAGCATCACGAGCGCTTCTGCGCGCAACGCTTTGGCCGCCTCGGCGACCTTAAGTCTATTCTGCTCAGACAAGCTGCTCTCCATGGCCGAGATTGCAAGCCTCCAACGGGCTTTGATCTTAGTAATATGTTACCGGTTACATACTGTAAGTCAACAGCGATCGACGCTCTGTTCCGCGGGAATGCTGGCTGTTCCGGCCCAGAGGCCGCGGGTATGCCGAAGGTGCCGCGCCATGAGCTCCCGGGCTGCCGGGACATCGCCAGCCTCGATGAGATCGATCAGCGCGCGGTGCTCCTTCGCCGAGGACAGCAGTTCGTGCGAGCCTCGCAAGCGCGTCAGGCCGTGGAGGCGTGTCTGATCTCTCAGGGTCGCAACCATCTCCACCAACCGGGAATTGCCCGTCTCTGAGAGCAAGAGCACGTGAAATTGCCGGTCAGCGGTGAGAAACGAGAGAAGGTCGCCCTCGGCTGCCGCTTTCTCGGTCTGCGACGCCAAGTCGACGAGGAGGGCACGTCCGGCGAGCCTGGATTTCTGCGTGAGGCTCACGATTGCCGGCACTTCGAGATAATGCCGACATTCGGCCAGTTCATCGAGGTCGTGGTCATCGATCTCGCGAACCGAAAAGCCTCGATTCCGGACCATGACGATCAGGCGCTCGCCGGCGAGATGGAGCAGGGCTTCCCGCACTGGAGTCGGCGACACCTTGAGCTGTTCGGCAATCTCTCCGATCGAATAGAGGCGGCCGGGCGCAAGCGCGCCAATCAGGATCTGGGTGCGAAGAATCTGGATCGCCTGCTGTCGAAGGCTGACCCCAGACAGGCCTTCGGCAGCGGCATAGGTGAGCGTCATCGAAATCAACCTCACGGGAAGACGAGCCCAGGTATCCCCGTGGCCTCAGGTTTGATGTGCGCCTGCCATTCCCGCGAAATGGCAGGCCCGACCCTATCGGTTCTGGCAGAGCGACTGCGCGGTCACGCTGACCGGGGCGATGTCATTCTCGCCAAGGCCGAATGGCGCCATGATCCTCAGCGCCTCTCCTGATTGCCGGGCCGCGCGCAGCCAGGCGTTCCATGCGCCCAGAAGCTCGGTATCGCCTTGCCGGAAGCCCATGCCTGCATAGGCGGTCACCGACTGGCCCTTTTCATCCACGGGTTGCTGGGAGAGTTCGGCAAACTCGACCTCCGGGCTGTTGATCTTCGACAGAATGTATTTCAGTGCAACGCTGGCACCGGCCGCCGCCTCGACGCGGCCTGCTTGCAGCCCTGCAACCGACTTGTCGAAGTCAGGGAACAGAATCTGCTGATCCCTGGTCACCCCAGCAATGTCAGCGAAACGGATTTGCCCGGCGCCGGTCAGCATTCCCAGCCGGGCGTTCCTGTTGTCAGCCACATCCTTGAAGCTCTTCAGCGCAAGTGGGTTGCCCTTCTTGACGACAAATCCTTGAAGCAACTGCATCTCCGGGTCACCGAAGGCGATCTGCTCGCAGCGCCGCGGCTGGATTTGCATCGCGACCGCGATCATGTCGAACCGCTGCGCCTGCAGGCCTCCGATCAGTGAGCCGAATTCGCCGACCACTCCTTCGACCTTTTCGACGCCGAGGCTCTTGAAGAACGCCTTCGCCAATTCGGGGGAGGAGCCAGTGATCTCACCCCCAGGCCCAACGAAAGACGTCGGAGCGAAATTTGAGAAGCCGACCCTGACCGATTTCTGGCTCTTGATCCGCTCAAGGGTGTTCTGGGCATAAGACGGGCTAATCAGGCCGGCGACGGCGATTCCGCTAAGGAACGCGAGGCCGAGTACATGGGAAAGCGGCCGCAAAAATCGGATCTGCATGTGCGAAATCTCCTGACGGCAGAAATCTTCAAGCTGTGCGAGGCGCCATGCCTTAACGGGATCTCCCGTCGCAGTGGCGCTAAGGCGTAAGGCGTAACATATTACTGCTACGCCCAATTGATTGCAGGGTCAACGCAGTGCGCTTCGGTGGTCGCCGCCACCGGCCATGGCAGGGCTGTTTGCCGGGAGTTGGGGCGGTGAATATCACCCGCGCCATGACCGCAGCTCTCAGTGAGGTGCCAAACCTGCGGCGCACTGCCGGTCAGCATCGGGTGAAATCGGCCTTCTTCGGGCTATTGCCGTCCGTGGGCGGAACTGGAAGGCGCTCGAGGACAGGTCCGCCGCTTTAGCTGGGGCGCGGACTCTCGGCTCAATGACGGACGGGGGCGGCCTGCGCCGTGCCAGCTGGAGGGAAGGCGTGCCTCGGATTTCGCCATCCCGATCATCAAGCCGGACCCACCGGCCCTTGTGACAAGCCGATAGGCCGCGTATCGACGACCGAGCGAGGGCGATCTCGGCTCTCTGCACCACAAAGTTGCATGGAAGCCGCACCTGGCAGCTTTCGGATTCCCGGCGCGCCGGAGGACTCCATCTCGGACCGATGATTTGGTATCGCTGTGGGTGAAGAGCTTTGGCGCACCGAGGTCGACTTTGCCTAAGTAAACACCGGTCTCAATCCAGTTTCACCCGTACTGTCGGATAGCAACGCGCTGTCCGCGTATGATCGTGTTCATCGGGTGGCGGCAAGAGACCGGTTTGGCATTGTTATTTTGTGCCATGAGCAGCGCCGCTGTCTCAGCTCTTCAGCCGCCCGAAACATCGCCACACCGTGCCCGCAAGGGTCGTCTCATGCACCCTCTTGGTGGACTTCCGAACGGAAGACCAAGACGTCATGTGCAATGCATTTCGGGTTCGATGGACCATCATCCCCCAGACTGCTCCCCAGCCTTGGATTGCCTGCAGCGGATGCGGGGGCTTGAGAGCCTTCCAATCCAGCGGCAAGATCCGGCTCAACGCCAACGGTCGCAAGCTTGATGCGTGGCTGATCTACAAATGCCTGAGCTGCGATAAGACATGGAACCGACCGATCTTCGAGCGGCAGAATGTCCGCGACATCGATCCTGCCGTGCTGGAAGCGCTACACGCGAACGATCCGCAATGGATCCGGAGAGAGACCTTCAATCTCGAAGCATTGAGGCGCAAGGCGCAGCGCGTCGAAGAATTCCCCGAGTTTGATATCCAAAAGGAGGTCCTGCGCGACACCCTGAATTGGACGACATTGGAAATCGACCTGAAGGTTACGCTTCCGACCAGCACGCGCCTTGACCGGCTGCTGGCGTCCGAGCTGCGGGTCTCGCGTGCACGGCTCCAAACGCTTCACGAGGGCGGCGCGCTTCGGACGAGTCCGGACCGCACCGACATCCTGAAGCGGCGTATCAGAACGGGTACGCAGGTGACGATCGACCTCTCCACCGAGGCTGACCGGGAACACGCATGGAGCCCCCTGGCGCAGGGCGGTCCGCTGTAACGACGTCACGTGGGCCTGAAATCTCAGGCCCACGTGACGTCATGGTTCATTCGCTACGGGCGTCCTGGCCTCCTGGATCGCGCGCCAGATCCGGGCCGGGGTCGCCGGCATGTCGATGTGGCTGACGCCGAGCGGGCGCAGCGCATCGAGGATCGCGTGGATCACCGTCTGCGGCGCCCCGATGCAGCCGGCCTGCCCGGCGCCCTTGACGCCGAGCGGGTTGGCCGTCGTCGGCAGCTCGACCAGCGAGAGCTCGAAACAGGGTAGGTCGGCTGCGCGCGGCAGCGCGTAGTCCATGAAGGTCGCGCTCAGCAGCTGGCCGCCTTCCGGATCGTAGCGGATGTCCTCCATCAGCGCCTGGCCGATGCCCTGCGCCAGGCCGCCATGGACCTGGGCCTCTGTCAGGAGCGGGTTGATCAGGGTGCCGTAGTCGTCGACGGCGACATAGCGCAGCAGCGTCACTGCGCCGGTCTCGGGATCGATCTCGACCTCGGCCGTCTGCGCGCCGTTCGGGAAGGTGAGGGGGGCGTCGCGATGGGCGCCATGGCCTGAGAGCGCCCGGCCGGTCGTCTCCCCGATATGGCGCGCGACCGTCGCGAGAGCGACGTTGCCGGCGCCGGGCGCACGGAACCAGCCGTCCTGGAAGAGCACGGCCTCGGTTGGGGCCTGGAGCAACTCTGCGGCGGCGGGTTTGGCGGCCCGGATCAAGGCACGCGCCGCCAGGAAGAGGGCGCCGCCCCCCATATGCAGCGAGCGGGCGCCGCCATGGCCGCCGCCGGTGGGGACGCGCGCCGTGTCGCCCTGCACGAGATGGAAATGCTCGGCCGGCAGGCCGAGCTGTTGCGACAGGACCTGCGCAAAGCTCGTCTCGTGCCCCTGGCCGTTCGACTGGGTGCCGACCGCCATCTCGACCCGGCCGTCGGCGCGGAAGCTGAGCCAGGCATCCTCATTCGGTCCGCCGCGCGCGGTTTCCAGGAAGCAGCCGATGCCGAAGCCCCGCAATTGTCCGCGCCGGCGCGAGACGGCGCGGCGGCGGCGGAAGCCGGCGCGGTCGGCCGCCGCCAGCACGCGCTCGAGATTCCCCGTGAAGGCACCGCAGTCGAGGACAGCGCCAAAGGGCTTTCGATAGGGGAAGCTGCGGATGAAATTGCGTTTGCGCAGCACGGCCGGATCGATCCGCAGCAGATGCGCCGCCTCATCGGCCAGGCGTTCGATCAGGTAGTTCGCCTCCGGCTTGCCGGCGCCGCGATAGGCGTCGACCGGCGCGGTGTTGGTGAAGACGCAGCGGACATCCATGCTCATCGCCGGAATGTCATAGAGCCCACCCATGGCGGGCGTCGGCGCGGTCGTCGAACTGCCGGGCCCGAGCGAGGAGACATAGGCGCCGAGATTGGCGATGGTTTCCACGGCCAGCGCCAGGAAACGGCCTCTGGCATCGAGGGCGAGGCGGCCCGTCGTCAGGTTGTCGCGGGCATGGGCGCCGCCGGCGAAATCCTCGATCCGCTCGGCAAGCCAGCGCACCGGCCGGCCCAGGCGCTGCGCCGCGATCAGCACAAGCGCATATTCGGGATAGGTGACATTCTTCATGCCGAAGCCGCCGCCGACATCGGGGCAGGCGACATCGATCCGCTCGGGCCCGACCTTGAGAACGAGGCCAAGCTCGCGGCGGATGTCGTGAACGGAGGCGCCGCTGAGCGAGAGCCTGTAGCGGCCGCTCTCCGCGTCGAAGCGCCCGAGCGCCGCCCGCGGCTCCAGGGCGGCAGCCGTGATCCGGTTGTTCACGAGCCGGCAGGTCACGACATGTGCGGCGCGGCGGAATGCGGCGGCGACCGCATCGTCATCGCCGAGGCGGTAGCGCAGGGCGAGATTGCCCGCGGCTTGCGGCCAGATCTCTGGAGCGGCGGGCCCGGCTGCTGCGGCGAGCTCCGTGACCGCAGGCAGGATCTCGTAGTCGACGGCAATCAGCTCGCAGGCCTGGCGCGCCGCGTCCGCGCTTTCGGCCACGACGAAGGCGACGGGGTCCCCGACATGGCGGACGCGCCCGCGCGCCAGGGGGAAACGCGGCGGCACGATCAGCGGCGGCTCGGCCTTCAGCGTGAGCGAGCAGGGCAGTGGGCCGAGATCCTCGATCTCCGCTGCGGTATAGATGGCTGTGACCCCAGGCAGGCTTTTCGCGGCTTGCGCATCGATTGCAAGGATGTCGGCATGGGCATGGGGTGAGCGCAGCACCACGGCGTGCAGGGCGCCGGGCACGTGCTCGTCGTCCTGGTACTGACCCCGACCCGTGAGGAAGCGCTCATCTTCGAAACGACGCAGCGATCGTGGATCTGTTGCCGCATGCGAAACCACATCGATCGTCGCCACGCCGGTATCATTCATAGGCCGGTATCATTCATGTCGTGTCGCCAACCCCCAGCCGTCCCGTCCTGCCGCAGGGCAGCGACCGGCGCGAAGGATGCGAGCATGGCATTCGGGGTCGGCTTTTGAAACAGGGCAGCGGCGGCCCACGAAGCGTCGGGTGCGTCGTCGCCCGGCCATGGAGCAGCCTGCTCTCGCGGCAATCGCCGCAGCGCTACGCAAAGGCCCGCGCTGCCGAAAGTGCGCAGGTGCCTAGGAACGCTGGTTGGCAGCCCGCTGCCGCGCCACTTCGCGGATGAACGGCATGAAGGCGGGCGGAATCTCGACCGGCGCCAGGGCCTCCTGGAGGATGTCGAACTCGGCGATGGCCTCGGTCAGCATCTCGAATTCATGGTCTTCGTCGGAGCCCATCGCGCTTTGGAGCAGCGCGGCCGCCCTCAGGACGGCAGCCTTGCGGTCTTCCAGGGAGCCAATCGTCACGTTCGGCATAGCCACCTCCCGTTCAAGATCCTCGCTTCCTAGGCTAGCGACGGAATGGGGGCTTGACGAGTCAAACGAATCAAAATTGGCGGACCTGCGACCGGAAGGCGACGGCGCGTTCGCGGTGCCGTGGCGCGGCGGTTCGGTGAACGCAGGGAGTTCCGTTGCCGCGCGGTCAAGGCGCCCGAGCCGGCGGCTCAGTCACGCTAGCGTGGTCCGCTTCCCAGATCCGAATAGCCTCCGTGAGCGCTATCGATTCGCGGTAGCTGCTGCCGTCCTGCACGGTGAGCGCTTTGAGGCGCCGCCTTGCGATCTTATAATCTTCAACAGTCTCGATCGTGAACATAGGCGGGTCCGACCTGCAGGATTCCGGCCCGTGCTTGATTGTCGTTTTCATTGCCGCCTCCGCGATTCAGAATGTCCGACAGTGGGGTATCCTCAACTGATGCTACTGCACGTGTGGCTGCTCGGCTTTGCGACAGAGCAATGTCACCGCAAGCCACTGCTTGACGCGTGACGTCTCGGATTGCTCGCCGTCGGGTCATGTTGAGCCTCTCTCCGCCAAGTCTGTTGCTGCCGGCCAAGTGCTGGCCGCGCAGGAACGCGATACAGGCAGGAGGTCTACGCATAGAGCTGACCGACGAGTAAAATCGTGCCGTTATTGCGGTAGGTCAACGCAAACCTGTCTTGGCCGTGGTGGCACAGCGACATCGATTGCAAGGAGCGTTGTCATGTCATCCTACGCGAGCCTGATGGTGAATCTGGATCTCGGCCCACATGCGGCCAGCCGGACTGCGCTTGCGGTCGGCTTGGCAGAGCGCTTCCATGCGCGCTTGATCGGCTCGGCATCGCGCTGCATCATTCCCGCTCTCCCCTTGGAGGCCGGTTTTTCCGCCCAGACGCTGATCGAGCAATGGCGCGAGATCGCTGCGGAAGAATTGCAGCAGATCGAGGCCAATTTCATCAAGGTCGCCAAGTCCGGCGAAAGCACCTCGTTGCGAACCGGTATGGACGAGTCGGCACCATTTCTTCTCGAGCAGGCCTCTGCGGCCGATCTCCTGATCGTCGGCCGACAGGGGAGCGGCGACCACCGGGACTGGCGCTTCGCCGTCGATCCCGGGGCGATCGTGTTGGAAGCCGGGCGCCCCGTCCTGCTCGTGCCGCCAACCTCTGACCGCCTTTCGGCGCAGCGTATCGTCATTGCCTGGAAGAACACGCGTGAAGCGCGCCGCGCGGTCTGCGATGCGTTGCCCTTCCTGAAGACTGCCGAAGGCGTGTTCGTCGTCACCGCCGGAGAAGGCGCCGAGAGTTCGAGCGCGCAAGACCTGCGGGACTATTTGCGTCATCACGGCATCACCGCCGATCTTGTCCAGGACAGCGCGATACGGGAAGCCCGCATCGCCGACGAACTGATACACCGGGCCCGGCAGGAAGGCGCGGACCTCTTGGTGTCCGGTGCCTATGGTCACAGCCGAACGCGCGAGTGGATATTCGGCGGCGTCACGCGTGATCTCCTCGATCATGCGTCGATCTGCTGTTTGATGAGCCATTGATCGTGGCGACGTCGGGGTGGCGCTGCGTCGATCAGAACCAATCATGAGGGCGCGGTTCGGAGCTTCGCTGATGGCGAGGCACGTCATCCCGGCCCTTGGCCATCAAGTGCGGGGGACGCCCGGATATTGTCAGCATGCCCTTAGGTAAAGTCGCAGACGCAGGCGTCGCTGATCTGGGCGCGCTGCGGACTTGGCGTCGCAGCACAGGAAGGCAGCCCGGCGCGGCGAGGCCCCTCTGGGACTCATCGAAACAAACATGTTATCGTTCCGTTAAGGAATTCACCGAATTGCCTCGCGGAGAAGCCCAGCCGCGTCTGCAATCCAGTGGTGGGCTTTGCGCAGGTGAAGTCATGAATACGCTCCTTGCCCTCCCTGTTGTCGCTCTGATTGGCGTCGGCAGTCTCGTCTTCACCGCGCGTGATGCCGAAGCCCAACACCGTGGTATCGGCGCCGGTGGATACCGAGGCACTGCCATTGGCGGTGGCTATCGCGTTGGATATCGTGGCGCGTACCGTGCCGGATATCGTGGAGCTTACCGTGGGGCGGCATACCGTGGCGGTTACTACGGCAACCGTTACTACGGTGGTCGGGCGCTCGCAGCGGGCGTCGGTCTCGCAGCAGGTGCTGCCTATTACGGCAGCGGCTACAGTTCGGGCTATGGCTACGGTTCAGGCTATGGCTACGCAGCTCCCGCAGCATACGGCTATAATGCCTATGGCGGCTATGGCGACGCTTCCTATGTCACCACATATTCCGGCAGTGCATATTGCGATCCGGGAATCGCGAGCGGCTATCCGCAGACCGTCTATTACAACACACCGGCCTCAACTTACTACGGCGGTAGCGGCTATTATGGCGGCGGATACTACGGGAGAAGCTACTATGGCGGCGGCTATTATGGCCGGCCTGTCGTTCGTGCGGGCATCCGCCGCGCCGCATACTACAATAACCGACCAGTTGTTGGGTACTACGGTAGGCGCTGGTAAATCTCCAACACCTGTAGGGCATCAGCGCACGCGTCGCGGTCCTGGTTGCTTCTGGGGCGAACTGCGCGCAGCGACGATCGCGTCAAGCCGAGCCCTGTCCGAAGCCGTAATGTCGATGCTGATACCAGTACGCATCCCGCAATGTCGCATGCCGCAGCGGCGCGGGGAAACCCAAACAGGACTCTTCCGTCCCGATCAATCCACTAGATTGAGATCTTTGGTGGTGAGGGTTTCAGAGTTTCAGTCCTCGGACCATCGTAGAAGAGTGGTCCCGGAATGGGGCCACTCAGCTGGCCATCATTTAATATGCTGCTACGACTTGGCGACCGCCTCTATCGCGCTCGTCAGCGTGGCAGCGGGATTCGCTTTGCAATAGTCAGCGATCTTCTGGGCATTGGCATGCGCCTTGTCACCGTCCACCATGGCATTGCCGGCTTTGCCATGGACATAGCCGTTCACCCACATGGCGACGCCAATAGTCTGCGCGGCAGGCATAGCGCCAACCTCCTTGCAAGTGAGCTTCGACATGTCCACTTCCGCCGCCATTACTTGGCCTGCCAAAACGATAGTTGAAGCGGCGAGTGCGATCGGAAAACAGAGTTTCATGGTCACGACCTCCTTCTAGAAGTCCCCCGCCTTGCAAGAAGCGCTAGTGCCCTGTTGGAAATATGACAGTCGCGCCAAATTTACCGGGACAGCTTTGTGGCCCCAGCGACGATCGCTTCAAGCCGAGCCCTGTCCGAAGCCGTAATGTCGATGCTGATACCGGTATGCATCCCGCAATGTCGCATGCTGCAGCGGCGCGGGGAATTCCAACCAGGACTCTTCCGTCCCGACCAATCCACCAGGCTTTTTGAGCCTTGGAGGATGCCCATTATGCCGAAGAAGAGAGACAGGCCATTTCTTCAGTCCTCCGTCGGCTCAAAAGCCATACCTCCGGGAGGACCACTTTTCAGGGAGGCAGGCCACTGTCCTCCGGTCTTGAAACCATGTCCGGCTTCTCCATCTTATTTGGACTAGCGCGCAACTTTCCGATCGAGGAAGCGCCAGGATCAGCTGGCCTCCGACACTTCAGAGCGGGCCGCCGATGATCATCGTCTTGGCGGGCAGCAGTGACAATCAAGCGTCTTCCTCTTCGTGCCTGACGAAGGAAGATATAAAATGGCAAAGGTTGTTTGCGTCCTCTATGACGATCCAGCCGACGGTTACCCGGCAGGATATGCGCGGGACGGTCTGCCGGAACTCGACCGCTACCCCGGCGGCCAGACACTTCCCACGCCGAAGGCGATCGACTTTGAACCGGGGGTTCTGCTCGGCAGTGTGTCGGGCGAACTCGGCCTGAGGAAATTTCTCGAAAGCGCCGGGCACAGCCTGGTTGTGACCTCGGACAAAGACGGTCCCGGCAGCGTTTTCGAACGCGAGCTCCCCGACGCCGAAATCGTGATCTCGCAGCCCTTCTGGCCGGCCTATCTGACCGAAGAGCGCATTGCCAAGGCGAGCAAACTGAAGCTTGCGATCACGGCCGGCATTGGATCAGACCATGTCGACCTTCAAGCCGCGATGGATCGTGGTGTAACGGTTGCCGAGGTGACCTACTGCAACTCGATCAGCGTCTCTGAACATGTGGTCATGATGATCCTGGCGCTCGTGCGAAACTACATCCCCTCCTATCAGTGGGTGCTCCGTGGGGGCTGGAACATCGCCGATTGCGTCGCGCGCTCTTACGATGTCGAGGGGATGCAGATCGGAACCGTCGGTGCCGGCCGGATCGGCAGCGCCGTGCTGCGCCGGTTGAAGCCGTTCGACGTGAAGCTGCACTACACCGACCGCCACCGTCTTCCGCTGGCGGTCGAGCAGGAACTTGGCGTTACCTTCCACGCGGACGCGGCATCCATGGTTGGCTTTTGCGATGTCGTCACGATCAATGCACCTCTGCATCCGGAGACAGAGAATCTCTTCGACGAGGCGATGATCGCCAGGATGAAACGCGGCGCCTATCTGGTGAACACGGCGCGCGGCAAGATCTGCAATCGTGACGCTGTGGCCCGCGCTCTGGAGGGCGGGCAGCTCGGCGGCTATGCTGGCGATGTCTGGTTCCCGCAGCCGGCCCCCCAGGACCATCCTTGGCGATCAATGTCGCATCACGGCATGACGCCGCATATCTCGGGATCTACGCTCTCCGCCCAAGCCCGCTACGCCGCAGGCACGCGCGAAATCCTGGAATGCTGGTTCGAAGGCCGGCCGATCCGGGAGGAATATCTGATCGTCGATGGCGGCAAGCTCGCGGGCGCTGGCGCGCATTCTTATAGCGCCGGCGACGCCACCCATGGTTCGGAAGAGGCGGCGCGCTTCAAGACCAGGACGTGATCCAATCGGAATCTGTTCCGCAAGCGGCAAACCTGAGACGGACAGCCGCTGGCTTCCGAGGTCAATGCGGGCTCCCTGAGGCGCCGTTGCCTTGGCTATTCCGAGAGCTTGCGCGCCTTCGCCGTTGTTCCGGAGAGGGGAGACGGCTCCGCCATCTTCAGCGATGCGCGGTTTCGCCAGCGACCTTGCGCAGAGCCATTCCGATCTGACCGCCGCAATAGGTTTCGTCGCCATAGTCCCTGCGGGCCTTCTCGGCCAATGCGGCCAAGGGGGGCAGGGCGGAGACGCGGCGCGCGAGCCCGCTCGTGAGCGGCGCGGTCTCCTCGAGGATCGATGCGAGGACCGGGAAGCGATCGGCCATCGTCGTCCACAAGGTTGCGGTCACGACATCGGCGATGCCCGGCGCCTTGCCGCCGAGGAGAAAACCAGCCTCTGCCGTCAGCCCGTGCCGACGCCCGGTCTCTTCCCAGAACGACATCCACTTCTCGAGGCGCGGCACGAATTCGCGCCAGCGCTCTTGCGTCCACATCGACTGGCCGCCTTGCAGCGTGATTTCGTCGATGACGTCATTGGCGTCGTTGACGATCTTCATGGTCAACGCCCGCAAGGGCGGCGTGGCCGGCATGAGGCCGAGCGTCTCGCCGAGATAGAGAATGATGGCGGGCATCTGCGCGATGGCGAAGCCGTCCGCGTTGTCGATCAGCAGCGGCGGCCCCATGAACGGGACCGGCACGAGCTCGACCGGCTCGTCCATGAGCTTTGCGATCTCGCCGTCGCCGGCTTCGCGCCAGGTCTTGCCGGCCCATGCCAGCACCGCCCGCACGAACTGACCGCGAAACGGGACCGACCAGTAATAGAGCGTGTAGTCCTGCATGGAGCTGGCCTCCTTCGCGATCGGTCTCCGCCGGCGAATACTTTTGTCGGAGCCTCGAGACCTGTCAGGTCAGGCACCCAATCCCCTCATTTCGGCACGCCATTGATGACGAAGAGGGCACGGATGAACTGATCCGGCGGGAAGCTTCCAAAACTGCGGGCATAGATCTGCTTCACGCGATCGGTGCGATAGAGCTCCGCCAGCGTGGCATCGACAAGCAGGCGCAGCTTTTCATCGCCGCGCGGCAGAGCCAGCGCATAGGTCTCGAAGGTGAAATACTGGTCGGAGAGCTTCATGCCGGAGCGGTTCTCGCTGTTGAGCAGGTGATAGCTCAGGATCCCGCGATCGGCGAAATAGGCGTCGATCTTTCCCGCCGCCAGGCTGCGGACCCCGTCGGGATGAGCCAGCATCGGAACGATCTCGGCTTCGATCCCGAGTTGCGTCAAAGTCGTCTTCAGAACCTCCTCGGTCGTCGTGCCCCGGAGCACGCCGATCTTCTTGCCGCGCAGGTCCTCGAGCCGCGTCAGTTCATTGGTCCGATGCAGGACGCCGGCGCCATCGATGAAGGTCGGGAGCGAGAAATCGACCATGGCGCGGCGCGACATGGTCATCGATGTCGGATCGCAGAGAATATCGATCTTGCCGTCGCGCAACGCTTCCAGGCGAGCCGTGGACGAGACCTCGACATAGTCGATCTTGAGCGCAGGCAAACCCTGCGCCTTCTTCACGCCGGCGGCGACTTCGCGGCAGAGATCGACGATATAGCCGGAGGGTTMGCCGCTGGTCGTCCGATAGGAATACGGGGGCGCATCGACCCGGAAGCCAAGCCGCAATGTCCCGGTCTCGCGGGCCCGCGCCAGGGTATCCGCCGCCAGGCTTGCCGCCGATGTCGCCACGCAGAGAAATGCGATCAATAAAGCTTGCATAGTCGCGTTCCGCCCTTTGGTCATGGCGCACACTAAGCCGGTCGGATGGATCGAAGAACGTCGTTTCTGGCGGCCGGGGCTTGCGATGCGTGCGTATCGCTTCTCGTATTCTTGCCGAGTCTTCTTGCCGATGAGTGCTCCATCGAGGATGCGCCGCGCCTCATGACAATCAGCAGAACGACCTCGCCGGCATCACCATGTTATGCAGCTTGTCAAGCAGCGGCAAGAATGCCTGTTCTCGATCCCTCGGGGATCGCAAGAGCCGGGTCGGGACCGTGACGCGATCCGAGAGATGATCGCCCCGGCGGCGCAGTCAGACTGGATGCGATTGCGCCCTATTGCCGGGGAGATCTGCACACAAAACGGCGCCGGCGACCAGCGACGCCGCAGCAAGGGTCAGGGAGATGTCGAACGCCTGCGTACGGGCATAGATCGTATTGGCCATGAGCGGGCCGATGATCTGCCCGATGCCGAAGGAGGCGGTCATCAGCGCGAGCATATTGAAACGGACCGCCGCCGCCACCTTGCGCGCGGCCGGCATGGCGATCGTCGCCGTGCCCATGAAGGTGCCGCCGACGAGCAATGCGCTCAGCACGTAGGCTGCGGGCGTGTGCAGCACAGGCAGCGCGACGCCGATCGCTTGAACGACCAGATTGCTCGCCAGGCTCCGACGCGTGCCGAAGCGCTCGTGCATGGCATGCCAGAAGAAGCAGGACGGCACGGCGCCAAGTCCGAAGACCGCCCAGATATGTACGGGATCGGTGGTGGTGAGCACCTGTCCGACCAGAAGGGGGAGATAGGTCGCGGTGATGATGTAGCCGAGCCCGGCCAGCCCATAGATCACGATCAGCCGCAGGGGAGCGAGCAACTGCGCGCTATGGGCTTGCCCATGCGCCGACAGCGGCTGGGGCGCCACCGCCGGTGCCCGGTCGCTGCGCCGCTGCAGGGTCAGGGCAGCAGCTGCGAGAGCCGCTGCCGCGACGGCAAGGGTGAGCCAGATCGCCCGGCTCGACAGCGCGTTGAGATGCGCAAGGGCGATCAGCTCCGCCGACACCACGATGCCGATGCCGACGCCGGCGAAGAGGGCGGGCGCTCCCTGATGGTGCTTGCGATCGTGAATCAGCCAATGCGAGGCGGCCACCATGGCAAACGCGCTCGAGATGCCGGCAAGGCCGCGCACGGTGACGATCGCCCATTCCTGCAATGGCAGGGCGAGCGCGCCGAGCAGGGCCACGGTTGAAACGACGGCGAGAGCGCAAAGCCTCCGGCTCGGGATGCCGGTCAGGACCGCGCTCAGCAATGCGCCGGCCAGATATCCGGCATAATTGGCTGCGGCTGCATAGGAGCCGGCCTGTACGGAGATGGTGTGATCGGAAATCATCAGCGGATAGAGGCCGGTGAAGGCGAACCGGCCAAAGCCCATGCCGATGACGAGCACGAGCGCGGCCGCGATCGTGGCCTCTCGTTCATGGGCTCTCGGCATCGGCCCGAACCTCGATGGCCCCAACCTCGATGTCGGAGAACGCGGCAAGCATGTCGCGGAATGCGGTGAAGGCGGGCGTCGAAAATCCCGGCCGGCAGGCAAGATAGGTATCGACCCGCATCAGCGCCTTCTCCTCGACGGCGCCTGTATGGCGCAGGAGATCGAGCACGGAGCGGGGCATGATGCTGAAGCAGGAGCCTGCGGCCGTGCAGGCGAACATGGCGTGATAGGAGCGGACCTCATGGATGGAGAAACGCCCCTTCACCGTGCCGAAGCCGGTCAGCCATTCCTCGGCGAGCATGCGGTAGGTGCAGCCCGGCGCAAAGGCGGCGAGCGCCTTGGGCTTGAGGTCTGCTGCGTGCCGTACCTCGGGATGCCCCGGCGGAAGCACGAGCACGAGGTCCTCGCGGAAGACCGGCACCGTGTCGAGATCCTGCGGGCCGAGCCACCACTCGCCCGATGGGACAGCGATCAGTGCGGCATCGATGCGATGGGCGAGGAGAGAGTCGATCAGCTGCCGGGTCGGCGCCGTCGACAGATCGATCGTGACCTCGGGCCAGCGTTGGTTGAAGCGGGCCAGCGGCACGGGCAGCCGGCTTGCGACGGTGCATTCCATCGAGCCGATGCGCAGCACGCCGGCCGGCCCCGCCGGATTGACGACCTGAATGGCTTCATCGGCCAGATTCAGTATCCGGTCCGCGTAATCGAGATAGGTCCGTCCTGCCGCGGTCAGCGTCATGCCCTTCCGCTCGCGCAGGAACAGCGGCACGCCGACCGCCTCCTCGATCTGCTGGATGCGGGTCGTGACATTCGAAGGCACACGCCCAAGCAGCTCCGCGGCGCGGGTGATGCTCTGCTCCCTGGCGACGGTCCGGAAGACCGCGAGCGCGGCGAAATCCATTTCAATTCTCCATTGAGAAATCAATTTGAATGTGTATTCTCTTTTCGAGAATTCAAGTCAACGATGTTGCGGAGCGCGGGAGGCCGGGATGTTGAGCAAGCTGGGCGTTGAGGTGCCGATCGTGCAGGCGCCGATGGCGGGTGTTTCGACCCCCGCCCTTGCTGCCGCCGTGTCCAATGCGGGCGGGCTCGGCTCGATCGGTGTTGGCGCGACGGATGCCGCAGGCGCCCGCGCGATGATCGCGGATCTGAGGGCGCGGACCGAGCGCGCGTTCAACGTCAATGTCTTCGTGCACGGCCCGGCAAAGCCGGATCCGGAGCGCGAGGCGGCGTGGCTGCACTGGCTGTCGCCGCTCTTTTCGGAGTTTGGCGCCGTGCCTCCGGCGGCGCTGCGCACGATCTACAAGAGCTTTGCCGATGATGCCGACATGCTTTCGATGCTCGTCGAGGCGAGGCCGCCGGTCGTCAGTTTCCATTTCGGCCTGCCGTCGCCGCAAGCCATTCAGCGCTTGAAGGGGGCGGGCACCACACTCTTCGCCACGGCGACCAATCTCGAAGAGGCAAGGCAGATCGAGGCCGCCGGAATCGATGCGATCGTGGCACAGGGCATCGAGGCCGGCGGGCATCGCGGCGTGTTCGATCCGGCGGCTTCGGATGACGCCCTGGGAACCGTCGCCCTGACACGGCTTCTCGTGGCGGACAGCACGCTGCCGGTCATCGCAGCCGGCGGCATCATGGATGGGGCCGGCATTGCTGCCGCACTCGACCTCGGTGCTGTCGCCGCTCAGCTCGGCACGGCGTTCATCGCCTGTCAGGAATCGTCTGCTGATGATGCCTATCGTGCGGCGCTCGCGGGCCCCGGCGCCTATCACACCCGGCTGACAGCGCTGATCTCGGGCCGGCCGGCGCGCTGCCTCGCCAATCGCTTCACGGACCTCCATCAAAGCGTGGCTGACCGGCTGCCGCCGGATTACCCGATCGCCTATGACGCAGGAAAGGCCCTCCATGCCGCCGCAAAGGCCAAGGGCGAGCACGGCTTCGGCGCCCAATGGGCCGGGCAGGGCGCTCCGCTCGCCCGCGCCATGCCGGCGGCCGAACTCGTCGCCACATTGCTGCGCGAGCTGAAGGCCGCCTCCGAAGCGGGGCGATGACAGGCCGCTGACATCTGCTGTCGCTCGGCATTCTCAGAGTGCCGCGACCGTCCACCCCGTCAGGTAGCCTTGGCCATGTCCGCTCGCGATCGTCACACCCTCTCAGCCTCCGTCTTCGTCGCCCTATGCAGGGGCGACGAGGTCCTCTTGCTGCGGAGGACGGCGACAGGGTGGATGGACGGTGCCTTCAGTCTTCCCGCTGGAGGGCTTGAGGCCGGCGAGACGATCGCCCAGGCGGCGATCCGGGAAGCCCTGGAAGAAGTCGGCGTGCACATCGCGCCTGCTGATCTCGTCTACGTCCATACATTTCACAGTCTGACGGAGGGCCGGGACTGGGTCGGTCACGTCTTCACCGCAGCACGATGGGACGGCACGCCCAGGCTGATGGAAACCGGAAAGCACGCCGATCTCGGCTGGTGGCCGTTCGAATCATTGCCGCCCGAGACCATTCCCTATGTCCGGCAGGCCCTTTTGAACGTCAGCCAGGCCGTCGCCTATTCCGAGTATGGCTGGGGCGGCGCCCGGCAGGACAATGCTTTGCTGGAGGGATAGCCGGGCTGCCCACCTGGCCAACAGCGAAGCGCGGCCCGCCTATCGGCATGCCTTTGAGGCTCAACGGGTCGTGAACACCGCCCAGCAACCGACCGGCTGATCGGGCTCCGGCTCGCATTCGTCATCTGCGTGGAAGGGGCGGCCGACACTCGCCGATTTCATGGGGTTGGCAGGATGGTTCGGGCATCTGCTGGAAAAGCGGATTGCGGATATGGGGAAAGCCGATGCGGACACAGGCTCGAGGTGGTTTGCGGAAGATCGGATCATCAAGCAGATTGCCGCGTACCGCAATTGCTGACGAGAGATCGTGGACGAGTTTCAGGAATCGCTAAGCCTTCGGATGCTCACGATCCCGGCCGGCATCGTGGCGCTGAGGGACGACCGCATCCAGCGGCGCTGGGATGTCGCGCTGGAATCCTACAGGATTGGAGCCGCCCCGGTGACGCAGGCACTCTACGCCGAGGTCACGGGGAGTTGGCCTTCCTCCCATGTGGACGCCAGATGCCCTGTAGAAAGCGTCTCCTGGCTCGACGCGGTTGCGTTCTGCAATCAACTGTCCGGAAGACGGGGCCTCGCTGCGGCTTATGTCATCCACGACGACGCGCAAGGAGCGGATCTCCTCGCCGATGCCGACGGATATCGCCTTCCCACCGAGGCAGAGTGGGAACACGCCTGCCGTGCGGGAACGCGCGGGCCTCGCTATGGCGACCTCGGCGATATCGCCTGGTTCGCCGATAACTCGGGCGAGCGGCCCCAGCCCGTTGGCGGCAAGCAATCCAATGCCTGGGGTCTTTACGATATGCTCGGCAACGTATGGGAGTGGTGCTCCGACCAGTACGACCCGCAGGTCTACGGCGCCTACCGCATCTTCCGTGGCGGCGGTTGGGCAGACGGCGAAAGAGGTTGCCTGGCAACCAATCGCCGTCGAAGCCATCCCACCTTCCGGATAGACGATCTGGGCTTTCGCCTCTGCGCAAACGCCGGAGTGTCGCGAACAGGCGGACGGACGGGCAGCTAAAGCATCGGCCCGAAAAGTGGATTGCGGTTTTCGGGGCAAAGCCGATGCAAAGACAAAGTGTTAGATCATCGGACTGGATACGCTATCCGGTCAGACGATCCAGGGGGCGAGAACGGAAGCAGGCCCACCCAATGAAGAGCGCCTGCCTCGGAACCATGCCCGGGTATCGAGCCGCAGCGTCCAGGGATCAATAGGTCGGGGGCGTGATGGCGCTGATGATCTCGCTCGGTTCCGCCGAGGCATTCCGGAACCGGTGCGGCTCCCGGCTGTCGAAATAATAACCATCGCCAGGCTGCAGGACCGATGACCGGCCCGCGACGGTGACCTCGACCGCGCCGCGGATGACGAGGCCGCCTTCCTGGGCCGAATGGGAGAAGGCCTCGCCCGTATCGGCGCCGGGGGCGTAGGTCTCGTGCAGCATCAGCATCGAGCGGTTGGGAAAGCCCGTTCCGATGACGCGGTAGGAGATCGCGTCGGCCCGGCCGATTTCCGTCATTTCAGAGGCCGGGCAGAAGGGATTTGGCGGCGATGCGGCATGAAAATCCAGAAAGAAGCCCGACATGGTCGTGCCGAGCGCGTCGAGCACGGCATGCAGAGTATCAAGCGAAGGGCTGATCAGGTCCCGCTCGATCAGCGAAATCGACGAGTGGGAAATCCCTGAACGCAAGGCGACGGCGCGGACGCTGAGCTGGCGGCGGAGCCGTAGCTCCCTCAAACGGTCGCCGATCTTCATGGAAGGCCTCCTTCAGCTGAGCGCCGCATCTGAGCCCAGCTGGTGAATATCTTCAACGCCCCTGCTGGCCTCCTTGCCTTGTCGCCGCACCGCGCAGAAGCTTGGCCAGCTCGATCCCGCTCACCGGAAGCAGTCTGCATGTCCAAATCCGATCCCGCCCTGGAAGCCCGGATCACGCGCATCAAGGCGCCCCAGCGCAGCGCCTGGAGCGACAACACCCCTGTCGAGACCACGGTGAAGGCGGTTCTGGAGGCGGTGCGGCGGGATGGCGACGCGGCCCTGCGGCACTATTCCCGCGAGTTCGACAAGCTCGAGATCGACGCCTTCGAAGTCTCGCCCTCGGAGCGTGCCGCCGCGCTGGACGGCTTGGAGACGCAGACCCGGGCCGATACCGAGTTCGCGATCGAGCGCGTGCGGGCCTTTGCCGAGGCCCAGCGCCAGACCCTGCTGCCCCTGGAGATCGAGCCGCTGCCCGGCCTGCATCTCGGCCACCGCATCATCCCGATCGCCCGCGTCGGCGCCTATGTCCCGGGCGGGCGCTATCCGCTGCTCTCAGCGCCGATCATGACCATCGTGCCGGCCAAGGTCGCGGGCTGTGACGAGGTCATCGCCTGCCTGCCGCCCGGCGCCCATCCCGCGATGATCGCCGGCTGCCATCTCTCCGGCGCCGACCGCATCTTTCGCATCGGCGGCGCGCAGGCGATTGCCGCGATGGCCTTCGGCACGGAGAGCATTCCGGCCGTCGACAAGATCGTCGGCCCGGGCAATGCCTATGTGAACGAGGCCAAGCGCCAGGTTTTTGGGCTGGTCGGCATCGATCAGCTCGCCGGTCCCAGCGAGATCTTCGTCGTCGCCGACGAGACCGGCGATGCCGTGACGATCGCGGTCGACCTCTTGGCGCAAGCCGAGCATGACGTGCGCACCCGCGTCGGCCTGATCACCACGGACCGCGCCCTGGCGGAGGAAGTGCTCGTCGAGATCGAGCGGCAGCTCGGCAATCTTTCGACCGCCCCGGTCGCCGCCGCAGCCTGGCGCGACTATGGCGAGATCGTCGTCTGCGCCGACGAGACCGCGATGCTGGCCTATTCCGACCATATCGCTGCGGAGCATCTCGAGGTGCATACCCGCGACGCGCATGCCACGGCGGCAAAGCTGCGCAATTTCGGCTCGATCTTCATCGGGGTCGCAGCCAGCGTGGTCTATTCCGACAAGTGCTGCGGTACGAACCACACGCTGCCGACCATGGCGGCCGGGCGCTATACCGGCGGGCTCTGGGTCGGCTCCTATCTCAAGACCTGCACGCATCAATGGCTCGACGAGCGCGGCGTCGCGGCAGTCGCCCCGCCGGCCATGCGACAGAGCGCCAGCGAGGGCCTGGAAGGCCACCGGCGGGCGGCAGCGCTGCGGCTCGCGCCGGCACAGCTGCTGCGAGAGATCGGAGCCTGATCGACGCGAAGTTTTTCCGGAAACCCCTCTATCGCACCGCGATAAAGGGGGCTCCAATAGGGGCAACGACGATCCCAACCGCGAGGGGCGGGGGGATCGCTGCAGCAGAAGCAGGGAGAAGATCCATGACGTTTCTGAAGTCCATACTCGGCAGCACCGCGCTCGCGGCGGGGCTTGTCATCGCCGGCCTCGGCGCGGCGTCGGCCCGCGATCTCACCGTCGTATCCTGGGGCGGCAACTACCAGGACGCGCAGCGCAAGATCTACTTCAAGCCCTTCGCGGAAAAGACCGGCAAGCCGGTCCTCGACGAATCCTGGGACGGCGGCGTCGGCGTCGTCCAGGCCAAGGTGAAGGCCGGTACGCCGAACTGGGACGCCGTGCAGGTCGAGGCCGATGAACTTGCCATCGGTTGCGCCGACGGCCTTTACGAGAAGCTCGACTGGAGCAAGCTCGGCGGCAAAGACAAGTTCCTGCCGAGTGCGGTGAGCGATTGCGGCGTCGGGGCCATCGTCTGGTCGACGCTGCTCTCCTACGATTCCGAGAAGCTGAAGACGGCGCCGACCTCCTGGAAGGACTTCTGGGACACCAAGACCTTTCCGGGCAAGCGCGCCCTGCGCCGGGGCCCGAAATATGCGCTCGAATTCGCGCTGATGGCCGATGGCGTCGCGCCGAAGGACGTCTACAAAACGCTGCGCGAGAAGGGCGGCGTCGACCGCGCCTTCAAGAAGCTCGACGAGATCAAGTCCGATATCGTCTGGTGGGAATCGGGCGCGCAGCCGCTGCAGCTGCTGAAATCCGGCCAGGTCGTGATGACCTCTGCCTATAACGGCCGCATCAGCGGCATCAACAAGACCGAGGGCACCAAGTTCAAGACCGTCTGGCCGGGCTCCATCTACGCCGTCGACAGCTGGGTGATCCTGAAGGGCAGCCCGAACAAGGACCAGGCGATGGACTTCATCGCCTTCGCCAGCCTGCCGGAGAACCAGTCCAAGCTGCCGCAGGACATCGCCTATGGCCTGCCCAACAAGGCTGCCGCGGCCGCCGTCCCGGCCGATCTCGCCGTGGATCTGCCGACCGCGCCGCAAAATCTCGAGAATGCGATCGCGATCGATGTCGACTACTGGAACGACAATATCGAGGACCTGACCAAGCGCTTCAACGCCTGGGTCGGCAAGTAAGCCGGCAAGCAGAGCTGCAACTGGGGCGGCAGTTCGCCGCCTTGGGATCGCCGCTCGTCATGCGACGCGTCCCGGGCACGCCAGATCGTGCCCGGGGCCGCCCCCGTCAGCCGCCCGGCCTGGCGCCGTCTCCGAACGGTTCCTCGCCGCGGCCGCAACGGCTTCGCCTCATCCTCACGGGAAGATTGATCATTTGCCAGATCTGGATCCGTTCATTCATTTCGAGGCCATCAGCAAGGTATTCGGCACGGTCACGGTGGTTGATGCGCTCGACTTCCATGTCGCGCGGGGCGAGTTCGTCAGCCTTCTCGGCCCCTCGGGCTCGGGCAAGACGACGCTCCTGATGATGCTCGCCGGTTTCGAGGCGCCGTCCGGCGGGCGTATCCATGTCGACGGGCGGCGCGTCGAGCATCTGCCGCCGCACAAGCGCGAGATGGGCGTCGTCTTCCAGAATTACGCGCTCTTCCCGCATATGACGATCGCCGAGAATGTCGGCTTTCCCCTCAAGATGCGCGGCGTCGCCAGGGCGGAGCGTGAGGCGAGGGTGAAGCGCGCGCTCGATCTGGTGCGCCTGAGCCATCTCGCCGACCGCCGGCCCTCGCAGCTCTCCGGCGGCCAGCAGCAGCGCATCGCGCTCTCGCGCGCCCTGGTCTACGAGCCCAAGGTCGTGCTGATGGACGAGCCGCTGAGCGCGCTCGACAAGCAGTTGCGCGAGCATATGCAGCTCGAGATCCGCGCGCTGCATCGCGAGCTCGGGCTCACCGTGATCTTCGTGACGCATGATCAGGGCGAGGCGCTGACCATGTCGGACCGCGTCGCGGTGCTGAACCGCGGCAAGATCGAGCAGTTCGATACGCCGTCTGGCCTCTATGACAGGCCGCGGACGCGCTTCGTCGCCGAATTCATCGGCGAGACCAATCTGCTGGCGGGGCGCGTCGCGCAGCGCCAGGGCGAGGCCACGACGGTGGCGCTCGCATCCGGTGGGAGCGTGACCTGCGACAGGGCAGGGTCGTTTGAACCCGACAGCGAGGTGATGGTCTCGGTTCGTCCCGAAATGCTGCATCTCGTGCAGGACGCTGCTGCCGCGAACGCCTTGCCGGTGACGGTCGAGGACCATGTCTATCATGGCGATCATATCCGCCTGCATCTCGCCTTCGGGGAGAGCCGTCTGGTCGCACGGGCCGGGCGGCGCGATGCGGCACCACCTGTCGGCAGCACGGCCTTCGCCAGCTTCGCGCCCGGCGATTGCTCGCTGGTGGCGCCATGAGCGCGCGCCTCAAGGCTCTGCTCCTGGTCCTGCCGCTGGTCGTCTTCCTCGGCCTGTTCTTCCTCTGGCCGCTCTGGATGATGGTCTCCACGGCGGTGCAGGGCGGCACGGTGCGCCTCGCCTTTCCACAGACGGCGACCGCGATCGCGAACTGGGATGGAGCAGGCCCGCCGTCGGCTGCCCTGCAGGCGGCGCTCGTCCGGGATTTGCGGACCGACACGCCGCAGGAGCGCTTCGGCGATGCGGTGCGCACGCTGAACAGCCAGCAGGCCGGTTTCCGCACGCTGCTCCCCCGCACGGCGCGGGCCGTGCGCGAGGCCGGCGAAGCGGACGCGTTCGATCTCGTCGCCCTCGACCCGCGTTGGAGCGAGCAGGGCTATTGGCTGGCGCTGAAGCGCAGCATGCCGGCTTATACGGATGCCAATCTGCTGGCGGCGGTCGACCTCAAGCGCAATGACGAGGCGCGGATCGAGCCCGTCGAAGCCGATTTCGCCGTCAACCGCGCGATCATGCTGCGCACCTTCGTCATTGCCGGCCAGGTCACGCTGCTTTGCGCGGCGATCGGCTTGCCCTTCGCGATGCTGGCGGCGAGCGTGTCGGGCTGGAAGCGCAATGCGCTGCTCATCGCCGTGCTGCTGCCGCTCTGGACATCGCTTTTGGTGCGCACGGCGGCCTGGCTGATCCTGCTGCAGGATAACGGGCTGATCAACCAGACGCTGCGCGCGCTCGGGCTGATCGAGACGCCGCTCTCGTTGATCTACAATCGCACCGGCGTGCTGATCGCCATGACGCATGTCCTGCTGCCGCTGATGGTGCTGCCGATCTATGCCAGCCTGATCGCGATCCCGCGCAACCTGATGCCGGCCGCCGCGGCGCTGGGCGCAGCCCCGCTGCAGGCCTTCCGCCATGTCCTGCTACCGCTCGCCATGCCGGGCCTGCTCTCGGGCTCGCTGCTCGTCTTCATGGTGGCGCTCGGCTACTACATCACCCCGGCTTTGACAGGCGGGGCCGGCGACCAGATGATCAGCTCGGTCATCGCCTTCTATGCGACGGGAACGGCGAACTGGGGCATGGCGGGCGCGCTCGGCCTGTTCCTGCTGGTGCCGACGACCGTGCTCTACATCCTTTACGGCCGGCTCTCGCGCACGCCGCTGGTGCAGACATGAGCGGCGTGTCTCGCCCCGGCGCTGCGGCCTTCAACGCCGTGCGGCTCGCTTTCGCCGCGCTCGCCGTCGCCTTCCTGCTACTGCCGCTCGTCGCGATCCTGCCGCTCGCCTTCACCGACAGCGTCTTCCTGGTCTATCCGATCAGCGGCCCCTCGCTGCGCTGGTTCGGCGCGCTGGCCGAAAGCCAGGCCTGGACCCGTGCGATCGTCAATTCGCTGATCATCGGCACGGGCGCGACCGTCGTCGCGACGGTGGTCGGAACGCTTGCCGCGCTTGGGCTCAGGCGCGAGCTCCTGCCGTTTTCCGGATTGTTGCGCTCGGTCTTCCTGCTGCCGATGGTGGTGCCGGCGGTCGTGCTCGGCGTCGGCATGCAGATCCTGTACGCCCGCATGGGGCTGGCCTCGAGCTATCTCGGCGTCATCATTGCGCATGCGGTGCTCTGCGTGCCCTTCGTGCTCGTCAATGTTGCGAGCTCGCTGGCCAGCATCGACCCGGCGCTGGAGCGTGCCGCAGCCAGTCTCGGCGCCTCGCCGGTCAAGGTCTTCCGCGGCGTGACGCTGCCGCTGGCCATGCCCGGCATTCTGACCGGCGCGGTCTTTGCCTTCGCGACCTCGCTCGACGAGGTGGTGATCACGCTCTTCGTCGCGGGCCCCAACCAGACAACGCTCGCCCGTCAGATGTTCTCCTCGCTCCGCGAGAACATCAGCCCGGCGATCGCGGCCGCAGCCTTCATCATCATGATCCTGACCTTCGCCTTGCTGCTTGCCGTGAAGGGCGCCTCGCTCTTCCAGGCGCTGCGCAAGAGGCAGAAGGTTCAGCCGAGTGAGGCGTGAGGCCGGCATCAGGTCGCAAAAACCACCAGATCTGGTTGCGCTCGTTTGGTAGCTCCCGGCTCCCTTCTGCCAAGGGAATGGCGTGGAATCGATCGGATGCGCTTATTGAGGTTGAAAGGCGACGCGCCCGATAGCCGGAGCCATTTCCCGCTTGGGGCATGTCTGCTTCGGGCTTCGAATGGCTTGGGGCGTCGGCGCCTCGATCTCCGCTTCGCTGGCGGGCGTGATCATCGTCAACGCCGGTTACTCAACGGCCTTCGTCAGGCTCCCCGCCTGCGGCCTCGTCTTCTATCTCGTTGCCATGCCGGAGACCCGCGGCTATGAGCCGCCGACCGACCACCGCGCCATTCCGGCGCCGGCGATGACGGGCGAAAGAGCGGCGTAACCTTCATGACGGGCTGGGGGCTCAACGCGACGCAGTTCCTCGCGGTCGCGATCTTCGTCGCGACCTATGTCGCGATCGCCATCGGCCGGATGCCGGGCCTGCGCGTCGACCGGGCCGGGGGGGCGCTGGTCGGGGCCGCGCTCATGGTCGGCTGCGGCGTGCTCTCGCTGGAGGACGCCTATCGCGCGATCGACCTCGACACCATCACGCTCCTGCTCGGCATGATGATCGTCGTCGCCAATCTGCGGTTAACGGGCTTCTTTCGCATGGTGGCCGGCTGGGCCGTCGGCAAGGCGTACCACCCGGCGCTGCTGCTCGCGGCCATCGTGGTGACGACCGGCGTGCTCTCGGCGTTTCTCGTCAACGACGCGATCTGCCTGGTGATGACACCCATCGTCATCACGCTGACCCGCGCGCTCGACCGCAACCCGGTGCCTTATCTCATCGCAGTCGCGCTCGCCTCGAACGTAGGCTCGACCGCGACGATCACCGGTAACCCCCAGAACATGATCATCGGCAATCTCTCGGGGATCTCCTACGGCGCCTTCACTGCGGCGTTGGCGCCGGTGGCAGCACTCGGACTAATCGTCACGATCCTGCTCGTGCTCCTCCTCAACCCGCGCGAGTACTTCACCCGCCAGAGGCTGCCGACGGTCTCGATCCCCGCCCATTTCCATAGTTGGTTGGCGCTCAAATCGGCGCTCATCTCCCTGGCAATGATCGTGCTGTTCTTCCTCGGCCAGCCGGTCGCCAAGGTCGCGATCTGCGCGGCGGCCTTGCTGCTGCTGACGCGGCGCATCGAGCCGCGCAAAGTCTATGGCGATATCGACGGGCAGCTCCTGCTGATGTTCGCAGGCCTCTTCGTCGTCGTGCGCGGGCTGGAGCACGCGGTGCTGACCAAGGAGGTCCTGGCCCAGGCCGCGCATTTCGACCTCGGCAATGTCGCGGCGCTTACCGGGGTCACCGCTGTCCTGTCCAACCTCGTCAGCAATGTCCCGGCCGTGCTGGTGCTGAAGCCCTTCGTCGAGCAGTTGCAGGATCCGCAGCGCGCCTGGCTCGTCGTGGCGATGGCCTCGACGCTCGCGGGTAATTTCACGCTCCTCGGCTCCGTCGCCAACCTCATCGTCGCCGAGCGCGCTGCCAAGGAGGGCATCTCGATCGATTTCTGGACCTATTTCAAGATCGGCGCGCCACTGACCATCGCCACGCTAGCGATCGGCCTCTACATGCTGTCCTGACTTCAGAAAGCAGTCGGGGCCGCTTGGGTCGCTTCGAGAAGCCGCAGATCTCCGACACGGACCGGGGCGCGCCAGGCCTATCAAAGGGTTTGCCGCAAAGGACGACGATATCAAGAAAGGCGAACTCTTCCGGCCGACGATGATGCAGCTTCCCGCGAAGCCGCTGGGTAGCCAATGATGTAAGCGATTGCCATGAGGGCGCGCTCAGAGTGCGCGCACCACGTGGAGCGCGTCGCGGACTGGCATTCCGCCTTGCGCGCCGGCCGACAGGCAGGAGAGCGCGGCCGCCTTGCAGCCGAAACGAAGGGCATCGGCGAGGGGGGAGCCTTCGTGAAGGGCAACCGCAATCGCGCCGACGAAGGTGTCGCCGGCTCCCGTGGTGTCGACTGGCACGATGGCTGGCGTCGTTGCCGTGCAAACCTGTCCATCGGCCGTATAGGCGAAGGCGCCTCGCGCACCGGCCGTGACGATGCAGGTCGTGGCGGAGCGCGTCGCGAGCTGCGCGATGTCGTCGGCGGCAACGCCCAGGATCAGGGCGATGTCGCTGGCCTCATGCTCGTTCACGACGAGAATATCGCTCGCTTCCAGCAGAGCCGTGGCCTCGTCGCCTGTCATCGCGGGAGGAACCGGGGCGCAGTTCCAGATGACGCGGCCGCCGGCCTGGCGGGTGCGGCGCGCCACGTCGAGCGAGGCCGGGAAGGGCACTTCCATCTGCAGCACGAGAACGGTGCCGCTCCTGAGCATGGCGTCCGGCACATCCCCCGCGGACAACGCGCCATTGGCGCCGCTCGCGACGGTGATCGCATTCTCCGCCTGCGCATCGACCGAGATGAAGGCGCAGCCGGTCGAGGTGTCGCAGACACGGACCAGCTCCGTCGATACGCCGTTGCGACCGAGGTTTTCGGTCGAATCCCGCCCGAAGGCATCGGCACCGACGCAAGCCGCCATCACCAAGGTGCCGGGCGCCGAGAGGCGCGCCGCAGCCACCGCCTGATTGGCGCCCTTGCCGCCGAAATGCTGCTCATGGGAGCGGGCGAGCGCCGTCATGCCCGGTCCCGCAATGGTGGCGACCCTTGCCACCAGATCCACATTGATGGAGCCAAAGACCAGGATCATCGGCGGGTTCGCTCAGCCTTCCGCGTCCATCGCGTGCAGCTTGTCGACGCGGCGGCGGAAGTCCTCGTCGGTGGAGAACTCTGCCGCCAGATAGGCGTCGATGAGGTCGCTCGCCAGCCACGGGCCGATGATCTTGGCACCGATGCACATGACGTTGACATCGTCATGCTCGACGCTCTGATGGGCCGAGTGAACGTCATGGCAGACGGCCGCGCGGATGCCCTTCATCTTGTTGGCCGCGATCGAGGCGCCGACACCGGTGCCGCAGACCATGATGCCGCGTTCGGCCTCGCCGGACGTGACCTTGCGCGCCACCTCGCGTGCGATGTCGGGGAAGTCGACCGGCTGGTCATCGAAGGATCCGACATCGAGCACATCGTGCCCGAGCGTCCTGATGTGGTCGATGACGTGCTTCTTGAGAGACCATCCGGCGTGGTCCGAACCAATGACGAGGCGCATGGGTAGTATCCTTGTTTCGAAGTGGGAGCCGGCGGCCGCAAGTGCGCACCGCCGGCCTGTCTGACGTCAGCCCCGCATATTCTCGGGCAGTTCGGTGCCGTGGAACTTCTTGTAGATGGCGTTGAGCTTGCCGTTCCTGAGGTTCTCCTGAACCCAGGCATCGAGCTTTTCGAGCAGCTTCGGCTCACCCTTCTTCACGCCGATGGCGAGATCGAAATTGGTGATCGAGACCTTCGGCTCGAAGGCGCGGGCCGGCGCCTTGACGCCGATCTGGCTGACGATCGTCGCCGAAGTCGCGATGCAGTCGGCCTGCCCGGAGATCGCTGCCGTGACCATGGTCGCATCGTCGTCATAGCGCGCGAGCTTGAGGTCGCGTTCCTTCATGTTGGTGAGCGTGGTGTCCTGCGTGGTGCCGCGCGAGACGCCGATCGTCTTGCCCTTGAGATCGTCCCAGCTCTTGACCTGATCGGACTTCAGGCAGCCGACCACCGATTGCAGGGCGGCATAGGGCTTCGAGAAGTCGATCACCTTGGCGCGTTCGGGCGTCACCGACAGCGTCGAGATGATGATGTCGGCCTTGTTGGTCTGCACATTGGGAATGCGCGTCGCGCCGGTCGTCTGCACGAATTCGAGCTGCAGGCCCCAGTCCTTGGCGAGAAGCTCGGCGGTTTCGACATCCGAGCCCGTCGGCTTCATCGTGCCGTCCATCATGCCCGACGGCGGTATCGCCAGATCCGTCGCGATCCGGATCTTCTTCGCCTTCATGACGTCGTCGAGCACATCGGCGCGTGCGCCGTGCCCGGACAGCGTTGCCAGCCCAGCCGCGAGCAGCATGGTGGCGATTGCATTGCGTTTCATCCCTGGATCTCCCTTGCCTTGGATTTTTTAAAAGCCCGTTCCGACGAACTGGGCCAGTTCCGGCGTCGCCGGGGCGGCAAGGATCGAGGCTGTTCCCGTCTCGTGAACCTTGCCGGCATGCATGAACACCACCTTGTCGGCGATGCCCCTGGCAAATCCCATCTCGTGCGTGACCATCACCATGGTCATGCCGTCCGCAGCGAGCGCTTCGATGACCTTCAGCACTTCCCCGGTCAGTTCGGGGTCG
Source organism: Allobosea sp. P4_E12 (assembly GCF_056401655.1). NCBI lineage: Bacteria > Pseudomonadati > Pseudomonadota > Alphaproteobacteria > Hyphomicrobiales > Alloboseaceae > Allobosea > Allobosea sp. P4_E12. The sequence continues at coordinate 181,896 of NZ_JBFUIY010000003.1, read as the reverse complement.
AGCGCCGAGGTCACTTCGTCGAACAGCATCACCCTCGGTTGCATGGCGAGCGAGCGCGCGATCGCCGCGCGCTGCTGCTGGCCGCCGGAGAGCTGTTCGGGATAGGCATGGAGCTTTTCCGCTAGGCCGACCTGCGCCAGCACCGCCTGGGCGCGTTCGCGGGCCTCGGCCTTGGCCATCCGCTTCACCGAGACCGGCGCCAGCGTGATGTTCTGCTCGATCGTCAGATGCGGAAAGAGATTGTAGCTCTGGAAGACAATGCCGACATCCTGGCGCAGCGCCCGCAGATCGATGTCGGGGGCATCGACACGGTGGCCGCAGACATGGATCTCGCCGCTGTCGATCGTCTCGAAGCGGTCGATGCAGCGCAGTGCGGTGCTCTTGCCGGAACCGGAACGGCCGATCAGGACGAGCACGTCGCCGCGCGCCACCGAAAAATCGACGCCGTCCAGCACCTTGAGGCTGCCGAAGCTCTTGTGAACATCCCTGAGGGAAACGACCGGGCTGTCCTGGGTCATCTGCGTCTCCTGCCTGGTCAAGCCGGCATCAGTTTCGTGCGACCATTGCCCATGCGTCGCTCCAGGCGACGGCTGAGCGCCGAGATCGGGAAACAGAGGGCGAAATAGATCACCGCGATGATCGCGTAGATCAGGAAGGGCTCGAACAGCGAGTTGTTGATGATCTGGCCGGCGCGGGCGAGTTCGACGAAGCCGACGACCGAGGCCAGCGAGGTGTTCTTGATGATCTGCACCATGAAGCCGACCGTCGGCGGCGTCGCGATCCGCATCGCCTGCGGCAGGATGACCTTGATCATCCGCTGCGTCCGGCTCAAGCCCAGGCCTTCGGCCGCTTCCCATTGCGGCTTCGGCACGGACTGGATGCAGCCCCGCCAGATCTCGCCGAAATAGGCGCCGACATAGATCGTCAGCGAGGCGCTGGCCGCCATCAGCGCCGAGATCGAGAAGCCCAGCGCCGAAAGGCCGAAATAGCCCAGGAACATGATCACCAGCAGCGGTGTTCCCTGGATCAGCTGGACGTAGCCGCCGCTGAGCAGGCGTATCGTGCGGCTCGGCGACACCCGCGCGAGCGCGATCAGGAAGCCGAGCAGACCACCGCCGACCAGGGCGATCGTGGACAGGCCGATCGTCCACAGTGCGCCATGGCCGAGGAACAACAGGTGATTGGCGTTGAGAGACCCACCCATCGCCGTCACAACGCCGTGCCGAGGCGCCGGCGGCGCGGAAACAGCGCAAGCCCCAGCGCCCAGAAGCCGGCTCTCAGCACGAGCGAGAGCACGACATAGGCGATCGCGACCAGGATATAGGTCTCGAAGGCGCGATAGGTGTCAGACTGGATGTAGTTGGCGACGGCGGTCAGCTCTTCCGCCGAGATCTGCGACGTTACGGACGAGGCCAGCATCAACAGCACGAACTGGCTGGTCAGTGCCGGATAGACCTTCTCGGTGGCCGGCAGCAGGATGACATGCCAGTAGATCTGGAAGCGCGATAGGGCCAGGCCCTCGGCCGCCTCGATCTGACCGACGGGGATGGATTCGAAGCCGGCGCGCATGATTTCCGCGGTATAGGCGCCGACATTGATCGCGAGCGCGGCGGCCGCGACGGAAAAGGCCGAGAACTTGAAGCCGACGCTGGCGAGGCCGAAATAGACAAGGAAGATCTGGACGAGCAACGGCGTGTTGCGGATCGCCTCGACATAGAGCGTGCAGGCCCGCGCGATCAGGCGGTTTCCGCTGTTGCGGCCGACGGCGCAGAAGGTGCCGATGGCGCCGCCGAACAGGATCGCGAGAGCGGCGAGCTTCAGCGTCATCACCGCGCCGTCCCAGAACAGGGGCCAGCGCTCCAGAACGACGGAAAAGTCGAGGTTCAGGCCCATCGCCGCCGCCCGCCTCAGGCTCTGTTCGTCATGCGGTCATAGACGCGGAAGAGCGCCTGGTTGCCATTGGCGCCTTCGCCATGGGCGCGCGCTTCGATGTACTGGCTGGTGACGAGCGCGGTTCCGGGCAGGGGAACCGAAAGGGCCTGGGCCTGCTCCTGGACGAGCCTGAGGTCCTTCAGCATCAGGTCGATGCGGAAGCCGGCCCCGACATTGCCGGAGATCATGGCCGGGCCGAGCTTTTCGAGCATCCAGGACGCGGCCGAGCCGCCGAGCAGGACATTCCGGAGCTGCTCGAGATCGACGCCCGAGGCGCGGCCAAGCGCGATCGCCTCGCAAATCGCCTGGATATTGATGCCGCAGATCAGCTGATTGCAGAGCTTGACCGCCTGGCCGGCTCCCGGCGCGCCGACATGGGTGATCGTCGTGCCCATGGCCCTGAAATAGGGCTCGGCACGGGCAAAGGCCTCGGCCTCGCCGCCCGCCATGATCGAGAGGGCCGCGTTCTTGGCGCCGATCGGCCCGCCCGATACCGGCGCATCGATGAAATCGGTGCCCGTCGCCTTGAGGTCGGCATGGATGCGCCGCACGGCGACCGGCGAGATCGTGCTCATGTCGACGACGAGGCGGCCGGCGGGCGGCGAGGCGAGCAGTCCTTGCGCGCCGTAGACGACCTCCTCGACCTGCGGCGTGTCGGGCAGCATCGTGATGGCGATATCCGCGTTTACGGCGGCCTGCGCCGGGCTTGTCGCCGCGATCGCGCCGGCGGAGGCGAGCTCTTCGACGGCGCTGCCGACGATGTCGAAGGCCGTGACGCTGTGCCCGGCCTTCAGGAGATTGCACGCCATCTCCCGCCCCATCGTGCCGAGGCCGATGAAGCCGACGCGCCCCTTGTCGTTTCGTCCCATAGCGCTTCTCTTCTTCTGAAAGGCTCTAGCCGGTGGCCGGTTCGCTGCTGTCCCCGTCGCCAAGCGCCGCGCGGCGCCGGTATTCGTCGCCGATGGCGAAATGCCGTCGCAAGGTGACTTCGGCGCGATCGGGATCGCGCGCGACGATGGCGTCGAAGACCCTCTTATGGTCGTCGATCAGATAGGTCTTCATCGAGCCGAACATCTGCACCAGCTCGCGCCGGCTGCGATGCGAGCGGGCGAGCAAGGTCGACATCGAATCGTGCAGGACGGCGAGCGTCTGCGAGCGCGAGGCCAGCACGATCGCCCGGTGGAAATCGTAATCGGCCAGGCTCCCGGCCYCGGCCTCGTCGATCGTCGCAACGATGCGGACGAGCGCGCGCTGCAGGCGTTCGAAATCGGCGATCATCGCGCGCTCGCAGGCCAGGCGGATCGCCTGGCACTCGATCGCGATGCGCGCCTCCATGACGTCGTCGATCAGGTCGGCCTGCTGAGCGAGCGCCAGCGCGAAGAAATCCTTCAGCATCGAGATGTCGGGGCGCTTGACGATCGTGCCGATGCGATCGCGGATCTCGACGATGCCCAGCATATGCAGGGCTCGCAGCGCCTCGCGCACGATCGGCCGGCTGACGCCGAGTTGCACGGCGAGTTCGCGCTCGGCGATCAACCTGTCGCCGGGCTTGAGTGTGCCGTCGAGAAGCTGTTCGCGCAAAAACGCAAAAACCTTCTCGAACCCTTTCGGGTCTCCTGCAGCCTGAGCGTCCATCCCAAGATCACTTGTTTTTTGTTCTGGTCAGACCAATACGATGACCAGAGCCGGACGTCAACGCCGGGCCTTGCAGCCGCCTGTGGAACGGCGATCGCGGGAAAGGCGAGGGGGAGGGCGTGCCGTGGCGGCGGCGACCACGCGAGTTGGAGATTTCAGCCGGCATCGTTGCATCCGCGGCTGTCGCGCCGGTGCAAGGCTCAGCTCTGGGCGGCTTCCAACCGGCCGCGGGGCCGTTGCTGCGATGAGGCCTGCCTTGTTCGCCTATGGCACCAGCGACTGGATCGAGCTCGACCCGGCGCGGAGGTTCTCCGCGCCGGCCACGGTCCCGCGTTCGCTTCGCCCGGCTGTGTCGGTTCGTGTCAGGCGGCGTGCTGATGCCGGTGGGCGCGGACGCGACGGCGTGAGTTGCCCGCCTCCGGATCGCGTCCGGGAACGTGGCTGTGTCGCATCATCGCGCTGTCTCGAAGCGATGTGCAGGGGGCTCGCACCGGGAGCCCGGAGGAGCTTTGCCGCCTCATAGCAGGGCCGTTCGACCATCTGCGACAGGCAGCACAGCGGCCATGCCCCAGGCTGATGCGGTATGAATCTCTGCTTCGAACCGACCAAACACCACCCGGCCATGCGGTGGGATTGGACCCGGTTCGGGCAAGCGCGTGAACAGATGAACGTCAACCGGCCTGTTCTGTGCAAGGGGCAGCCGCGCAACCAGTCGCGACGGTGCAAGCGGCCCGTTCAGTTCCGTCCATTCGGTTGCCGCGAGGACATTCTGGCCGCTTTCTGCATCGTCTGGGCCGATCTCGTGCGGAGTGACGACCAGGCGGGCTCCGAGGCGGCGTGTCTGGCAGCGCTTGTCGTCGATCATGACCTCGCATGAAATCTCGATCAGGCCCGGCGTGGCAGGCAAGTTGATGACAGCCGCAGATGACGTTGTCTTCAGGGGACGCAGGAGGACCTTTCCCTGCTCGATATAGCCAAACACCGGGTAAGCAGCAGATTGTTCCCTGGTAAGATGCGCCTTGCCGACGACGGAGTCGGGGACCGGGATCATCGCTCCTGCTTCATGTCGGAATTCGCCATCATCTTCGGATGAAAGAGACCGGATTCCCGGCAGTCCGCCCCATAATTTCATCGCCAGCATGGTCGCAGCATTTCGCTCGTCCGGCTGCGCCAGGCTTTGCGGGGCAAGCCGGTATTCGTGCATGACACCGGCCGAACAGGTCGAAAGACGAGGCGCCACCTCGCCGCCACGGGCCCAGAGCTTGAGTGTCAGGGAACGCGACGTGCAAGTCGATGCGCTGGGCAGGCGCAGAGGAAGCCAGCCCCTGCAGAGCACATCGAAGGGAACGCGCCACTGCGCCAGAAGCGTCCCCGCATCGGAGGCCTCGATCTGCGCGCACAGATGCCCGGCGCCCCGCCCGGGATCGGCGATATGCAGATCGATGCCGAGCCATCCCCTCGCGGAGCTGGGTAGCCGCTGCGAGAGGCATGGCCCGGTGTCGCTGACGTCGGGCTCTTCGGGAGAGGCGGGAATTTCGACATCCGAACGGGGAAGGGGGCTGTTGAAGATGAGCTGCGGACGCCCCATTCGCAGGGTGGCGACCAATTCCTCGAGTTCCGGGGGAATGCGAACGTGATGGGTCCAGCTCTCCCGCAAGGCCGCCAGGTCACGCATCAGTAGCTGGTTGCTATGCTGCAATCGGCTTGTCTCACGCAGCGAGCGCTCGAGTATGGCTGCATCGAGCTCTGCTCTGTTCCCCACAATGCAGGGTACAGGCGTCTCTGACCCCCCGGTCTTGGTCCACCACGCCTGCAAGGCACGCAGAGAGCGTTCTTCGATCGGATCGGGAGCCCACAAGGCCCATACATTCGTGGGCGGGATCTCCAGACTGCACAGCGCTGACGGCAACGCGTCTTCCGCCTGTCCATAGTCGGTCAGGACATAGTGGTCGCACGCGACCAGCTTGCAGCCATACCAGTGAAGAGCCGATGCCGGCCTGGCGCGCGCAGGCGATGTTCCCGGGCCGCTCAGCACGATGACCTTGGGATCGGCGGAGTAGAGGCGCCGCAGCAGGTTTTTTGTCGTTTGAAGTGCCATCATACAGCCTGCCTGGATTTCGGTGCCGTTGCGGGTTCGAACAGCGGTTTGATGCCGAAGTCTTCCAGATCAGTGCTTCGATCGGGCCAATAACGCATCTTCGTGCTTGGCATGCCGAAAGCCCGGCACAGGCGCAGGAGTTCCGCATTGCCCACGACAATATGCGTGTAAGCCTGCTCGAACGCTGAGCATGCATTCACGGCCTGGCTCGTTGCTTGATCCCCTTCAGCGTATCCGAGCAGCGCCCATGTCTCCACCTTCAGTCGACGCAACGCGCCCATCAATGTGTGTGAAACCCCGCCATCCACCGATACGGCGCGGTGATAGCCGGCCAATGTGGAAATGGCGTCATCGGTATCCAGATGCTCGAAGCAGGGCATCGGCGTCCCCTGATAGCTCCGTGTCCATGCGCGGGACAGCAGCTCCGGCAGGGGCAATGCAATGATCTGCGAAAAGCATTTTGCGCGGCCGGGAGCGAGGGCGAATTCCCTCGCGATCCCCACGAGATGAACCTCCCACCCCGCTTCGATGAGCGTCAGTGCCAGCCTTTCGGCGGTCGCAACGCTCTCGGGCTGCCCCGAGGCGAGCACCAGGGCAGCAAGGGGCCTGGCATCGGACGATCCGCCGGGGAAGGCCGACGAGAGATTGAAGAGTTCCGGGTACAGATCGCGCGGCAGCGCCGCCTGGAGCCGGTACGTGTTCGGCATCGCCGACTTCCAATCGGCAGGGTTGGCCCCGTCTCCGGCAGTGGCGATATCCCGGCACAGCCGCGTAAAGGCCTCATCGATTGGCGCGAGATCGGCCGGCGCTTCCCTCACGGCCAGATCGAGTTCGATAGCATGCTGACGCTTGCCCGGCTGTCGGGGCAGGGCATGCAGATCGAGCGCGCGCAGCGATGCGTGCTCGACGAGAAAGGATGCCTCGACGGCCAGGATATGCGTCCGATCAGATGTCAGCCGGAACCTGTCCGTCTGCTCCTGGACAATCGTCCCCTCGCTCCAGGCCAGAAGACGATCATCGTGCAATCGATCCCGCATTGAGCACGTAACGACGGTCGATCGGGCAAGCCCGCGCTCGAGCGTCCACAAGACGCCAGCCAGCAGCGATTGCGCGGCAAGCGTTTCGCATAATGAGCTGTTCATGACGACAAGCTGCCCGGGGCAGTGACCGTAAGCAGGGCGCAGCCGGGCGCGCAGCAGACGGATGACATAGTCACTGACCGTCAGGGTGGTGACGTCGTTTTCACCGGTGAAGCACCGAACCAGCCCTGTATCGGGGTGATAGATCGCATAACGCGACCGAGCCTCGGTCTCAAATGCCAGGACGTTGCGAATACCGAACAGGAGCGGATGGCGGTTGCGGATATAGCGGAGGATCGGGGTGAAATCCCGTTCTGCGGCCACCAGCATGCTTTCTCCCCGGCGGCGGTAAGCAAAACCCGCATCGGCCACGTGGACCCCGCGAAAGCCGCGCTCGAGGCCATGCAGCCAGAATTCCCAATCCTCGACGCCCTGGCGCATCTCGGTGTCAAAACGGATCGGGGCGTCAAGCATGCGCCGTGAGACCATGCTGCCTGCCTCGCAGAAATTGCGGAACAGATGCTCCAGCGGCGAATAGGGTCCCGAGGTATCGGCGAATTCGGCGAAGCCGAACTTGTCGACATCCGGATAGGCCCAGCCGATGCTCGCATCGGCATTGCGCAAGGCGGCCAGAAGCCGTTGCAGGAGATGGGGGCCGATGCGGTTGTCGCAGTCGAGCAGGTAGACGGCCTCCGGATCCGGGAAGGCCGCCAGAGCGAAGTCAATTCCAGTGTTGCGTGCGGCGCTCAAACCTCCATTGCGCTTGTGCAAATAGAAGATCCGCCCCGGGTAGGTCGCAGCAAATGTCTGGCAGACCTCGTCCGTTTCAGGGTGAGGACATCCGTCATTCACAATGACAATGGCGAAATTGAAATCAGTGACCTGTGCCAACGCCGTATTCAGCGCCTCGGCTGTCAGCGAGGGTTGGCCATAAGCTGGGACAATGACGGCGACTTTGACATCGGCCCCATCGCTGGACGGATCGTGCAACCGGTCGCCTGCAGGCGGGAAGAGCCATGGTTCACCCGGCACGTTGCTCATATTCATGCCATATTAATCCTGAGATTTGTCATGGATATTAGATTGTTCCGTTCGATAATCCCGACAAATGAGGTTTTATGGCGCCATGGCATGGGATTGTTGCTTATTTATATCGGATAAATTCATTCGTAAATTCGAAATAAAACCGCATCGATTTCGATTTGCTTGATTGATTACGTTTTTTCTATCCTGACCCAACGAGTAGACATGCCAATTGCCACTGTTGATATTCCGAGGCTCGATGGCACCCGTTGCCTGATCATGGGTGGCGGCGGATTTCTCGGTATCAACCTGGCCAACGCTCTGGCCCGTCAAGGCGCGGTCGTCCGGGCCTTCGGGCGCGCGCCGGTCGATCGGCGGGCGCTGGACGAGCGGGTCCATTGGAGCAGCGGATATTTCGAGGATCAAGCGGCGATCACCGAAGCCGCGCGGGGGCAGGAGATCGTGTTCCATCTCCTGAGCAGTTCGGTGCCGGGGAGCCCCGGGCAAAAGCCTGTTTCCGATCTCGAGACGAATGTGCTGGGCACGTTGCGCTTCCTGGATATCTGCAACGATGCCGCCGTCAGAAGGGTCGTCTTCGCCTCGTCTGGCGGTACCGTCTATGGCCCGGCCGACAGGCATCCGATCGCGGAAACCGCGCCGACCCATCCGATATCGGCCTATGGTGTCGGCAAGCTTGCGATCGAGAAATACCTCGCCCTGTATCACCACCTTTACGGGCTCGAATATCTCGCCTTGCGCATCGCCAACGCCTATGGCCCGTTGCAATCGGCTCTGAAGCGCCAAGGCGTCGTCGCCGCGATGCTCAGTCACGCGCTCGCCGGCAAGCCGCTCGAAATCTGGGGCACGGGCGAGATCGTGCGCGATTTCATTCATATCGACGACGTCGTCTCGGCCTTTCTCTGGGCCGCGACCTATGACGGGCCTCACCGCGTCATGAATGTTGGATCGGGGGCAGGGCTCAGCATCAATCAGGTGGCGAGCGATATCGAGGCCATCACCGGCACTGCCGGCCGGTCCAGGATCTATCGCGCCGGCCGAGCCGCGGACGTGCCCGTCAACATCCTCGATATCTCGCTGATCACCCGGGAAACGCCTTGGAGACCCAGACGCGCCTGGCTTGATGGCCTGCGCAGCACTGCTGAATGGCTGGCGGCGAAAAAGCACGCGCCGCTGATGTGATCCGACGCATGATTTCGGGGGCGCCAGGGCAATCTCCGCACGCTTCTGCGTCCGTTCTACAGCGAGACGGGGCGGCCTTCGATCGATCGGGAGCTGATGATCCGGACGCTGCTCATCGGCCGACAGAGCGCGTTGTTCGAGACGACGATCCGGCGTTGCATCGCGGACGGGCTCGCCGGCGCAGCCGGCGGTCGTAGACGGACAGTCATCAGATTGGGATGCGAGGTCATGGCGATCGACCGCGATTTCCCCCTAGATGCCCATTGTTCTCAAGAGCCGAAGCTATTGCGGCGGCCCATGCGAAGGCATGGGCGCGACTGATCCAGACGCCGAAAGCGGTGCTGTAGCCACGGCGAACCCTGAGCTGCCCCAAGCGCTAGAGCATCGGACCGGAAAGTGGAATCCGGTTTTCGGAAAATCCGATGCTTAAACAAAGAGCTAGATCGCCGCTCCTGCGTCCGAACGGACGCACGGCGATCTAGGATTGCAGTCGTTCCGGTGCATGTCGATCGGATGCGGCGGGACGGCGGGATGGACGACTGGCGCCGCCAGAAAGTGGTGCCGAAGCGGATGATGAAGCAACAGCGCGGCTGGCGAGGCAGGGACAGGCAATGACCGTGATCAGACATGTCGCGATCGCGCTCCTGGCGGTGCTGTCGGCGGGGGGCGGAGCGACCGCTGATCCCGCCGCGGGGGGGGCCGGAGAGGTTCCTGCCTCTGTTGCCCAGGCCATAGAGCGCCTCCGAGCCAAGCCGATCTTTGCCCATATGAGCTGGGGCATCCACCTCGCCGATCTCGCTACCGGCAAGACGTTGATCGATCAGGCTGGGAATAAGTCGCTGCTGCCAGCCTCGGTCATGAAGACCTACAGCGTTGCGACCGCCCTTGACCGCTATGGCGCCGACTACCGTTTCCGGACACCGGTCTACAGGCTCGGCAACCTCAAGGGCGACGTGCTCGACGGAGATCTCGTCCTCGTCGCGTCCGGTGATTTCAGTTTCGGGCTCCGCGAGCAGCCCAACGACAAGCTTGGCTTCAACAGCCTGCCGGAGGTCGACCACAACACCACCTCTACCGGCTTCCCGGGCGGCGCCTATGTCGGGAACAGCGATCCGCTCGCGGCGCTCGATGCCCTGGCCGCGCAGGTCAAGGCTGCGGGTATCCGCGAAATCACCGGCGATGTGATGATCGACGATCGTCTCTTCGAGACCTATCGGGGGTTCTCGTCCGGGCCGATCGCTCCGATCTGGGTCAACGAGAACGTCATCGACATCATGGTGACGCCGACGAAGCCCGGCGAGAAACCTAAGCTCGACTGGCGTCCCAAGAGCGCTGCCATCACCGTCGAGAACGACGTCACCACGGTTGCCGGCACGGCCGGGCCGCTTGAGGTGACGACACGGGGCGCCGGGGTGGTTCGGGTCAGCGGAAAGATCGCTTCGGACGGACCACCGATCCTGACGGTGTCCCAGATCGCCGATCCTGCCGCTTTCGCGCGCACGGTCTTCATCGAGGCGCTCATGCGGGCGGGGGTCAAGGTCGCCGCGCCTGCGCTCGGCCCCGCCAGGCCGCTGCCCGACGCGGGCGGCTATCGCGAAGCCAACCGGGTGGCGGAATATGTCTCGCCGCCGCTGTCCGAGTTCGTCAAGGTGATCCTGAAGGTGAGCTACAACCGCGGCGCCGACCTCATGGTCTGTCTTGCCGCGGTGAAGGCCGGAAGTCCCGATTGCGGCGATGGGCTGGCCGAGGTGCTGAAGCTGCTCGCCCGGCATGGCGTGTCGTCAACCGGAACCTATGTCTTCGACGGTGCCGGAAGCAGCCATAACAGCCGGACGACGCCGTCGGATCTCGCGACCTTCCTCAGGGACATCACGACCACGCCCTGGGGCAGCGCTTTTCATGATGGCATGGCCGTGCTCGGGGTCGACGGCTCGCAGGCACTGAACGGCGCGGGGTCGCCGGCGGCCGCGCATGTCCGGATCAAGGATGGCGACATGGTCGCCGGAAGTGCTGCCGGGCAACTTGTCGCGCTTGCCACCACCCAGACCGGATATATCGACGCCAGGAGCGGGCGCCGGCTTGTCTATAGCCTGATGGTCAACAACATCCCCTTCCCATCGCTGCAGGACTATTCCGCCGCCCGGGCCGATGTGGCGGCCGTCGTCGTCGCGATCCAGCAGGGCTATTGAAGTGACCGGAGATCGTCATGCCCACTGCAGCACGATCTCGCTCGTGCCTTTCTCTGGCCGCGGCGCTCATCCTCATCGCGGCCGACGCGTCGGTTGCCGAAGATTTCTCCGGCTCGGTTGCGATCGGCGCTGGCCGCAAGATCTATCTCGAATGCACTGGCGCCGGATCGCCGACGGTCGTGCTGATCTCGGGCAAGGGGAATGGCGCTGCCGACTGGAGCGAGACACTCGATCCCGCCGACCCGGCCCACCAGGCCGATTATGACGCCGTGGCCTGGGGGAAGGGCAATCTTCGCAGGGGCGGGTCGGCGGTCTTTCCGATGGTGTCCCGCTTCACCCGCGTCTGCGCCTATGACCGGCCAGGGGTGAGGCTCGACGGACCGGATCAGTCCACGCCAGTCGCCCAGCCGCATCCGGCCGACCAGGCGGCTGACGATCTCCATCGGCTGCTGACGGCAGCGGGCGAACCGCGCCCTTACGTGCTCGTGCCCCATTCCTACGGAGGTCTGATCGCCACGCTTTTTGCACGGACTTGGCCCGATGAGGTGAGCGGGCTCGTCATGGTCGACGCTGCGACACCCCTGATGCGCGAGGTGGCAAGCCCGAAGCATGTGGCGAAATGGGACGCGCTCAACAGGCAGTCCGCGCCGGCGGCTCCCGAAGCGATCATGCTCCTCGATGCCTTCGCCAAGATCGAGGCTGCCCCTCGACTGCGGGAACTGACGGCCGTCGTGCTTGCCGGCGACAAGCCATGGCAACCGCCATCCTCCCCACCGGAGCGCGACCCGGTCGGCGGCGTCTCCTTCGCGGACTGGAGGGCATCGCAGACCTTGCTCGCAACGTCACTCAACGCCAGGCTCGTCGCGAACACGAATAGCGGCCACAACATCTATGCCTATTCTCCGCAACTCGTGATCGATGCGATCCGCGAGGTCGTGGAGGCCGCGCGGGCGGGCAATGCACGGATCGGGCCCTGAAGAGCCCGATCCGTGCCTTGCCCGCCCGGCCTCATCGGCTCCGCCCGACATTGCGCGGGACCTGCAAGATCGCTTTGAATGCTGGCGCGCCTCGCAGGGGGGCTGGCGATCGCCCCCAGCATCTTGCTCGGCTTCGCATGGATGGGCCAGTTCGCCGGGGGGAGCATGCCGACTGGCCGCACGAGGTCGCTCGCTCTGGCCCTGCCGTGCGGCGGCCCGAGCTCCGGCTCAAAGCTCCAGTGCCGACTGCCCGTTCTTCTTGCGGGTGACGAAATGTGCGATCGCCTGGATGGAATCGAGGTTCCTGGGCAGGATTTCGCTATCCTCGACGGTAATCCCGAATGTGTGCTCGATGAAGCCGACAACCTCGAGCACCCCGGTCGAATCCATGATGCCATGCTCGAGGAGCGAGGCGCTGGCCTCCAGATCATCTGCATCGTCCAGGAAGAAATTTGCCGCCAGGAATGCGCGAATGGCCCCCGTGTAAATATCGCTTGTCTTCTCGATGATCATCATTGGCCTCGTGCTCAATTCAGAACCTGCTGTTTGGGCGGATGCGCCGCGATCGGACGGCGTGATCCAAAGCGCTGGGGAAGGAGTTGCGACCCCGCCCGAGACGGTCGGCCTTCGGCGGCGGCCAGAGGTCGTGCTGGCGCGGTCACGTCGGCAATCTCCGCTCGTGCAGGTGGGACGCGGCTGGCGAATAGCTCAGCGCCACGGCCTGCTCGATCAGGGGGCGGTTCGCCGAGAGATGGGGCTCCATGACGAGGTCGAGATGGCCGCCTGCGATCGGGATGACCTCCACGCCCGCCAGGGCGCTGTCCCAGCCGAGCTCCCTCGTCATTCCCTCCCGCTTGCAGCGGAACAGCGTGCCTGCCAGGGGCAGCTGCTGCTTCGGCTCGGCCAGCCACGCGAAGAAGGCGCGGGCCCGCAAGACCTCCTGCAGCTCCAGCTGGATTCTGAAGCAGGTCGCATTGAACTGCTCCTTGGTATAGCGGTCGAGCATCCCCGCCAGGCGCGCTTCGTGGCCCATCGCGGCCGTCCCCTTCGCAAGGGCGCGGCAGGCCATCCGGGAGGCCGCCACGCGATTGGTCCGTATTCGATGGAACGTGCGGGTGATGATCTCCCGATACTTGCTTCGTTCGCCCTCGAGGCTCGTGTCCAGCAATCCCAGGAACCTGACCGACCGTCCGGCGCTGAGCAGCCGCTGCGCGACCTCGTAAGCAACGGCGCCACCAAGCGAATGGCCGAGAAGGCGAACATCGCCCGAGGGCTGGGCCCGGCCGATCTGCTGGATCGCGTCGGCCGCCATGGCGGCGAGCGTGTTCTGTCCGCTCAATATCATCCGCAGACCGGGGTATTTGATCGGGACCACCCGGGTGACCTTGCCCATGGCCGCGGCGAAGGCCGCCAGGCTCGGGCCGTAACCGACCGACCCCGGGAGCAGGAACAGGATGGGAGGGTTATCCGTCCCGGTGACGCTGCCCAGGGGGGCGACCGCGGGCGCGCCGGCAGGGTTCTTCCCCATGCGTTCGTCTTGACGAAGAGGAAGAAAATCGCGATTCGAAGTGTAGTCAGAGACGTTTTGCCCGATGGAAACACCGGCGCGCTTTGCATCACTCCGGCTTTCTCGACCTGACGCCGGTGCTTGAAATGACTCCGAAACCATGGCCAGCCCCGCCTAAGGTTAGGGGCATTTATCGGATGCCACTAGAACCGCTTCATCATGCGTTTGAATGATAGCGGGTCTCGATCGAGGCTGCGGCCTGTGTCGGCGCACTTCGCGAGCCCGCGCAGAACGCGGTTAGACAGGTCTCTCCGACTTCTGTCCGGGGCCTATTCTGTAGAGCGCGATCAGATGGCCATCGAGGATTCCATCACTATTTGCATCGTGTTGGACGATCGCGCTCATGCCAATTCAGCGCAAAACGCCTTTGCGGAAAGGCGATGTAGAAGGAGCGGTGTCAGCTGTGACTGCCGTCGGACTCCCTTGCCAGAGCGTCTGGTTCCCGGCCGACCGCAGGGGCATCGGAACTTGCGATCTGGCCTCGGCGATGCGTCTAGAACCGGTAGTGCAGCCGCACGCATCCCTTGTCGACCGCCTGCGCGCTGATGAGCGTCGGGCTCGCCCGAAAGCCGGTGAGTGGAAAGAGCGGCCGGCCGCCACCGAGCATTTCCGGGATGACATAGATCTCGATCTCGTCGAGTGCGCCGCGCTCGAGGAAGGCCATCTGCAGCTGCCCGCCGCCCAGCATCCAGACGTCGCCGTCGTCCAGCCCGCGAAGTTCGTGGATCAGCGCATCGACGTCGCTGCGGACCTCCAGCGGACCCTTCGGATCGTCGATCGTCCGCGATGTGACGACGATGACGCGCTTGTCCCCATAGGCCCAGGCGGAAGCGTCTCCCGCTACGAAATCATAGGTGCTCCGCCCCATCACCACGGTGCGCATGCGCTTGAGGAAGCTGCGGTAGTCGTGCTCCCCGAGGTTCATGTCGTCGTATTTGAACAGCCAGTCGAGATTGTCGTCCTCGGCGGCGATCCGCCCATCGAGGCTGGCGGCGATATATCCCAGAATCCTGGCCATGGCGGCTTCTCCGTTGAATAATAAATGAACGTACGTTTATATATATCCATGGCAAGACGCAAAACGATCCCTGACGAGCAGGTTCTCGAGACACTTCTCGGGACGATGCTGGAGATGGGCCCCGACGGTCTCACCTTCGCCCGCGCCGCGAAGGCCTGCGGCCTCTCACCGGCGACGCTGGTGCAGCGCTATGGCAATCGCGAGGCCCTGGTTCAGGCTATTCTCCTGCACGCCTGGGATCGGCTCGACGCGGAGACCGAGGCAGCGGACGCGGAAGAGTCACCGACGCCTGAGGGCGCGATCGAGCTTCTGATCCGGCTGATGCCGTCCGAAACCGCGGAACGCGACGCCACCAACGGCCTGCTGCTGCTGAGGGAAGACATCCGCAATCCCGCGCTGCGCACCCGCGGCGCGGCCTGGGGCCGTCGCCTCGCCGAAATCCTCGGCCGCCGCCTCTCGAGCGACCGGACGCGGGGCGAACGCCTCGGGTGGCAGATGGCGAGCCTCTGGCAAGGCGCGCATACATGGTGGGCCTTCACGCGTGACGCGCCGGCGGAACAGGCGATCAGACGGGTGTTGGAGGAGTGGGTCAGAGAGATGAAATGACCACCGGCCGCACCAGGGGAAGTCCCCGGACGCGGGCCGGCACCAAGTCTCCGCTCTTGTCCTGCTGTCGCTTCGTCCGGAGGATCAGCCCTGCGGCGGCTTCCAGCCGGCCGAGGGAATGGTGTTGATCATCCAGGGCACCCCGAACTTGTCGACGAGCGAGCCGAAGCCGGGCGACCAAAAGGTCTCGCTGAACGGCATGACGGCCTTGCCGCCTTCCGACAATTGCTCGAACCAGCCCTTTGCCTTGGCCTTGTCGTCGCTGTGCAGGGTGACGTCGAAGCCGTTCTTGGGCTTGTCGATATTGGGAGCCCATTTGACGTCCATGTCGGCGCCCATCAAGGCTTGGTCGCCGACCTCGAGCCAGCAATGCATCAACCAGGTCTTGAACTTCTCGTCCGCGATCGGCATGCCCGGAGGCGCGTCGCCATAGGATATGGCGGCGGTGATCTTTCCGCCCAGGACCTTGGCATAGAATGCGAACGCCTCGCGGCACTGGCCCTGGAA
The DNA here is from genome assembly GCF_056401655.1 of Allobosea sp. P4_E12. Lineage (NCBI taxonomy): Bacteria > Pseudomonadati > Pseudomonadota > Alphaproteobacteria > Hyphomicrobiales > Alloboseaceae > Allobosea > Allobosea sp. P4_E12. The sequence continues at coordinate 166,065 of NZ_JBFUIY010000003.1, read as the reverse complement.
GCTCAGGCTGGTCACGATCTTCATGGTCGTCTCCTGTCTGATTGCAGCATCGACGCGCGCCCAGCCGTAATCCCGGGCAACGCGCCACGGCGGATGATGCGCAGCATCTGCGTCATCCCCATGGCGTCGCAGCGCAACATCTTCGGCGGGGCCGAAGCCGGCCCACCAATGTCCCGCCCGGAGCGGCCAATGCGGGAACCGACCGGCCGCGGGGTCTTGATCAGCCGGGCGGCTGGGTGGCGGTGAAGACCGCCAGCTGATCCGCGAAGGCGCGCTGATAGGCGGGCCGGGCTTCGCCGCGGGCGACATAGGCGGAGAGGTTTGGACATTCCTCGAGGAGGCCCGAGCCGTGCAACCGGCGCAGCACCGTCACCATCATCAGGTCGCCGGCGCTGAACCCATCATCGAGCCAATCGGCCTCGCCAAGCCGCTGCGAAAGCTCGCCGAGCCGGACACGGACCCGATCCTCGAGGCCAGGCAGGCGCGCCTCGTACCAGGGCTTGTCGCGTTCCAGGAGCACCGCCATGCTGCGCTCGACGATCGGTGGCTCGACCGTGGCGAGCGCGGCGAACATCCATGCGATCGCGCCCGCACGGGCGTTCGCATCGGCGGGCAGCAGGCCCGGGTGACTCTCCGCGATATGGAGAACGATCGCTCCCGACTCGAACAGGACGAGATCGCCGTCTTGATAGGTCGGGATCTGCCCGAAGGGATGAAGCGCACGATGCGCGGGCTCCTTCATCGCGGGCAAGGAAAGCAGGCGAACGTCGTAGCGCTGGTCCACTTCTTCGAGCGCCCAGCGAACGCGCATGTCACGCGCCAGCCCTCTGCCGCGATCGGGGGAGCGTTCAAAGGCGGTGATGGTGATGGTCATTGCAAGGCTCCGGCTTGTTGGACGGTGCACCCCGCCCCACACTAAGTGTCGAGGGGCCGTTCGCTACCCCCGAATGGCGTCACCGCGCCGTATTTTCCGGCGGAATACTCCCGCCTAGGTTGCGGCGAGGGCGGTCGGCGGCTTCGTTGGCCACGATGCCCGAGCACCGACTCCGGCGGCTCCGCGATCGGCAATTGCGATGCTTGCGCTCCACGCGCCGAGCCCATTCCGGAACAAATCCCGCCCCGGCGGCTTCCTCCCCGACAGGAGGAAACCATGCAAAAGCCCCGCGAAAACCCTGCGCTGCTCGAGGACGAGCGCGCAACGCTCGCTCCGACCGAAAGTCCGATCGAGGCGGACCCGGCTACCACGGGCCGTCGCGTCAGCGACCGCACCAATATCCATGACGAAGGCAGCGATGCCAACGACACGCCGGACGGCTTGACGGAATCCGAAGAGGCCGTCCGGCAAGCAGCCGAAGATGTGCCGACGGGGGGCTCGCTGGCCGGCAGGACGGAGTCGGTGCCGGTCTTCGAACGTGCTGGACTTCCCCCGAAACTGTGATGGCACCCACGATCTGATCGTCGGACGACCGGAGGCTCACCGTGGTCCTTCAGGCTCCAGGCTTGGCATGGCCTGGCGCCGTGAGGCAGGGCGCGGTCGAAGCCGGATCGCCCGCTAGCGCGAGCGCCGTTCGCCCATGCAGCAGCGCGCTATCAGCGACACACGCGCCGGCCGTTGATGATCGTACAGCCGCGGCGCGCCGGCGTGACGACCACGGCGCGCGGGGCAACCGGGCGTCGCACCGCGACCGCACCATTGGGCCCGGCACAACCAGCCCGGACGACCCCGCGTGCGCAAACCACGGCGCTGGCCTCTGTCGGGGCGAGGGCGGCGGCCAGAGCCAGGGCGCCCAAGCCGAAAATGGCATATTTCATGTCGTAGCCCCGTTTCGGAACTGGAGGGAGGACGGATCTCCGACGGCCGGCACGCAGCCTGCCCCGGAGGAAGTCGTCGAGAGAGTCAGAACTTGTAGAGCAGCCGCCCGACAACCTGGTTGGTGCTCAATTGCTGCTTGAAACCGACGATCCCGAGCCCGCCGACGCTAACCGGATAGGTGTAGGTATCCTCCTGGAATTGTGAGTACCGATACTCCAGGCCAGCGATCCAGTTGTTCGTGATGGCGTATTCGGCGCCGGCGCCGAGCGTCCAGCCAAGACGGGTGCTGTCGCCTGCGCCATAGGAGTAACCCGTGCCCGTCACCGTCGACTGGGCGTCGGCCAAGGCGAGGCCGCCGGTTGCGTAGATCATGAACCGGTCGAAGGCATAACCGACGCGTAGCCTGGCCGAGCCGGCCCAGTTGGTATGGGCGGTGATGAAATCGCCGGTCAGCGCGGTGAAGCGCTGCTTGCCGGTGATGAGGGCTGCGCCGTCGATCTCGCCACCGAGGACAAGTTGGCCGATCTGGTAGTTGTAGCCCGCCAGCAGACCGACCGTAGCGCCGTCCCTGTTCAGGCTCGGCAATGAAGCAACGGCGGCCCGACCGGCGATCACGGCGCCCGGCGTCAGTTCGGTTCTGGTCTGCGCCCAGCCGGCCTGGGCACCGACATAGAAACCGGTCCATGTGAAGGCAGGCGGCATGGGAATGGCAGGCTCGATCCGCCGCGACGGCAGGTCGGCAGCCTGCGCGGCGAACGAGAACAGTGCGAAAGCAAGTCCGGCACCGAATACTGTAGATGAGGTAGACATCGTCAACGCGCCCTTCGTGAATATCGGATCGATTGCATGCACCGGCCCGCAAATGGGTGCGGGCGATCAGCTTTCGTGGAGTTCGGGTCTATTCAGTTCAGATTCGACAGCGCTTTCAGTACATGAATGGTCCTGGCCCACCCCAGGGCCCGAAATCGAAGGCGTCCTGGTTCATCACCGCTGTCATCTGTTGCTCGTTGGCCAATTTCTGCGCGAAGACCATCTGGCGAAATTGGGCGTAAGCCGCCTGGCTGCCGAAGTAGACGCACTGGCAGACGATGGGATCGGCGTAGACGTAGACGATCTCAGCGTTCTTCGCCTGTTGAACGAACTTGTTGGGGGGCAGCTTTTTCATGGCCGCAAGGCGCTGCGGGGTGTTTGCGGGCTGTGGAACGAAGCCGGCGGCCGAGAGCAGATATTCCTTCTGCTGCACGGCCTGGGGCGTGGACTGGCACCCGGCCAGGGCCAGCCCGAGCGAGACTGCAAGCGCAGCGACGACGCGCGATGTCATGACATTCTCCAGAGATAGGTTCGACTTAGGCGGCGTGTTGACGCCGGCACGCAGCGGCATTCGCCGCGCGCGTCGGAGGTCTGACCGGCGAAGGGAGGAGTTCGGGACTTAAAGCATCGGCTCGAAAAGTGGATTGCGGTTTTCGGGGCAAAGCCGATGCAAAGACAAAGGGTTAGATCATCGGACTGGATACGATATCCGGTCCGATGATCTAGTTGCCGACGGCGGAGCCGAGCAGATAATCCTTCTGCAATGCCTGGTCCGACGACGGATACAGTGTCTGGCATTCCGACCAGTAGAAGGTCTTGGGCTGCCGATTGGCGGGATCGGCACAGATTGCGGCAAGCTGTGCCTGCCGCGATTGCGACGACTGGCAGCCTGCCAGGATCAGTCCAATCGATATTGCGATCCCAGCCAGGATAGGCGTGTTCATGTCGTTCCCTGTCGATTGAGGGCCTGGAGATGTGCCAATGTCATCAAGGGGGGACGCTCCATTCAAKCGCCCGCCCGTTGCTGATCCGATCGCCCGCCAACAGGCGCCTATTTCATCTCGATTCCCAGCTTGGCGCGCTCATCCTTGAACACGACGGCAAGCGCCTCGATGATCTTCTTGCCGGGATTGGCCTTGCAGTACACGATGACCTCGTGCTCGACGACCTTGCCCTTCTTCAGGTCAAGGAAATGCTTCTTGGCGAGGCCGTTATACCAGCCGCTATACCAGGCCGAGAGCGCATCGGCGTCCTCCTGAAAGGTTCCGGCCAGCTGTGCGCAGGTCAGGGCCTGAACATCGATGAAGCCGTTGGCATCGACATAGCTGGTGAGCGGAACCTGGGCCGTCGCCGCAGACGAGGCTGCGCAGACGACCGATACCGCCATGGCGGCAAGAATTCTGGACATGATGATCTCCTATTTCGAAGTGTATGGGGTGCGGACAGGTGCCACCGATTTCCCGGTGCAATGACTACTTCACCAGCTCGATCTCGCTCGGCTGCCAGGTCTTGGCGAAGAACGGCTCGAGCGGGCTGTAGAGGCGCAGGACCGTGAACCAGCCCTTGCCGGGCATGGTCTGGATCCAGTTGCCGCGCTTCACCCCGGCCGGCTGAGCCGGGCTGAAGTAGACAGTTGTCGAGCCGTCGGCGTTCGGTTCTGCGGCCGGCGACGGGTAGCTTTGGCTGCCAGCGCGCGGGAAGCGCTGCGGCGTGTCCAGCATCGACCGCGTCATGTTGTCGTAAACGGTGAACGACCAGAAGTTCGCCTCCGGGATACCCTTGGGCAGTGTCACCGTATAAGTCTTGGCTCCGTCGAGGTTTTGCTTGTTCGCATCCAGCATGGACCAAAGATAGGTCGAGCCGATGCCGGGCAGGCGCATCGCCATGCCGGGCGTGATGCCGGTCACGCCGTAGAAGAAGTTCGCGCGCGCATCCATCGTCCGATAGCCGGTCGGCGGGAAGGGCTTGACGCCCTCGGGCGTGATCAACGGAATGGGAGTCTCGAACTCGTAGCCGGTCTCGAACAGATAGTTCTGCCATGACGAGTTTGGATAGTAGAACCAGCTTGGATCGCGCGCACTCATGAGCAGGGTGCGGGAGGTCGCGTTGGCGAGCGCGAGCGCGTCGCTCATGATCTTCTTCATGCGCGCGTCGGGAGCGAAAGGCTTGCCTTTGACAATGCCGATGGCGGCGACCGGTCCCATCAATTCCGGATCGAGCGAGGTGGCCGGCTCCCGCTGCACGATCTCGTTGAGCACTTCGTAAAATGTCCAGTCGTTCGGCGGAATGGTGTTCATCACCTTGCCGCTGCCTTCGTGGAACACGGTCGGCGGCGGAGGCGTGACCCGACCGAGCCGGGCCTTGCCCGCCAGGAACTCGGCGACCGGAGTGCCGACGCCGCCCGGTTCGTAGGCGTAAACCTTGGTCGATTTCCGGATGCCTTCGACCACCGGCTTGGGATCACCGTGGTTCTCCAGGAACGACCGGCCGAACCACACGATGGTGTTTGTGCGTGCGCGCGAGATGAAGAAGCCGCCCTCCGGCAGTTCACCCTTGTAGTCCGGCGGCACGATCAGGTACTTGCCGCCCTCTCCGCGATCGGGGCCAGGGACTCCGAGGTCGACGACCCAGCGGAACCAGGCGTCCTGCACCGCGCCGAGAAACTTGGGCGGCGTCTCGATCACCACGGGGCCCTTTGTCAGATCGAGCGAGCCCATGACATAGATCGTGTCGGCGTTGGCCGTCAGGAACAGCGACTTGGCGTCCATCAGCTGCGAGAAGACGAGCACCTCGTTGTCCTTCACGCCGATGTCGTGCATGCCCTTGCGCAGCGCGTGAATGCTGACGCCCCGCAGGTTGTCCATGAAGGCACGATAAGCGTAGGTGAAGTCGAGGTTGTCGTAGAGCTTCTCCGCCGTGGCCTTGCTTGGCACGCCGTCATTGAATTCGAGCGGGCCGAGACGCGTTTCGGCCTTGTCCGGCGTGCTGAGCGACGGCGGTATCGGCGCCTGGGCGATAGCTGACCCTGCATCGGCGGCGAGCGTTGCGGCCAAGATGCCTGCAATTGCGGGAAGCTTACTCTGGCGGAGTTTCATGACGTATACCCGTCTTTGTCAGAACGATGAAGATGCAGTTCGTCCGTTCAGAAGGTCACACAACCGCATTGCTCACTGCGGTCGCGTCTTTTTCATCCCGGCATCCGTTGAGGATGCCGATGGCCGCCGCTGTGGCGGTCGGTCGTAGGGATACGGATGGCAGTGCGCCGCGCCGGGCGCGGCGCATGCGTTCTACGTCATGATACCCGCTTGATTCCCGGCGGCTGCCATGTCCCTGCGCCCGCCGGCAGGATCGAGGGCGGCGTCGGCTTTGGCCAATAGAGGCGCATCACGAGATAAATCTTGTCATCCGGCGCCGGAAGCCAATTGGCTTCCTTGTCGGCGCCGGGGCTGTCCTTCTGGAGGTACAGCGTCAGCGAGCCGTCCGCGTCCTTCTTCATCGCCGAAAGCATCGGAGAGTTGATGAGGTAGCGATTGATTGGGTTCTTCACCAGGAACTGGCTCTTGCCGTCATACATCGTCACGGACCAGAACGCGTTCACTGGCGGCAACTGGCCAGGTGCGAAGGTGATGGTGTATTTGTGCTTGCTGCCGTCGAGCGCCTCGCCGGCAGCATCTGTCCGGGTATAGGGGTACATGGCTTCGACGGCATCGTTGCCGAGAAGGCCGCCCTTGGCGGCGCCGGCCCGCATCAGCCAATCGCCGTTGAAGAAGGCCTCGTCGCCGAAGAACGCGCCGACATTCCAGCCGTTGATGTTCTTGTTTCCGCTGGCCAGCCATTTGTCGACCTTGTCGTCGCCCTGCTTCATCGCGATCAGGATTGCGGCCTTGTGTTCGAGCGAGAGATCCTTGAACGCGAAGGTCTTGCCGGGACCGATGCCGATCTTCGCAAGTTTTGCACGAACCGCCTTGTCGCGCGCCGTCTCGGGGATGAATTGCAGGGCCGCGTCGAGATACTCGAAGAAGTTGTCCTTGATCCCGGCCGTGGTGGCGGGAACGAAGGCGATAGTCGGCGCAGCCGCCGGGGCGGGCTGCTTGAGGAAGGCCGAAAGCGGGCGCGCCTTGTAGCCGGCCTGGACCTTTTCGACATTTGACATGTCGCCGGGGTTGAAGAGCTGGGTGCGGATCAGTGCGAGTGTGAACGGCGTCGTCGATCGGAAGACCTGTTTGATCCCGGCCGGTTTTTCGCCTTTCCAGTCGGGACCGACCACGAGATAGTCGCCGGGCTCCGTGCCCGTGGCGCGCGTGCCGATATAGCCGTAATTATAGGTGTTGCCGTCGATGAGCTGGACCGAGTAGTAGCGCTCCCTTTCGATCGCCGGCACCGAAACGACCATCGGCTCAGCCCGCAAATCCAGCCAGATGAACGAGTAAGGGGTGTCGCTGTTCGGCGTGATGACGGCCGTGTCCGCCGGGGTGGCGACGTGGTGCTGGTTTTCGATTTGGTTGAACGGTGCCTTGAACTGGCCGGAGTTCTTGTCAACGGCGAACTCTTGCATGACCGCATAGTTCATCACCAGCGGCAGGCCGTAGATGAAGCCTTCCTCGGCGATGTCCTTGGCCTCGAACACATTGGGCCATTCGGGCTTGGACTGCGCAAAGACGGGGCTGGACCTCACTGTGGCGGCGGCGAATGCGGCCATCGCAGCAGAGCCAAGCAGATCGCGTTTCGTCAGCATGTGAGGAGCTTCCTTTTGGTTCGCAACGTGTGGTCAAGCGCGCGTAGGTCGCAGGTGAACGCTACGCGACCTCGGCGATGATTGACAATGCAGGGATGACCGATCCTTGGAGCGGACATCGAATTCGACAGCCGAGGGTCAGTAGCAGGGCGGGTACGGATAATATCCGCAGGCCGGTCGATAGGCATACGGGGCGTAATACGCTGCGGCACCCAGCGCGCCGGCGGCGACCGCGCCCCTGTAATAGGCTCCCCGAAATGCGCTGCGTCGCGCCACGCCGGCGAAGGACAACGGCGTAAATGGCCGGCCGATCAGGTCGATAAAGATCGACGCAGGGCCGTCGCCGCCGGCAAGGTCTCCCTCCATCACGTCGACGTCGAATGTGACCTGGTCGCCTTCGAGTTTTGGTGTTTTCAGGACCACAACCGCGTCGCGAATACCCGAGCCATCCCTTGTGAAAGCTGACACGGTCGCGTTCGGCGGGTCCTTGTAGAAGCTGTCGGGGCTCAGGTTGCCCGGCAGCCACTCCTCAAGGATATGCGCCGTGAGTTCGTGACCAGCGGACCTCACCGGGCGGTCGGCGAAGACGATGGAGTTCGGCGACAGACCGCTCAGCACCAGCTTTCCGCCCTGCAAGGTGGCGCCGCGCGCGCTCAGGACAAATAAGGACGGCACGAGTTCGGGCTTCGCGGGCGTGCCGATCGCTTTCTGCAGCGGCACATGCGGGGGAACGGCCGGCGTCGCCTGAGCTGATGCAGAGTTGGACATCAATGTCAGGGCAGAAGCCGCGACAGCATGAAGAAAGAATAGGGCGATTGTATTTCGCGCGGTTTGCATGGCGCACTTCCTTCGTTTGAATTCGTTAGTGCGGTCTACTGGCTCTATTTCGGGAACAGGAACTGGAGCTGGGCCCGGAGTTGCCAATCGGCGGCTCCGCTGGGCTTTGCGACATTGTAATAGGCTGCAAGCTGCGCATTGACCGGCTGATGGCCGATCTTGAACACCCGTCCGAAGCCCCCGCCGATCGGCACCGTCCAGCGGTCGCCATGGCCGGCCTCCCAGTCGGCGGTGATGATCGGGGACGAGGTCAGGTACCAGCCGCCGTGGAAATTGTAGTTCACGAAGGGCTGCAGCGTCATCGCGTTGACCGCGCTGCGGTTGCTCTTGCCCGCGAAGGACCAGACATTGTTGACGAGRACGCCGACGACCCAGGGGCCTTCGATGGCCAGAGCGACGAAGGCGGGGCCGGCCGAGTACTTGCCGCTGGTCAGGGTCTTGTCGGTGCCGGTCGGGAATACGAAGGTCGGGCCGATGCCCCAGATGATGCCGTGCGTCGGCTGCTTCGGCGAGAAGAAGAAGCTCGGGTTGATGTCGCCGAGGCCGAACTCGCGCTCGCCATTCACCGTCAGGGCCGGTTGCGAGATCACCGGCGTGATCCAGCGCGTGATCAGGTTCCAGTCCTTGTTCAGCGTGATCGGGATCACGGGCTGGATGTTGAGCACGTTCTGCAGCTGCYTATGCGGCCCGACATTGAAGTTGAAGTTGTTCTGGAAGGGCAGGCTGATCATGTCGGCAACGGGGTTCTGCGCCGCCTTGGCCAGATCGGCCGTGCTGTTCGTCGAAGCCTCCGCCAGCGCTCCTCCCGAACACGACAAGGTCGCGAAGAGTGTCAGTCTGGCTAAGCTGAACAACGTCCTCGCGCTCACGGCCGGAAATTCCTTCATCGACAATAAAGCTGCCGACGGCCAAAACCGGTTTCCCGTTTGCCCGCGGCACTTATACTGTGCGACAAAACAGCAATCGGATTTCGAGACCACTCATTTTGCGCCAACTTTACGGTATTCCGGAGTGTCCAGCGCGTGTCTGAAATCCCCGTCATCTCCAGCCATATCCTGCACGGCCTGCCAGCATTCCTGCGGCATGAACTCGGGGAGAGGGCGCTTCTGCGGGCGAACCGTGCGGCAGGCTTCGATATCGAGCTGACCGAGGGCCGCAATTGCTTCATCCCGCATGCCGCAGTGCTCGGCTTCGTGAATGCCGCCGCGAGAGTCGCCGGCGAGCCCAATCTCGGGTTCCTGATCGCCCCGATGATGAACGCCGGCAACTATGGCTGTTTCGGGCGCTATATCCTGGGAGCCGAGACGCTCGGCCACTCCATCGAGCGGGCGATTGCGGCCCTTGGCTATCACAGCACCCACGACCGGATGTCGCTCGCGATCACCGGCGACGAGGCGCGCTACAGCTATGTCTTTGCGCTTGCCGGCCACGCTGGCTACGAGATGATCGCCGGTGCGGCGGCCGGCGTTCTGCTCAGCGTCATCAGGGCCTATTTGCCGTTCGACTGGCGGCCGCTGCGCATCGAGCTCAATATCGAGAGGCCGCGCCAAACCGGCCTGTTCGAAGATCTCTTCCACTGCCCGGTCCTGTTCAACGCGCCGGCCGTCACGATCGTCATCGAACGCCATCTCTTGTCGGCTGCTCCGAACCGCGGGTCATGGCCCATTGTCACCATCGAGGACGTGGCGCGAGACCGGCCCGGCGGAGCGCCACACGATCTGCTCGACGTCGTCATGGCACAGGTCCGGGCCCAGGTTCTCACCGGCAGCGTCTCGATTGATCGGGCTGCGCGACCGATGGGGACCAGCGTCCGGACGTTGCAGCGCGAGCTGAACCGGGCCGGCACCGATTTCCGCAGCCTGGCAAACGCGGCACGGCTCCAGCGCGCGACCGAATTGCTTCGGCACATGAAAGGCTCGATCACCCGTGTTGCGGCGGAGATGGGCTATTCCTCTCCCGCCAATTTCGCGCGCGCCTTCCAGAAGGCGACCGGCCGCACACCCCGGGAGTTTCGCTCGGACATGTAGTCGCGCACCGTTCCGCAGTACCCCGCAGCTCTGCGATCCGCACCGGCTGTAGGACGGGTTCTCGGAGCGTCATCGCCCTCAACCTGCTCGTTCGAAGGTGATCATGTTCTGCAGGGGGTCGGCAGATGTCAGCCTGACCCGGATCCTATCGCCCGGCTTGCTGTCCTGCCCGCGAACCCGCGCGACCACCGGCAGCTCGCAGAGCTGGATGCGCAGGCCGTGCTCATCCGCGTCGGTCACGACCGCCTCGAACGCGGTTCCTTCGCTGCCCTGGAGCATAAGAGCTTCGGCCAGATCGATGACGTCCCGGTCCACTTGACCGTCGCGCGCATCGGCCCGCGCCATCACCGCAGGCAGTTGTTCGAATGCGGCCGATACCGCTGGCGGAACCGGCTGGCCGTTCGCCACCGCCAGGGCGGCGCGCACCACATAGCGATCGGCGAGACGGCGCAGCGGTGCCGTGGCATGCGCATAGGTCGCCGCCATCGGCGCATGCCACGGCACGATGCCTTCGCGATAGGGAACATAGCTCGCGCCGCCGCTAGCCCTCCGCACCGCCAGCATGAAGGCCGCGTGGCTGCTGTCGGCGGGATTCAGCGTCTTCTCGAACTGGACGAGCGTCTCCATCTCCGGCCATGACAGGCCCAGGGCGCGCGCGGTCTGGCGCAGGCGCTGGACGGCCTTCTGATCCGGTTCCTGCATGACCCTGAACAGGCCGGTCCGGGCTGTCAGGAGTGCAGCCGCGATCGCGATATTGCTGGCCAGGGACAGGGTGGCGTTCTGCTCCTCGGCGCGCAGGCGCGGGCGGAAGATCAATTGGTAGCGGCCGTCGCCGAGAGCATCGACCTCCTGTTCAGGTGGGTCCACGCGCGCTGCGCCGCGCCGGCTCTCGGCAGCCTCGATGCGGCGGGCCAGTTCATCGAAATCGGGCGGCAGATCAGACGCGCCGACCCTGTCATAGGCGAGCTTGGCGGTGCTGCGGATGACAGCCCGCTCTGCATTGTCGAGATGGACGTTGCCATCGGTGTCGATCCGGGTGGTGAAGATCACCGCCGGCCGAGGTCCGGTGGGCAGGAGGCTCGCGGCGCCCTCGGCGAGAACCGGCGGATACAGCCCGACCTTGCCGTCCGGCAGATAGAGCGTCGTGCCGCGCTGCCACGCTTCCCGGTCGACCGCGTCGCCATCGTCGACGAACCAAGCGACATCGGCGATGGCGTAATGCAGCAAAAGGTCGTTGCCGCTGCGCTCGATCGTGAAGGCCTGGTCGAGATCCGTCGATGTCGCGGGGTCGAGCGTGACGAAAGGCCGGTCCGTGCGGTCGACATGCGCGGTCGGCGCGCGATGGGCAGCAGTTTCCGCCGCTGCAAGAACCGCGGGCGGAAACTGCTCCGGCACGCCGAATTGGCGGCGTATCGCCGCCATTCCACCGATCAGCGCATTGGTGGAATCAATGAGGGTCTTCATCCTCGCGAGACCTCTGCCCGTTGTTGAGCTGCTGCGAAGCAGCCCGCGCGAAGGTTCGCGAACTGCTATAGTTGCAACCGTTTGGGCATCACATGCAACGATAGCGATCGGTCATGTCGAGCGATGCGCCTCAGACTGGATCGGGGCGCACTTCGCTTCCCGCAGACGTGGGACGCAATTTGCTCGACTCGAGATAGGCACGCCGGTGGGATCGACGATCGACCYGCGCCTCGCGAATAGCCTGTTTCCAGTGTCACGCCCGCGTGCCCGCTAACTCAGGTTGTTGCCCCAGATCATGATCGACAGCGAGAAGGTGATGAGGCCGATGACCGCCAGGATGAACGCGCGACGACGGGTCCCTGCCTCGCTGTGGTTCAGGCCGGTCAGCAGTGTTGCAAGCGTCCAGAGGCCCGTGAATGCCAGAAGCACCAAGGTGTAAACTGGGCCGGAGAGGTCATAACCGCCCCCTCCGATCGATGGATGTTCCGAAGGGCCGGGGCTGAGGCTCCAAACCAGAACGCCCACGACCACGACGAAGACGGTAAGCCATACGTAGAACCCCCTGCCTTTCAATCAGCCCTCCTCAGGCTTCCGACGGTTCGAAAGGGAACCGAGCCCCATTTTGTTTGGGCAGCTTTCCCAGATACGGACGGTGGCCGCATAGCCTCGGAATGACAGAAGCTGGCGCGTCTCACGTCGCAAATGCTTCGCGACACGGACGGCGTGTGGCTGCGCGGCGATTCCTGCATCTTGGTAGCATCGACCTTTGGCAGGAGGCCACTCGCGCGCGCTGGCCGCGTCTTCAGCCGTCCCTATCGAAATCGATCAGCTGTCCATCGGCTGCAAACTCGGCATCGAACTTGATCCCGTCGGCAAGGCGGCCTTCGATCTTGATGCGTCCGTCTCGCTCGAACTCAATCCTTTCGAGCGTAGCACCGGCCGGCCAGGACGGGTTTTGCAGCGCCGGGGCTGGAACCAGCGAGCGGATCTGGTCAATGGGAAAGAGGCCGCGCCCCCGCGCTTCGATTTCATCGATTTCCCCGTTCTGCTCCAGTTCGACCTTGATGCGAGCGCCGCCGGGCAGGGTGCCGTAGACATATCTGCCATAGGCGATGTGCGGCTTCGGGCGGGTCTGAATGTCGGTCAAGCCGAGCTCCACAATCGACCGCGGGAGATCCTGGGCGGCAAGCAGGCCGGGCCCGGCGAAGCTTGCCGCAAGGGCCGTGGCTACGAAGATGCGCTTCATCACTTGCATTCCTCTCCGCTGTCGGTCGCGCAGCAGACCGGCTGTCGACGTCGCGACACTCCGCCGAGATTGTCAGAGTTGGGCTGGAAGCAGAAGTCGTCCTAATCGACGGGGGGGTGACCCGCTGAGCGGCTCCAGTACCTGGCGGCACCGGTGCCGGAGGCCGCCGCTGCCGCCGACGACGGTCCCTATTGCTGGGACAGAATCCACTTCACCAGACCTTCGGCCTCCTCGGGCGAGACGCCAGGTTGAGGCGGCATCGGCATCTGACCCCAATTGCCGCCCCCGCCCTTCATGATCTTCTCGCTCAAGGTCTTGAGCGCGGCTTCGTCCTTGGCATAACGCTCGGCCACGGCCTTGTAGGCTGGACCGATCATCTTGCGTTCGATGGAATGGCAGGCGACGCAGTTCTTGCTCCTGGCCAGTTCGGGGCTTGCGAAAGCGGGCGAGGATGCCAGAAGCGCGACGAAAGCGGCTGCGGCGAGGTGGCGAAAGTCAACCATGGACCAGGCTTCCCATCATGCGCGATCCGGATCGGTCGGTATCGCGGAACAGTGGTCGAAACGAAGCGGACAGCACCAACGCAAGGATCATCATCGGCTCTCCGGTCGGGGCGGCCAGGCACGCGATGATCTGCGGGACATGCGCTGAAACGCGAGCGCTGCCGGAGCCGGCACTTGTCCGCCGCCAGGCGAGAAGCCCAAGCTCCATCTGTCCGTATCGTCTCGTGCTGGTCGCTGTCCGAAGCGGTTGCGAATGCTGATCGCGTCAGGTCTGCGGGCGCGGCCAGGCTGGGCCCGCAGACGGAAGGTCGGCCGCGCCGCCGCTGCGGCAGGCGCGGCTGCCCATCAGGCTCAGTTGGGCTTGAGCTGGTAGACGTCGCCCTGGTCGGTGGCCACGTACATGCTGCCGTCAGGCGCCTGCACGACGGAGCGGAAGCGTCCGGCCGGCATCGGCAGGGACACCGTGCTGCGCGTGGCGGACGCGCCATCGGGCGCGATGTTGAGCACGTCGAGGCGGTTGCCGACCGGCGTTCCGTGGATGCCGATGCCCATGAAGGTCACGACCATCCGGCCGTTCCAGTCCTTCCATTGCGGGCCGTTCAGGAATACGCATGACGACATGCCCTGCGAAAGCGTGTCGTTGTTCCAGGCCGGCTTCATCGCGTTGGGATAGGTCTTGGTGTCGGTCATCGGCATGAAGGCCGAGCGCTCCTTCGGATCCACTGCGCCCATCTGGTTCGGCGAGTATCCGCAATAATTGTCGGGGCAGTCGGCGCGCCCGGCGATGTTCGGGCGCGGATCCCAGCCCGCGTTGCCGCCGGCGGTCAGCGCCGTCACCTCGTCGCTATGCCAGGGGCCGTTCTCCGCCGTGTAGGGCTGGTTGGTGCCGGGCCGGAAGCAGATGCCCTGCGGGTTGCGGTGGCCGTAGGTGAAGACGCGCGTATCGAAGCCCTGTGGCGGGTTGTTGCCGGGCGCGGCCTTGCCGTCCCGGTCGATGCGCAGCACTTTGCCCCCAATGCGGGTCGGGCCCTGCGGCACCTCGCCATTATGGGTGTCGCCCGTCGTCACGTAGAGGAAGCCGTCCGCGGGGCCAAAGCGCAGGCGTCCGCCATTATGCGCGCCGGCATCGCCGAAGGGATGGTTGCTCGGCGCCGCCTTGTAGGCGATGTCGGTGACGATATCCTGCCGGTTCGAGACCTTGGTCAGATCGGGGCTGACCACGAGCCGCAGCACCCGATTGGTTCCCGGCGCGGTGATGTTCGACGCCGAGGACACGTAGATGAAGCGGTTGTTGTTGAAGTCGGGGTCGATCGCGACGCCGCTCATGCCGGCCTGGCCGCTGCAGAAGAGGTCGGACGCGGTCTGGGGGTAGTTCTTGGAATCCTTGATGCCGAGCAGGGCGTTGATCTTGCCGGAGGGGAGCCGGACCGAGAGCCCACCGCATTTCTCGGTGAAGAACATCGTGCCGTCGGGCAGGAAGGCCATGTCCCAGGTCAGCTCGCGTCCGGACATCACCGTGGTGCTGGTGAGCCCGGGCGTTCCGCCGGGGCTTTGGGCCGTCGCCGCCCCGGATAGGGCGAATGAGGCCAGTAACGTATAAGGCAACACGAAGCGAATACGTCGAGTCATCGATGTCTCCTCCGAGTTATTGTGCATCCCTGTAAAGGCCAGCGATCCGCTGGATCCTGGGCCGAAAGCATTGTTCGACAGGTCGATTGTTATGCGAGCGTCCAATGTCGTGCAACATCGTTTCGCGTCGAGGTGGTGCGTCGATTCCGCGGCAGAGACGCTGGGGCAGCGCTAAGCTTGCTTGGCTAACGCGAGCGTCAATATTGGAGATGACGAAAAGTCTTACGCAAGAGGATAGGCCGCCGGATGCGGCGCGATATGCCGTTATCCGAGGGCACGCCCCAATTGCATGCCGCGATGACGATAGGTGAATTGATGATCGCTGAGTCGTGGTTCGCTCTGAGTGCCGACGGTCTGGAAAATGGGCAGATATAGACTGGAGAATTTCCAGATTAGTCTCGGCCATATCCGGGAGCTACTTTGCGAGGCTCGCCAGCCCGGGGCCGGATCGCCGGGGAGGGCGCCCGGGCCCGGTACGCCCCGGCCCCAATCTCGGCCAGCTCGCATGGTGGCGAGGCGCAGCATCCGCCGTTCGCGTCGCAATACGCGTCCTTCGGCAGAGTGGCTTTGGGGACGACGGAGGATTTCTGGAGCGCGCGCGACCGGTGTCCCGATCTGGAGTAGCCCGCTCGCCATCCCGTTCGGGAAAGAGCTCCAGCATCGCGCGTCGCCGATCTCCGGGTACCGCCTGCCCTCTTCTGGAAACCTCGTCTTTCCAATGCGATAGAGGACAGGGATGAATCTCAATCTGAGGGCGAGGGCAGGGTCTGGCGCCGACCTGTCAACTCCCGACCAAGGCGGCCAACGGGAATCTCGCGCCATCTGAGCCACCGCTTGGCACTTGCAACAGCTCAGTTTGACAAGCGAGGTCCCTGTGCCGGCATGGAGGTGAGCGTGCCGACGATCCGGTCGGTGCCCGCGCCTGCCGCGCAGAGCGCGTTCGCCGTCTCGCCGAAATCGACGAGATCATGGTGGCGGGCATCCGTGGCGCGCTCCAGCGGGATCAGCCAGGCCGCATGGCCGCGGCGCGCAAGGCCTTCGAAATAGAGCTTCTGGGAGGAGAACGGCACATTCGTCTCGCGCGGATCACCGATCACGAAGACGCGCCGTGCGGGATCGGTCGGCACCTTGTCGAGCGCAGCCGAGGGGTCGAAACGCTCCGATCTCTGCCCCGGCCTCACGAGGCCGCGTGCTTCCAGATAGGCGCGATAGGCGGCTGCGCCGGAGGAGATCACCGCACAGCGCAGATCGTCGCGCTGCGCCAGCATCTCCGCGACGAGCGTGCCGCCACCGCTATGCCCGCCGAGCGCCCATGACTGGATGTGATACCGCGCCTTGAGACCGTCGAGCGCAGCCGAGATGAGCTGCGCTTCGATGGGGCGACCGCGCATCGTGTAGTGCTTGCCGGCGCTTCCATAGGTTCCGGGCCGCCCCAGGAAGATCGAGGGGATGCCGAAGCGGGCCGAAAGCCTCTGCTGCAGCGCGACCATCTCCGTCGGGCCGAAGCCGCTTTGCCGCTTGTCCGCATTCGCCCCCTTCGGTCCCAGTACGTCGCCGTTCAGCCAGATCGCGGCGATGGGGATCGTGCCGGAGCCAGGTTTCAGCCCGGCCGCATAATATCGCAGGCATGTCGCCTGGGTTTCGAGCCAGATCGCGGTATTCTTGGCTTCCAGCGCCGCGCACTCGGTCCGGCTGATCCTGATGCCATCGACCACGGCGATCGGGTCGAAATTCGCCCGCTCGGGGATGGATTGAGCGGAGGCCGGCGCCAGTCCTGGCGCCGCGGCAAATGTCAGCGTCAGCAGTCCGAGACGGCTTGAAGCTCCTATACCGCGCATCCTCGACTCCAAACGCGTTGCCGCCGAACCGGTCAGGGCTCAAACCCGTTTCGGCCCCCACCGCTTCGCGACTTCCGATAGCGACAGCAAGGCGATCGAGATCAGGACCAGGACGCTCGATACCGCGGCCAGTGTTGGATCAAGCTCCAGCCGCACGCTCTCCCACATCTTCACCGGCAGCGTCATCGCGCTGGTGCCGCTGATGAACAGGGCAACCGTCACGTCGTCGAAGGAAGCGAGGAAGGCGAAGAGCCCGGCTGCTACGATACTGGGCCGGATCATCACGAAGGTCGTCTTCATGAAAGCACGGACCGGAGAGGCGCCCAGGCTTCGCGCCGCCATTTCCGGGCGTTGATCCGCACGGCGCAATCCACCGATCAGGATCAGCACGACGATGGGAAGGCCGATGACCAGATGGGCGATGACGAGCCCGGCCCTGGTCCCGGCCAGCCCGATGGCCGACATCTGGAAATAGAGCGCGACGGCAATGATGAGCGTCGGGATCATCGCCGGCGAAAGCATCAGCGCCAGGGCGATCGGGGCCCAGCGCGAACGCGAGCGGGTCACGCCGATCGCGGCGGCGAGCCCCAGGGCCGTGACGAGGATCGCCGTCACGCAGGCGACCTGGAAACTGGTGATGGTCGGCCCGATCCAGTCCTGCCGCGAAAAATACGTCGCATACCAGCGCAGCGACCAGTCGGAGGGCGGGAATTGCAGGAATGGCGAGGCGCTGAAGCTCAGCGGCAGCAGGATGAAGATCGGGGTGAGCAGGAAGAGCAGCGTCACCACGGCAAAGCCCTTGCCGAGTAGGTCGGCTGCGACAGTGGAGCCCTGCGCGAGGCGGCGCCCCGGCTTTCGGCCGGGCGACGGGCGATGAAGCGCTTGGAGGGCTCCCACTCCGCGCAGCATCAGCGCAAAGGCTTTTGATCGCTTCGCCGGCTTGTCGCCGCTGCCTTCGATCAGGCCCAGCGAGCGGGCACAGACGAGCACGATGACGAGCGTCGCGACCAGGAGGATGACGGCCATGACCGAGGCCTGTTCCCAGTTGAACAGGTTGTTGACCTGCTCCTCGATCAACATCACGTAGGTCACCTCCTTCAACCCGCCAAGGATGGCCGGCGTCACGAAATATCCGATGGCGTGGAGGAAGACGATCAGGCTGCCCGACAGCAGCCCGGGCAGGGTGAGGGGCAGAAAGATCAGCAGGAATGCGATGAACGGGTTGGCGCCGAGGCTTCCTGCTGCGGAGAGGAGCTTTCCGTCGAAACGGCGCATGACCGCGAAAAGCGGGAAGAATACGAACGGGATCAGAAGATGGACGAGGCCGAGCGCCACCGCGAAGCGGCCGTAGAGCATCTGCAGCGGCTCCGGCACGGCCCCGATCTTGAGAAGTGCGTCGTTCACGATCCCTTGCCGGCCAAGCAGAACGATCCACGCATAGGCGCGCACCAGAACGCTCGTCCAGAGCGGCATGAGCATCAGGAGCAGCACGCATTTCTGCATGGGCTCGGACAGGCGTAGCACCACATAGGCGAGGGGATAGGCGACCACGGCGCAGATGAGCGTCACTTGCAGGGCCAGGATGAACGTGTCGGCGAAGACACGCCAGAGCAGGGTGTCCGACAGCACCTCGGCATAATATCGGACCGTCCAGCCGTCGCTGCCGAAGCTCTTCGTCAGCAAGCCCAGGATCGGGACGATATAGGTGATGATCAGGAAGGCGAGCGCGGGGACGAAGAGCAATCCGGGCTTCGAAAGCCGGACGTGAAATGACGAGGAACGAGCGACACTCATTGTTCAGTCCGCATTCAAGCTGTTGCCTTGCGTCCCAGGCGACAGCCTGGGTCCTTTGACCGGCGGCCTTCAGCCGCCGGTCGCTTCAAGAGGCGCGTTCATTCGCGGATGAAGCGGTTCCACATCTCGACATTGCGCTCAAGGGCGGATTTTCCGCCTGTCTTCTCGGACCAGGCCTGGGCGTTCATGAAGACCACCTTCGGCAGGTTCTCGGACGAAACGGGATTGTCCCTTGCGATTTTTGCCGGCAGTGCCGCAGACGCCTTCATGTTGGAGGGCCCATAGGGCATGCGGCTGGCGAAATCCGCCTGACGCTCGGCGCGCGAGGCGAACTCGATGAATTTCAGGGTGTTCTTGTAGTTTTTTGCGCCCTTCGGAATCGCCCAGAACGAGGCGGTCACGACGGCGCCGTCCCAGACGTAGTCGACAGGTGCGCCCTCGTCGCGCAACTGGGAAATGCGACCATGATTGGCGATCGCGATATCGGCCTCGCCATCGACCAGGGCCTGCGGCGCGGCGTTGCCGGAACTGACCCATTTGATCACGCTCGGCCGGATCTTGGCCAGGCTGCGATAGGCCTTTTCGAGATCCAGCGGATAGAGCTTCTCGGCCGTGGTTCCGCCCGCGAGGAGGGCAGGCTCGATCGGGCGCAGCTGGTAGCTGCCGGCCGGGAACACGCGCGGTCCGGGAAACTTGGCCGTGTCCCAGACATCGGCCCAGGTCCGGGGATGATTGTCAGCCGTATACTTCCTGGTGTTGTAGGCGATCACCGAGGCGTAATATTGCGAGCCCACGCCGTAGGGATGCAGCAAGCGCGGGTCGATTTCCGCCATGGTCGCCTTGTCGAGAAGGCTGTAGTCGAGCTTTTCCAGGAGCCCGGCTTCCGCGAGCGCCTCGAGCTCCTCATGCGTCGCCAGGAACGCGTCCCACTCGACATTCCTGCTGGCGACCATCGCCCGGACCTTGGCGAGCGTGATTCCGGTCGCATCGGTGACCCCGATCCCGGTCTCCTTCGTGAAGGGCTCGAAATAGGCGGCGCGCTGGCTGTCCTGCATGCGCCCGCCATAGGAGGCGACGATGATCCGCTCGCCGGATTGCGCGAGCAGGGCCGAGGGTGTCGTCAAGGCCATGGCACCGAAGCTGCCGAGGACCCCGCGCCTGGTGAAACTCGGTAATCTCATTCCTTCATCCCCTCACTGCTTTTTCTTGATTGAGCACTCAGGCTACGTGAGTGCCTTTGGTACTGCAATAAATTACTTCGTATTGTATTTCGATACGAATTTAGCCGGGAGGCAGAACCAGCGCATCTGCCGCGCCCCAGCCGATGCGGACCGTGGCGCCCGGTTCACGCTGGGCACCGCGATTGTCTTCGACAGCCGCGATCGTGCTGCCGCCCGGAAGCGCGATCCGCACCTTTGTGTGGTCGCCGAGGAAGATGCTGCCGGTCACGGTGCCAACGACCCCGTTCTCGTCACCCGGCTGCGGCGAGAGGCGGATATGTTCGGGCCGGAGCATCATCTGCACCTCCTCGCCGACGCCCGGCCCGTGCATGTGGCGGGCATGGAAGTGCTGGCCGGCCATGGCCTCGACGACGCAGCGCCCCGCCTCGACCGAGCGCACGACGGCGGGAACGAAGACGGACTCGCCGACGAAATCGGCCACGAAGCGATTGACCGGAGAAAAGTAGAGCTCGTTCGGCGTGGCGATCTGGGCGATCCGGCCGGCATTCATCACCGCGACCCGGTCAGACAGGATGATGGCTTCGACCTGATCATGCGTGACGAGGATGATCGTGATGCCGAGCTCGCGATGGAGTTCCTTCAGCTCGAGCTGCAGCGCATCCCGAAGCTTGCGGTCGAGCGCACCGAGAGGCTCGTCGAGCAGCAGGACCGGAGGCGAGAAGACGAGCGCGCGGGCGATCGCCACGCGCTGTTGCTGGCCACCGCTCAACTGGGCAGGCAGCCTGTCGCCCAGAGTGTTGAGCCGGACGAGATCCAGTGCCTGTTGGACACGGCCCGCGATCTCCGTCTTAGGAACACCGCGCATCAGCAGCGGAAAGGCGATGTTGTCCGCGACGGTCATGTGCGGGAACAGGGCGAGATGCTGGAAGACGACACCGAGATTGCGCCGGTGCGGCGGCAGATCGTCGACCGGGTTGCCCCCGATCGAGATCGTTCCGGAATAGCCGCCCACGAAGCCGGCGATCGCCATCATCGTCGTCGTCTTGCCGGAGCCGCTCGGCCCCAGCAGGGTCACGAACTCGCCCGAGGCGATGTCGAGCGAGACGTCGTCCACCGCCTTGAAGCCGCTATAGGCCAGGCTCAGGTTTCTGATCTCCACGCCGGCGCCGAGTGCGGCGAGCGGCCTTGCGCCAGTCGCACCGGTCATCCGCGTGCCCTCCTCAGCATCACCGGGGCCGAATGCTCCATCAGCCGGCCGGCCTTCTCGACGATCGCCGATAGATCGGCATCAGCGGCGGGCAGGACACGCGCCTCGCCGACGCTTGGCCTGGCCGGCCTCATCTGGGCGCGCAACGCCGTCGTCGCAGCACTATCGACGGCGCCGGCCGAGGTCGCGACCACGCCGTAGATTTCGCGCGCAGCCTCGACGCCGAGCAATTCGTCACGGATGTCGCGCCCGACCGCGTCCGGCGTCCTGTCGAGCGGGGAGCCATAGCCGCCGCCGCCGGACTGGCAGACCCTGATCACCATGCCCTTGCGCAGGTGCACCTCGCCCTTGCCGGGCAGGAGCTGCGGTTCGCCATAAGGATCGAGCAGTACGAAGGACGGGGTGCCAGGATGCGCCCCGGCGAGGCCATAGGGCAGGAATTTCCGGCGTTCGGAGCGGTATTGCAGTTTGCCTGCATCGGCGAGGAAACGGTATTCCCGCATCACGCCCATGCCGCCGCGGAACTGTCCGGCGCCGCAGGTATCGGGCACGTAGCTCCAATGCTCGAGCCGCACGATGCCCTCGAGATCGACGACCTCGGCGGGGACGGCGGATGCGTTGGCCAGCGCGAGCGAGGTGCCGTCCAGGCCGTCGGCGCCCGGCCGCGCACCCCAGGAGCCGCGCAGCATGTCGACGAAGATGAACGGCTTGCCGTTCGGCGAACGCCCCGAGAAGGTGTGAAGCAGCGATCCGCCATCGCCCGCCGCCATGATCCGTCCCGGCAGGGCTTTGCTGAGCGCCCCGAACAGCGCGTCCATCAGCCGGTAGGTGGTGATGGCCCGGGCCGCGCCCGCCGCCGGGCTGACCCCGTTGAGCACGGTCCCTTCCGGCGCGATGACCGTGATCGGCCGCATATAGCCCGAATTCGTTGCCGCATGAGGCGGCATCAGGCAGCGGAAGGCGAGATAGGCGGTGCTCTTCGTCGCTGACAGGGTCGCGTTGAGCGCGCCCGCCACCTGGGGCGAACTGCCGGTGCAGTCAACCAGCGCTTCGTCTCCGTCGATCGTAATCGTCAGCGCGATACGGATCGCATCCTCGGTGATGCCGTCATCGTCCAGGAAATCCTCGAAGGAATAGCTTCCGTCCGGAATCGCACGGATCGTATCCCGCGCGACCGCTTCCGAGGCTTCGAGGAGCTGGTTCTCGTAGCGCTTGAGATTGGCGACGCCGTAGCGCGCGGCCAGGGCGGCATAGTCATGCGCACCGCGCTCGCATGCCGAGAGCTGGGCATCGATGTCGCCGCGCACCTTGTCGGGCACGCGCACATTGGCAAGGAGGATGGGCAGGATTGCAGGATCGGGCTTACCCTGCCGGAACAGCTTGAGGACGGGGATCCGCAGGCCCTCGGCGAAGGTCTCGGTGTTCAGCGGCGAGTTGCCGCCGGCCGTGTTGCCGCCGATGTCGAGGTGGTGAACGATCGCCGCGGTAAAGGCGACATGCTGGCCTTCCGCAAAGACCGGCTTCACCAGGAAGATGTCCGGCAGGTGCATGCCACCGCCGAACGGATCGTTCATGATGAAGACGTCGCCCTCGTGGATGTCGCCGCCATGGCGGGCAATGACCGCCTCGATGACGTCGGGCATCGCTCCAAGATGGAGCGGGATCGTCATGCCCTGCGCGAGCAGCCGGCCCTGCGCGTCGGCAAGGGCGGTCGAGAAATCGCCGGTATGCTTGACGTGATGCGAGCGGCAGGTGCGGATCAAGGTCAGCGCCATCTCGTCGGCCAGGGTCTCGAGGCCGTGGCGCACGAGTTCCCGGGTGACGCCGTCGAAACGCTCGTCGCCGAAGGAGGCGCTTGCCTCCGTCCAGATATCGATCGTCAGCGTATTGGTGTCGTCGCGGCTGATCGAGGCGCCGGGCGGCACGACGATGGTGGTGTCGTATTGCTCGACGATCACCGGCCCCGGCAGGGGCTCGCTGCCGAGAGCCTCGCGCGTCGTCACGGGAGCATCGAGATAGCCGGCCGTGGGACCGCAATAGATCCGGCGCATCTCGCCTTCGGCGACCTGGTGCGGACGGTCGACGGTATAGCGGTGGAGCGCCTCATGGTCGTCCTGGACGATGCGCGCGGAGAGGCGCAGCGTCACGATCTCGACGGCTTCCGAGCGCATGCAATAGCCGAACATGCGCTGATGCTCGTCATGGAAGCGGCCCAGCACCTCCGCGAGATCGCCGAGCTCCGCGACGCCGTCGGTGATCCGCGTCGCGATCGTGGAGCCCTGGCCGCGGTATTGCAGGTCGCCTTCGACGCGATAGCTGACGCGGATCTCGCCGTAGCCGGCATCCGTCATGTCGCGGCTTGCCATGGCGACGAGTTCTGCCAGCTTGGACGCGACCCCGGCGCGGGAGGCCTCGTCGAGTGCGCAATAGGTCGATTTTGAGTAGCTGTGCTCGATCGGCGTATGCAGCAGCCCGTAGGCGCTGAAGACGCCGGGCGTGACGGCCACGACGACCTTGCGCATCCCGAGCTGGCGCCCGAGCTCTACGGCGTGCACCGGCCCGTTGCCGCCGAAGCAGATCAGCGCCGCGTCGCGCGGGTCCTGGCCGCGCTCGGACGAGATCGCGCGGATGACGCGGATCATGCCGGCATTGGCTACGGCCACGATGCCGTAGGCTGCGTCCTCGACGCTCATGCCGAGCGGTTCGGCGATGACGCGGGCGATCGCCCGGCGCGCGGCTTCGAGGTCGACCGGCAGGGTTCCACCGACCAGGTGGGTCTGGTTGAGATGGCCGAGTACCAGATTGGCGTCCGTCACGGTCGGCTCCGTGCCGCCCAGCCCGTAGCAGACGGGGCCGGGATTCGAGCCCGCACTGCGCGGGCCGACACGGATCGAACGACCCTCGTCGAGCCAGGCGATGCTGCCGCCGCCGACGCCGATTTCGGCGACGTCGATGGACGGCGTCCCGATGGTGTAGCCTCCACCCGTGGTCAGGCGACTGAAGCTCGATATGCCGGCGCCGACCTCGAGCGAGCCGATACGGCTCGCCTCGCCGTTCTCGATCAGCGCGGCCTTCGCCGTCGTGCCGCCCATGTCGAAGGTGATCGCCTTGCGCTCTCCGGCCCTGAATGCAGTGGAGACGCCGCCGATCACGCCGGCTGCCGGCCCGGATTCGATGATGTTGACCGGCCGTTCCCCGGCGATCCTGGCGCTGATGATGCCGCCATTCGACTGCATGGTGAGCAGCGGCGCGACGATGCCCATCTCCGCCAGGCGTTCCTGGAGGCTCGCCAGGTAGAGCTGCATCACCGGCCGGACATAGGCGTTGACGCAGGTCGTGCTCGTCCGCTCGTATTCCTTGACCTCGGGAAGCACCTCGGACGAGAGCGAGATCGAGGCCCCGGGCACGCGCTCACGCAGGATCTGGCCGATGCGCTGCTCATGGACCGGATTGGCGAAGGCGTTGATGAGGCAGACCGCGAAGGACGCGACCTTCTCCTCCAGGAGCCGGTCGATCGCCGCATGGACCGAGCGCTCGTCGAGCGGGCGCACGATGCTGCCCTGCGCATCGATGCGCTCGCCGACCTCGCGGCGCAGGTAGCGCTCCACCAGGATCGGCGGCTTGACCCAGTCCAGATTGTACATGTCGGGGCGGCGATGCCGGCGCATGTCGAGCACGTCGCGAAAGCCCGCAGTCGTGATCAGGCCGGTCCGGGCGCCGCGTCCTTCGAGGATCGCATTGGTCGCAACCGTCGTCGCATGGACGATCTCCGTCACCGCCGATGCGGGCAACTGAGCCCGCTCCAGGATGATCGCGATGCCCTTGGCGATCGAGCGGCTATAGTCGTCGGTCGAGGAGAGGACCTTCTCGACGAACAGGACGCCGTCCGAGCGCACCCCGACGAGGTCGGTGAACGTGCCGCCGATATCGACGCCGATGCGGATTTCTGGGAGTTGGGACCGGGTCACGTGCGCACCTCCGAACCGATATTGGCGTATTGTTTTGCATCGGAGCGCGTGCCGCGATCCCAGCAGTCCGTGGTGGCCTTCGACAACCTGTGCTTCATGATGCGCTCGCTGGGAGTACGCTCGAAGTCATCGACCTGCGCGATGAAACGCGGGTTCTGATAGGGCGCGAGGCGCGCTTCGAGCCAATGGGAAAGGGCGGCGGGATCGATCACGCTGCCCGGCTTGGATTTGATGAAAAGCTTGATGTCCTGCTCGCCGAATTCGCTCGGCACGCCGATCATCGCGCAATCCTCGATGGCCGGGTGCCGGGCGGCGACATGCTCCACTTCCCAGGCCGATACGTTCTCGCCCCTGCAGCGCACACTGTCGCTGATGCGCCCCTGGAAATGCAGATGGCCTGTCGCGTCCCAGCTGCCGACGTCGCCGGTGTGAAACAGGCCGTTCCTGAACGCCACCGCCGTCGCTTCGGCATTGTTGAGATAGCCGGTGAAGAGTGCGCCCGGTCGCTTCGAGCGAACGGCGATCTCCCCGCGCTGCCCGGGCTCCGTCACGGTGCGGCCCTTGTCGTCGATCAGGACGACGTCGAACCAGGGCAGGGGCTTGCCGACCGCCCCTTCCGGCCCCGCGATATTGCAGGTGGCGATGCTGGAGGTCTCGGTCATTCCATAGCATTCGTGGATCTCGATGCCGAAGCGCTGCCGGAAGGCCACCCAGATATCGGCCGGGCAGCCGCCACCCCAGGCGATCCGGACCCCGTGGTCGCGATCGCGACTGTCGGGAGGCTGCTTCAGCAACATCTGCAGGATGCCGCCGAGATAGTGGACATGGGTGGCCTTGGCGTGGCGGATCTCGTCCCAGAAGCGGCTCGCGCTGAACCGCGGAACCATTGCCAGCGTGACGTCGTGCAAGAGCGGCAGCACGAGGAGCTGGGCGCCGCCGATATGGAACAGAGGCTCCCAGACGAAGAGGACGTCATCTCGGCGCACGGCCGAGACGATGGCGGCGGCCTCTCCCGCCACGCGCAGCATGGAGTGCGAAACCTCCAGGCCCTTTGGCCGCCCGGTGGTGCCGGAGGTGTACATGAGCGCGAAAGGCGCCAGGGGATCGGGCTCTTCTTCCGCGAAGGTCGCTTCGGTGGACAGGATGTCGCCGAGATGCAAGGCGCCTTCGACAGCGGCGTCCGTGACGAATGCGGTGCCATCGAGTTCCGCCCGGCTTGCCCGGATCTCGGGCAGGAGGTCGGCATCCGCGAAGACGAGCCGGGGCGCGCTGTCTTCCAGGAGATATTTCAGTCCCTCGCCGCGCTGGCGGGGATTGACCGGAACCCAGATCACGCCCGCCCTGGCCAGGCCAAAGAGCAGCGGCAGGACCGCAACTGCGTTGCGCATCATGACGGCGACGCGCTCGCCCGGATTCAACCCGCAGCCCCGTAGCGCGGCAGCACATGAGGCCGACTGGCGCTCGAGTTCGCCGAACGTCAACGCCACGCCGTCGAAGCGGGCAAAGATGCGCTCCGGCTCCGCTTCGGCCCGCTGGCGGAGGAGGGCGGTGAAACCCTGAAGTTCGCCCGTCATGGGAAAGTCCGCAAGGCGATGCCGGGGAGGGCCCGGGAGAGATGCAAGGCAGCGGCCCTCACCGTTGCTCTCCGCGATTGAGGAAGCCCTCGATCCGTTTCGCGGGCTCGCCGGAGCCGTAGGATTCGCGATGGAAGCGAACGGCGGCGGAGATGCAGGCGCGAAAGCCGGGTTCGGTCATCTCGCGAAGCCAGTGCTTGTCCAGGCGCATGGCCAGCGGGGCCTTCCCGCCGAGGTCATTCGCCAGCGCCAGCGCCTCGTCGAGCACGGCTTCTCGTGGCACCAGGCGGTTGATCACGCCGATGCGGAGGCACTCTTCAGCGTCCATCATCCGCCCGGACAGCGTCAGATCCGTCGTCCGCGCTAGCCCGAGCATCTCGCGCATGATCCAGGGACCGGTGATGCTCGCGATGCCGGAATTGATCTCGGGCTGCCCCATCCGGACCCCGGCATGTCCGATGCGGAAATCGGCGAGCAGGGCGACCTGGAAGGCCGAGCCGGCCGCAAGCCCGTTGAGGGCGACGACGAGCGGCTTCGGCAGGGAGCGGATGGTGTCGTAGAGCGTCTCCCATTCCCCGATCCAGCTCTCCGCCCGGTCGGCATCGAAGCTCCGGGCCTCGCGCAGATCCTGCCCCGCGCAGAAGGCGCGCTCGCCGGTGCCGGTCAGGACGATGGCGCGCACCTCCGGATCGGACGCTGCGCTGCGAAATGCTTGGAGCAGGCGCGCCCTCATGGGCGTGTCCCAGGCGTTGAGGATCTCGGGCTTGTTGAGGGTGATCAGCGCGATCTCTCCCCGTCGTTCTTCCACAACTCCCACAGTCACGGCGAAACCTCTGTATTTTCGTATTGCAATCTAATACATCGTATTGTATTATGCTTCGATGCCAGGTGTCAATCGAGTCGGGGAGGCGGTCCATGGTTGAGCGATCGAGAGACGGGGATGCGAAGGGCGAAGGGGCGGCGGCGGCCGGGGAGCGGACCGATCCGCTGATGGTGCGCTCGGTCGAAAAGGCGTTCAGGGTGCTGGCCGCATTCAGCCCGGCTCGTCCGAGCCTGAGCCTGGCGGAGATCGCGAGCGTCGCCGATCTCGACAAGAGCGCCGCCCAGCGTTTCGCGCATACGCTGACGAAGCTCGGCTATCTCAAGAAGAACGACAAGAACCGGCATCTCGAGTTGACCTCGAAGACGCTCAACATCGGCAACAACTACGTCAGATCGAGCCCCTTGATCGAACGAGCCATGCCGTATCTGCTCCATCTCAGCCGGGAGACCGAGGAGACGATCAATCTCACCGTCCTGGACGGCACGGACATCACCTTCGTTTCACGGTTCCTGAGTCGGCATGTCCTGGCGAGCGACGTGGGCGTGGGCACGAACATGCCGGCCTTCTGCACGGCGCCGGGCATCGCCATGCTCTCGCGCATGCCTCTGGCCGCAGCCAGGGCCATCCTGCAGCAGAGCGACCTGAAGGCCTATACGCCCTCCACGACCTGCACTCTCGAAGCCTTGCTGGAGAAACTCGAAATCTCGGCTGCGCAAGGTTATGCGACGGCCTTCGAGGAGTTCTATCATGGCGATCTCTCGATCGCCGCCCCGGTGCTCGATGCGAAGGCACAGCCGCTTTGCGCCCTCAATATCAGCGTGTCGAGCACGCGCTACACGCCGGAGGAGGCGAGAACCCGCTTCGCGCCCCTCGTCATGGCCGCCGCGGCATCCGTTTCCCAAAGTGTCGCCACCTTGAGATGACGATCGCTTGGGATGCGCTCGGCATCGAGGTCAAGCCAGCTCTGATCGAACGCGCCGATCGCGTGATCGAATAGCGCGCCGGCTCCGGTCGCCTGCGCCGGCGAAACCGGCATCGTGGGCGCGGCCCTTCAGGAGTGACGGCGGCCGGCCCAGCCGGCGAGCCGGGCCAGGAAGGCGTCGGCGGCCTCGAGCTGCGCGGGCGCGATCCACTCGTCGGGCTGGTGCGCCTGCGCGATCGAGCCGGGCCCGCACACCACCGCGGAGATGCCGGCGGCCTGGAAGAAACCGGCCTCCGTGCCGAAGGGCATCGCGAAGGGCGGGCCGATGCCGCCGAGCGCGGCGGCGACAGCGAGCGCCGGCTCGTCGCCGGCGCTCGCCAGAGGCGGAACATGGAAATGCCTTCGCGTCGACTGGCGGATGTCGGGCGGCGTTGCGCGGGCGAGATAGGCGGCGACCAGCCGTTCGGTCTCCTCGGCATCCTCAGGCGTGACCGGCCGGAATTCCCAGAGCAGCTCGCAGGCGGAGGGCACGATGTTGATCGCCGAGCCGCCCTCGATCCGGCCGAGATTGACGGTCGTGCGGTCTATCGCCCCGGCGCGGTGCCCGACCGCCCTGAGAAAGCCGGCGAAATCGGCCGCGGGATAGATCGCGCTCGCCCCCGCGCTCGGATCGCTCGAATGCGCGGCCTTGCCCTCGAAACGGGTACGGAACCCGAGAAAGCCGCGATGGCGGTCGCCGAGCCGCATCAGGGTCGGCTCGCCGATGATGGCGAGCTCCGGCATCTCCTCATGGGCGAGCAGATCGGCGATCAGGTCGGGCACGCCGAGACAGCCGACCTCCTCGTCATAGGACAGCGCGATATGGATCGGCCGCGCGAGATCGGTGGCCGCAAAACTCTCCGCCGCGGCAAGGCAGGCCGCGATGAAACCCTTCATGTCGGCGGCGCCGCGGCCATGGAGCCTGCCGTCGCGCTCGCTCAGCCGAAAGGGGTCGGAGGACCAGCTCTGGTCGTCGACCGGAACAGTGTCGGTATGCCCGGAGAGGACGACGCCGCCCGGCGCGCGGGGGCCGAAGCTCGCGAGGATATTGGCCTTGCCGCGACCCTCGTCATGGCTCAACCGGACACGGGCGCCGATGCCGTCGAGGCGGTCGGCGACGCGCTCGACGAGCGCCAGGTTCGAGCGGCTCGATGTCGTGTCGAAGCCGACCAGTTCCGCGAGCAGGGCGATCGTCGCAGTCATCGCCGTTCACGCCACCTGCTCGTGATCGGCGAAATCCTCCTGCGCAAACACGGTCATGATCTGGCTTCTCCGGGGCGTCGGGATACGGACGGGCGGCCGCCAGCGGCGGCGAGGCCGAAGCCGCCGAGGATCAAGGCCGCGCCAACGAGATGGAACGGCTGCACGGGCTCGCCGAGCAGCAGGAAGGCGAGGGCGGCGGTGAACAGGGCGACGAGATGGAAGGAGGCGCCCGTCACGCTCGGCCCCAGCGCACCGACGCAGCGATTCCAGATGATGAAGGCGAGCAGCGAGGCGAAGACGCCGATATAGAGAACCGCCGCGATCGGGCCGGGCGATATCGGGATCGTCGCGCCCTGGGCGAGCTCCCAGATCCAGAACGGCAGCAGCACCAGGAGCCCCGCCGCCATCGTCGCGGCTAGGAAGAGGAGCGGGTCGAGATCGGCCGGGCGGCGGCGCAGCAGCACCGAATAGACCGCGTAATTGGCGACCGCGATTAGAACCAGCGGCTCGCCGCCGGTGAGGCTCAAGCCCGACAGCGTCGAAGGCGCACCGCGCGCGACGATCCAGCTCACGCCGACGAAGGAGATGGCGATGCCGGCCAGCGTGCGGGCCGAGACACGCTCGACGCCGAGCATGAAGGCGGCGAGCGGCACCATCAGCGGCAGGGTCGAGTTCAGGAAGGCGACGCTCGCGGCCGGTGCACTTTGCAGGGCGAGATAGCCCAGCGCATTGTAGCCGGCGATGCCGAAGGCGCCGCAGGCGAAGACGAGGCCACGCGCGCGGATGAGCGCCTGCCGCTGCGCACGAAGCGTGCCGAGAACGAAGGGCAGCAGGCAGGCGAGCGCGACGAGCCAGCGGCCGACCGCCAGCGAGACAGGCGGAAAGGATCCTGCGAGCGCCCGGCCGAGCACGAGATTGCCGGCCCAGAACAGCGGCGGCAGGGGCAGGAGCAGCAAGGGCTGCGACCAGAGACGCTGGAAGAGATACATCGCGAGCGCCTTACGCGACGCCGGCGAGGCCGATGCGCAGCCGGCGGTTATGCCGGCCCTTGTTGTCGATCTTCAGGATGCTGATCGGCGGCGAGGCCCCGGTCGACGCGAGATGCGTGCCGCCGCAGGCCTGCCGGTCGAGCCCGACGATCTCGACGATGCGGACCTGCCCGTCCGCCGTCGGCGGCGGGGCGACAGAGCGCGAGCGGATCAGGCCGGGCTCCGCGAAGGCCGCGGCTTCCGCGACATGGCTTTGCCGCACCGGAAAATCCCGCCGGATCAGATCGTTGACCGTGCCTTCGATGGCGCGCAGGCGCTCGTTATCCGCCTCGGGCAAGTCGAAATCGATGCGCGCCGTGCCGTCCTCGTTCATCTGCACCCCGGTGACGAGCGCGCCATTGAAATCCTGGAAGACCACGGCATTCACGATATGCAGATCGGTGTGCAGCGCCCGCATCAGCTGCCGGAACGGCCCGTCGACCCTCGCTTCCACGGGCGCCGCCGGCAGTTCGAGCGGTTCCGCCAGCATGTGCCAGAGCCGGCCGCCCTCGTTTTCGAAACCCGCGATCGCGACTTCGCCGCCAGTCCAGGCGAGCGTGCCGCGATCGGGCAATTGGCCGCCGCCGCCGGGATAGAACGGGCTCTCTGAAAGCGCGACCCGGCCTGGCCGTGTCTCTACGACCTCCGTCGCCAGCGTCAGGACATCGGGATGATCGAGGCAGTAATAGCGGGACATGAAACTCACCTTGCGGGCAGCCCCGACGAGGGGCTTGCCTGCAGGCGAGAGTGGCGCGGCGCGGCGCGTGTCTATTGGCGAAAATTGAGAGCGCGATCAGATCGCCCGTGTGCGGCGGCTCTGCCGAAGACCGCAATCCACGTTTCCTGCCGATGCTTCAGCCGGACGCGGCGCGCACCCATTGCAGCGGCGTAATGCCGTAGCTGCGCTTGAAATGCCGCGTCAGCGCGCTCTGGTCGTAGAAGCCGGCGTCGAGCGCAGCAGCGGCGATCGTGGCGCCGCGCCCGAGCGCCCTGATCGCCGCCTTGAGGCGCAGTTGCGTGAGATAGGCATGCGGGGTCAACCCCGTGCTGCGCTTGAACAGGGCGATGAGCTGGAACGGCGTCAGACCGACCTCCAGCCCCAACTGCTCCAGCGTGAGGTCCTCGGCATGACGCTCCCGCATGAACTCGCGGATGCGGGCGGCTTTGGCGCGGTCCCGCGCCGGCAGCACCAGCCGGGGTTCGCCCGCGGCATGGCGCCGGATCAGGGCACCGAAGCTGCGCAGCAGCAGCTCGCGCTCCTCAAGCGGATCGTCGCCCTGGTCGAGGATGCGGTGCAGGCCGAGGAAAGCCTCGATCAGATCGGGGTCGTGGACGGTGTTGCGGCTGAAATAGGCGGTCTCATCCAGGCCCAGCGCGGTCTTCAGCGTCTCGATCGCCGGTGGCGTCAGGTAGAACCCGCGATAGAGCCAGCGCCGGCTCCAGCCCATCCGCCCGGAATGGGGCTCGTCGGGGTTGAACACCAAGAGGCTCGAGGTCCTGGCCTCGTCGCTGCGTCCGCGGCTCTTGAATTCGGCGCCGCCGGCTTCGGTGACGGCGACGACGAAGCCGTCATGGCTATGGGGCGCATAATCATGGCTGGTGAAATCGGCAACGAGGCAGCTCAGGCCCGGAACCCGCGGGTCGTGCCAGTAGCGCGAGGAGTTGCGGAGGTCGATGCGGGCCAAGATGCGATCCGGACGGTGAGGACGGGTGCGATGGTGCGACGATCCAGGCCGGATCGCAACCATGCTGCATTGCCGAAGGCGCGCCATCGGCTCCTCGAAACGCGCTCATCCCAGCCGCGATTGCTCACGGAACTGACGCGGCGTTACGCCGGCAATGCGGCGGAAGGCGCGGCTGAAATGCGCCGGGTCCGTGTAGCCGGTCGAAAATGCGACATCGATGATCCTGGAATCCGTGTCGCGCAAAAGCCTGGCCGCATTCTCATATCTGACCGTGTCGAGGATGTCCGAATAGGTCAGGCCGACATGGGCGAGCTTGCGCTGAAAGCTGCGGGCGCTGACGCCTGCCATCTCCGCGACCTCGGCCAGAGCCGGGGTTCGCTCATCCAGATAGGCCGGCAACATCAGCTTGAGCAGTTCGACGATGTCAAAGGCCGAGGGACCATCCGCGTGATCGTGCGGGGGGGCAAATGAGTCGGTCGAACGGTTGGAAAGACCAAGGTGGGAGACCGGCAGGCTGATCCAGGCAGCGTGCTGGCCTGACAGGAACTGCACATTGGGCCAGGCGGCCCGCGTCGCAGGACCCGGCGTGTACCTCGTCTCGAAGGCGATCGTTCCCGGCATCCAGTCGGGCCCTGCAAACTGCCGGATGATGTAGACCGGGAAAATATTCTGGATCCATTGTGCGTATTCCAGATTGAGCAGCCCATCTGTCCCGGCGAGCCTGCTGCAGACGCGCGCATGATCGTCATGGTGTTCGATCCACATGCTCAGGATCGTATCCTCCCGTGACGCCCAGCGGCAGGCGTGCCTGAGCGCAACGAGCAGTGTCGGGGCGTGCGCGATCAGCGCCCGGGTCCTTTCTCTCAAATGCAGGAAATGCAGCCGCTGGGTCGCGAGGAAGCCGAAATCCTCGATGCCCTGGGTTCTCCCGGCGGTTGCCGCGAAGCGCAGCACCGGCAGGAGCGGCAGGTAGAAGTCGCTCTTCTCCTCCAGGGACGAGGGAAGCCGGAACTTCTCCAGGAGCGAATGTGTCGGCGCCCCCATCTCGTCGAGAATTCCGACGAAGGGCAGAAGGAACTGGCCGCGCGTCAAAGGGATATCAGCCATCGGATCTCGCCGTGATCATCGGGGCGCCGCGTTTCCTGGGGCAGGGCTACCCCAGGATTCGCCAACGACGCGCAGAATAGCCGGTCGCGATTGGCGCGAAATGGCAAGACTGCGATCGGCCCATGCACGAAATGCTGGGAACGGAGTTCGCCTGCCGGTCGGGACATGATCGGCGGCACGGAGGCGTCGGCTTCCGCGGACGGTCCGCCTGCACGAAGGGTCGGCAACGCCGTCGCTCCGCCCGTGCGGCGGGTCGACACAGGCCACGGACAGGCCACGAGACCAGAGATCAATGTCAGGGGAAACGGTGCGCTCTCTCATCATCGCGTTGACGTCGGCAGCATTATACATGCCCGCCTGGGCGTCCGATCTCCCGCAGCCAGCCCGGCCGCCAGCCCCTGTCATTGCTTCAGGGCCAAGCTTCTCCATCACGAGCTATCTCTGGGCGACGGCGATCGACGGAAAGAGCGCAACCTTCCCGCCGCTGCCGGCCGCGGATATCCACCTGCGCTTCCGCGACGTGCTGAAGGAATTGAACGGCGCGATGATGGCCTCCGCAGAGATGCGTATCGACCGCTGGGGCTTCCTGGTCGATGGCCAGTTTTCGCAGGTGACGACCGGCGGCAACCTGCCCGGGCCCTTCTTCTCCGCGCTGAAGCTACGCTCGCAGAGCACGATCGTGCAGGGCTCCGCCCTTTATCGCGTCTATGAGGACGCGGCCGTTTCGCTGGACCTGGGCGGCGGCGTCCGGTTCTGGAACCTGAACAATAAGCTGGAGGTCCTGCCGGGCCCGGCCAATCTCCGGATCGACCACCGCGACTCCGAGATCTGGGCCGACCCCATCCTCGGCGCCCGGCTCGGAATCAAGCTCGGTGGCCCATGGAGCGTGACGGTTGCAGGCGATGTCGGGGGCTTCGGCGTCGGCTCGCACCTGACCTGGCAGGGCTTGGGCAGCGTCAATTACGCCTGGAGCGAGAGCCTGACGTTGAAGGCCGGTTACAGGGCGCTCCATGTCGATTATCGCAGGGGCGGTTTTTCCTACGATGTGACGCAGCACGGTCCCGCGGTTGCGGCAACATACCGGTTCTGACCGGTCTGCCTATGAGTTCGACGATGGCGAAAGGAATGGATATGTCTATGACGGCGAGCGCGGTTCGGGCCGCAGGTGTTTCGATGGTTGCGCTCATCGCGCTCTGCGGGCAGGCCTTCGCGCAAGCGGGCGAAGCCCAGCCCAAGGTCACCGATCCGCATTTCAAGATCGCGCCGGGCTATCTCAAGCCGTCCGAACTGCCCGACAGCCTGGTCCTGCTGGGGCCGCCGCCCGAGAAGGACTCGGCTGCGCTGGCCAGGGACGAGGAAGCGCGCAAGGCGACGCTCCCGCTGCGGAACACGAGCCGCTGGAAGCTCGCCTCTACCGATGCCGATCTCGCCTTTCCGCAGGCAGCCGACAATTTCTCCTGCGCGATGGGTGTCAGGATCGACAAGAAGCAGACCCCGCGCCTCTATGCGATGACGCAGAAGATGCTGTCCGATTTCGGCCTCTCCACCTATGGCGTGAAGAACAAATACAACCGCATCCGGCCCTTCGTCGTTCACAACGAATCGACCTGCAGGGCGGATCAGGAGGCGATTCTGAGGACCGATGGCTCCTATCCGTCCGGCCACACCGCCGCGGGCTGGGGATGGGCCCTGGTCTTTGCGCAGATCAATCCCGAGCGCTCGAATGAATTGCTCAAGCGCGGCATCGAATTCGGGCAGAGCCGCGTCATCTGCGACGCCCACTGGCAGAGCGATGTCGATGCCGGGCGCATCATGGGGGCGGCGACCGTCGCGCGGCTGCAGACCAATCCGGCCTTCCTTGCCGACCTCAGGGCGGCGAAGGCGGAAGTGAAGGCAGCGAAGGTGAAGCGCTTGAACCCGATGCCGGATTGTGCTGCCGAGACCGCGGCGCTGTCCGGGCGGTAATATGTCCAGCTGGGCGGCCGCCATGCGCCTCACAAGGTGGCGCCGGCTGTCCATCGAAGCTCCGCGTCCGCCGCCGGTCACCCCGGCGGCATGCGCTCGAAGACCCGTAGCGCGGGGTCGATCCTGTCCCAGCCATGGCCGCGAATGCCATAGGCGACCATGTGCGGATTGAACTGGCCGGGGTCGTCAAGGCTTGCCGCGTGCACCGCGATCAGCTCCGGCATGGCCTGGAATGTCAGGTAAACGGGCGTTCCGCAGGTGGGACAGAAGGCGTGGATCTTGTCGTTCCCGCTGTCGCCCGCCACCCGCCAGCTCTTCGCTTCGCCTGCGATGGCCACATCGGCGCGCCCGGCGAAGGTCAGATAGGAACTGTGCCCCGTGCCGCTTCGCTTCTGGCAATCCCTGCACTGGCAGTGGATCTCGACGATGGGTTCGCTGCTTGTCTCGTAACGGATCGCGCCACAGGCGCATCCGCCGGCAAAGTGCCTGGTCATCGTCGTTCTCCTGCTGCCAGGTTGCCGATGGGCACTGGATCGCCGCGCGTCCGTTCGGACGCGGGGATGGGCGATCCAGATGTTTGTCCGAGCATCGGATTCTTCCGAGAACCAGATTCCGCCCTTCGGTCCGATGCTCTGACTCTTTGTGTTTTCATCGGCTTTTCCGAAAACCGGAATCCACTTTTCGGGCCGATGCTTTAAGGGCTCAGGCCGCTTTCTTCTTGCCGAAGACGTCGAGCCCCCGGCCGGTTTCCAGGAAGGATTTCAGGCTGGAAAGAACCACCGGCCATCCCTGGCTGATCCCCTTCGCCATGCTACTGCCGGCCTGGAGCTCGTCATGGCTGACGGTCAGCCGGGTCATTCCGTCATAATCGTCGATCTCGAAGGTGACCCGGCTATGGCTCGCCGGATCGGCGGCCTGCGCGGGGCTCGCCCAGGTGATGACGAGGCGTGACGGCGGCGAGACCTCGACGACCTTGCCGACCAGCTCGACGGTCCGCGCGTCATTGGCGCGGATATGCTGCCAGCCCGATCCGGCCTGCCAGTCGGAGACGTTCTCATGGCCCCAATAGCGCCGTGCGACCTCGGGTTTGGTGATGGCTTCGAACACCTTCTCCGGCGTCGCGACAATATAGGTCACATAGACAAAGCTGGTCGTTTCCGTGGTCATTCTTCGTCTCCTTCGATGTCTTTCTTCAGGTCGTGGAGCAGGCTGAGCCTGTGACGTTCGAACTTGCGGACCCACCGTTCGTAGACCTCGTGGATCGGCACCGGATTGATGAAATGCAGCTTTTCCCGGCCGCGCCTGACCGTGCTCACCAGATTGGCCGCCTCCAGGATGCCGAGATGCTGCGTCGCGGATTGCCGGGCCATGTCCAGGTTCTCGCAGAGCTGGCCGAGCGTCTGCCCGTTCCTTTCAAAGAGCAGGTCCAGCAGCTTTCTGCGCGTCGGGTCCCCCAGCGCCTTGAACACGTCGTCAGCGTCCATCGTCCTCACTCAATCCGCGAGGGCAAGTTATGCAGGTAAATGCCTGCATGTCAATTCGCGGCTTGGACCCACCGCAAACCCGACGGCCGATTGCGGCGCCGAGGCCGGGGAACTACACCGCCCTCCAGCCTCCTTCGCGGAAGCTCCTGGCGGCGGCATCGACCGTGCGCTCGATGCGCAGGCCGGTCTCGAAATCGATGAGATGAGCCGGCTCGCCGGCGATGGTCCGCATGAGCTCGCGGCATTCGATGATCTTGAGCTCGTTGAAGCCGAGCCCGTGGCCGGGCGCAGGGATGAAGCGGTCATAGGGCTCGTGCACAGGCGCCGTCAGGATGCGGCGAAAGCCCTGCAGATCGCTGCGTCCCTCAGTGGTGTAGAGCTCGATCTCGTTCATCTTTTCCTGGTCGAAGCTGATCGTTCCCTTCGCCCCGAAGACCTGCACGAAAATCCGGCCCTTGCGGCCCCAGGCGCAGCGATTGAGCGCGACGAGCCCGGACGCGCCCGAAGCGAAGCGCAGCAAGAGGGTCGCGATGTCGTATGTCTCGACCGGCCGCGCGCCGCCCTCCTGCAGCGGACGCGTCGGATAGGGCCTGGCCATGTCGGCCATGACCTGCGCCACCTCGCCGACCAGTACCTTGAGCAGCGAGAAGGCGTGCACGCCGAAATCGTCGAGCGCGCCATGGCCCGATTGTGCCGCGCTCTTCCAGGAGAAAGGCGCTTCGGCATCGGCCATGAAATCCTCGTCCATCTCGATGCGGACATGGTTGACCGGCCCGATGGCGCCTTCGCCGATCAGCCGCGCCGCGAGCCGGATGGCCGGGTTCTGGATGTAGTTGTAGCCCAGCGCCGCGACCTTTCCGGCCGCCCGGGCGGCAGCCAGCATCGCTTGCGCATCGGCGAGGCTCGTTGCCATCGGCTTCTCGCACCAGACATGCTTGCCGGCCTCGAGCGCCGCAATCGCCATCTCGGCATGGAAGGCGTTGGGCGCGGTGATCGAGACGATGTCGACCTCGGGATGGGTGACGAGCGCTCGCCAGTCGGCGGTGGACCCGGCGAAGCCGAGCTCGCGCGCCCGTCTTGCAGCCAGCGCATCGTCCACCTCGCACAGCATGGCGAGCCTTGGGCGGGCGACATCGCCGAAGACCGGAGCAACGGCATTCCAGGCCAAAGCGTGGCATTTGCCCATATAGCCGGTGCCGATGAGGCCGACGCCAAGAGCGCGCATGCAAGTTCTCCCGAGCTGGGGGGCTGGTCAGGGTGAAGGGATGGCTCAGACGGTGCCGCCGAGGGGTCGCAGTTCCTTTGCCGCCGGCCACCAGGGGCGCCCAGGCGTCAAGAGAGCAAACCTGACGCCATGGTTCAAGGTGCGCGGCGGCCAGAGCCGCTCCCGCAAGGCGTCGGAATGCGGGTCCTTCGGTAGGGCGTGCCTGCAGACGAAGCTGATCCTTGCGCAGACAGGACGCCTGCGAGCTGGAGGCGGCTCTGGCCGCCCCGAACCTTGAACGATGGCGTCAGGTTTGCTCTGTTGGCGCTTGGGCTAGCATTCGGGCGCCACCAGCGCCGGTGCCGACCTGGGGTAGTGGACGTGATGACCCAGCACCGCATTTACACAATGAGCTTCGCCAAGGTCTATCCGCTTTTGGTCGCCAAGGCGGAGAGGAAGGGCCGCACGAAGGCGGAGGTCGACCAGATCATCCACTGGCTGACCGGCTACAGCCAGGAGGCACTCGCCTGTCAGCTGGCGAAGGACACGGACTACGAGACCTTCTTCGCCCAGGCGCCCGCGCTCAATCCTGCGCGAGCCGACATAAGGGGGAAGGTCTGCGGCGTCCGCGTCGAAGAGATCGCCGAGCCGGTGATGCGGGAGATCCGCTACCTGGACAAGCTCATCGATGAACTCGCCCAGGGGAGGGCGATCGATAAGATCCTGCACCGTCGGCCAGGATAGGCCTGGCGTTTGCGCTCGCGTCCAAGGCCGATCTGACCCCTTCGGGATATCGGATTGGCAGTGCTTCAAGCGGGAGATGCGAGGCTGGTTTCGCCGCAAACGACCGATAAGCGCCGTGAGAAGAGGCAATCTGCGGTCTACTCTTGACGAAACTCCGACACCTCGCGTCGAAATGGAGGACGCCTTTCCTTATCCCCCCTAGGGGGATATAGGCAAAAGATGTCGGAACCTCACATCCATGAATCCCATCCCGCGATCATCAAGCGGCTGAAGCGCGCTGGTGGTCACCTTGCCAAGGTCATCGAGATGATCGAGGCCGGACGCTCCTGCCTCGACATCGCGACGCAGCTCCAGGCCGTCGAGAGCGCCATCAGGCAGGCAAAGCGGACGCTGGTGCAGGATCATCTCGATCACTGCCTCGACGAGGTCCTTGGCGACCTGCCGACCGAGCGTCGCCGGCCGATCGACGAATTCAAGCAGATCACGAAGTTCCTCTGAGGCTCACAATGCTCAAGGTCCTGTCCAATCGCGTCTACGGTCGCCTGTTTGCTGCGCAGATCATCGCGCTGGTCGGCACCGGTCTCCTCACGGTCGCGCTCGGCCTGCTCGCCTTCGCACTCGCCGGCGAGAGGGCCGGCGGCGTCCTCGGTACGGCGCTCGCGATCAAGATGATCGCCTATGTCACCGTCGCGCCCATTGTCGGTGCGTTTGCGGCACAGCTGCCGCGCCGCGCCTTCCTGATCGCCATGGATCTGGTGCGCGCGGCCATCGCGCTCACGCTGCCCTTCATCACCGAGATCTGGCAGGTCTATCTGGCCGTGTTCCTGCTTCAGTCGGCCTCAGCCGCCTTCACGCCGACCTTCCAGGCCACGATTCCCGACGTGCTGCCGGACGAGGACGACTACACCAAAGCCCTCTCGCTCTCGCGCCTGGCCTTTGACCTCGAAAGCATCGTCAGCCCGATGCTTGCGGCCGCCTTGCTCACGGTCATCAACTTTCACTGGCTCTTCGGTGGCACGGTCATCGGCTTCCTCGTCTCGGCAGCACTCGTCCTTTCCCTTACATTGCCGGCCTCTCCAGCCAGGAAACGCGAGGGCGGGATCTACGGCCGGACAACGCGAGGGATCAGGATCTATCTCGCGACGCCGAGGCTGCGCGGACTGCTCGCGCTCAACATGGCGGTGGCGATGGGGGGCGCCCTCGTCATCGTAAATACCGTGGTGATCGTGAAGGGGCGCCTCGGCTTCGACGACAACGCGGTTGCGCTCGCGCTGGCCTGTTTCGGCGGCGGGTCCATGCTGTCGGCGCTGACGCTGCCGCGTGTGCTGGAACGGGTCGCAGATCGAACGGTGATGCTGACGGCGGCGACCTTTCTGGCTGCTGTCCTTGGCGGCTTCGCTGCACTCCTCTGGGCCAGCGGCTGGGCACTCGCTCCGGCGGCGACGGGTACGGGCTGGGCCGCGCTCCTGGTCACCTGGGCGCTGCTCGGCATCGGTTACTCCGCGACACAGACACCGTCAGGCAGGTTGCTGCGACGCTCAACTCACGCCGAGGATCGTCCGGCGGTGTTCGCCGCGCAGTTCGCGCTCTCGCATGCCTGCTGGCTGGTGACCTATCCGCTTGCGGGCTGGCTCGGCGCGATACTGCCACTGGCGACACTGGCAGGCCTATTCGCGCTGGCGACGCTGGCGGCAGTGCTCTTCGCATCGCAGCTTTGGCCGGCTGGCAGTGCGGATGCCCTTGCGCATGACCATCCCGAGCTTCCACCGGGACATCCTCATCTTGCAGAGCATGGTTCGCGCCATTCCCATTCCATCATCATCGACGACCTGCACAGTCGGTGGCCCGCCGAGGCAAGATGAGGTGGTCAGGGTGCAATGCCCCGGGTGCAGGCAAGAGCCATGACCGCGATGGCATGGATGGCTGGGACGGGTGATCGAGCGCCGGTCGTCGATCCGGCAATGACCTGCACGGGCTCCGTGGATGCGCGACGAGATCAGGCGGGCGGGCCGGCGCCAGATCGTGGAGGCAAGCTATTCCGCCACCATGTGGCATGTCAGGTCAGGGCATGCCGGAAGCGAAGCTCCCGGCCGCGCGGCCCTTCATGCTGCTTTGGCTCGCTCCTGCGCTGTCTTGACGGGCCCCTTGGCTGCAACGAGCGCCTCGTGGTCCAGTGCGGTCTGCGCGGCATAGGCCATCGCGAAACTCGTCAAGGCGTCGTCGAAGATCCCCGACGCCCCCATGTAGCCGGCGATGGTCGCCGCATCGCCCGAGCGGACATGCGCGCGTGCAAGCGTGCGGCCGCAGAGTTCGGCATAGGCCGTCAGGGCCTGGCCCTCCACCACTTCGGCGATCGATCCGAGGCGACGGTTCTTGAGTTGCCGAACGTAGAAATGACGCCCGCTGGCACTGTCATCAGCCCAGCCCAGGAAGACGTCGCTCGCCGCCTGCAGCATGCGCTGGCCTTCCACCACCCGCTGTCCCTGATGCGGTGGCCCCGGGTTCTTGCTCTTCGTCAGCCGGGCGAGGACGGAGGTCTGGGCTTCCTTGACCTGCAGGAACAACGGCTCGTCATCGGCCGTCATGAACAGGCCGACGACGCAGAACGTGCCGACGCTGCCGACGCCGACGACCTTGAAGGCGAGATCCCGCAGGCCGTAGCGCGTCACCAGCACGCGGCGCTCGGGCGGCAGGGTCTCGCGATAGTGATGGAAGACCTTGTGGGCCTGCAGCGACCGCGTGCTGTCGCGTTCCTCGGGCAGATGGTAGATCAGCGGCGGCCGGTCCTCGATGCCCCAGGAGCCGTCCGCCCCGGCATGCAGGCGGGGAAAGTTGCTGTCCTGCTGCGAATTGCGCGACGCCTTGGTGAGCAGGCCTTGCACATGTTTGCGCAGCGCCGGATCGTCGATCCGCTCCAGTTCCTCTCCAAGCTCGGTGCGCGCATGCCAGGCCTCCAGCGGCGTGAGCTTAGCCAGCCTGCGCAGCCGGCGGCGATAGGCGCTCACCGTCGCTGCAACGGTGAGGCGGGCGGTCCTCCTGGAAAATCCGGCGTCGAGCGCTGCCACAGCGACACTGGCGGCCAGGCGCTTGAGATCGACGGCGAAGTCGATGCCCGGCAGCGTTTCGTCGAAATCGTTGATGTCGAACAGGACGTTCTCTTCCGGCGTGGTGAAGGCGCCGAAATTCATGAGATGACAGTCGCCGCAGGCCTGAACCGGCAGGCCGGCCGATGGAAGGCCGGCCAGATCTTCCGCCATCACGGCCGCCGCACCGCGCAGAAAGGCGAACGGGCTCAGCATCATGCGCTCGTAGCGGATCGGCAGAAGCTCCGGAATGCGGCTGTCATCGGTCCCGGCGAGAATGGCGACAGCGTCGCTGCTGGAGCGGGGCGCCCAGTCGGCATGGCTCTCGCGCGGAACCTTGCCGCGCAGGGCCTTGCCGGCGGCGTAGCGCTCGGCACGGGACAGAAGCTGCGGCTTGGCCGGTTGATGTCGCGTCATCGGGGACCTCGATCTTGCCGTTTCGGCCCGCATGGACATGCTGTTCGTCGACGGACCTGTCCTTGGCGGCCGTATTCCGCGACCCGTCGCTTGCGCAGGACCCGTTTATACCAGCCTCCGGGGGCGATGCCCAAGCAAGAGGCCGTGACCCGGATGCTGTTCGTTTCCAAAGCCCGCAAGCATCTGTTCTCGTTGTCGCAGGTATTCGGGGAGTGATTGCCAGACAATGCCCGAGAGGAGCATACTGTCTAATCTGGCCCAAAGGCACGATGTCGGGAGGGTTCGGAATGAACGGCTCCGGGGAACGTCGGGGCGGATGGAGCTGGTGGTACCTGCTCTTCATCGTCCAGTTCATCGCGGTACTCTGGCCGCCGTTCTACAACCGGCTCGACCCGGTCTGGGCAGGCGTTCCGTTCTTCTATTGGTACCAGATGCTCTGGGTGCTGATCGGAGCCGCCTTCACCGCCACCGTCTACTTCGGGACCAAGGACTAGCTCGCCCGACCAGACCCTGTGCCTGACGACGACGAGCTCCGACAGGAGCGTGTCATGCATGACGTGAACTGGACCGCCACCACGGTGTTCGTGGCGTTGTTCGGCTTCATCACGTGGCTCGGCTTCGCCGCCGCCAACTGGCGCAAGGCAGATCTCGACCAGCTGCACGAATGGGGCCTCGGCGGCCGCAGATTCGGCACCTGGATCACCTGGTTCCTGGTCGGCGGCGACCTCTACACCGCCTATACCTTCATCGCCGTGCCGGCTCTCGCCTTCGGCGCCGGGGCGGTGGCGTTCTTCGCCGTGCCCTACACGATCGTGATCTACCCGATCCTGTTCCTCGTCTTTCCCAGGCTCTGGCATGTCTGCCACAGGCACGGCTACATCACCGCCGCTGATTTCGTCCGCGGCCGCTTCGGCAATCGCTGGCTGGCGCTCGCCGTGACCATCACCGGCATCCTCGCGACCATGCCCTATATCGCGCTGCAGCTCGTCGGCATCCAGGTGGTCATTGGCGCGCTCGGCATTTCCGGGACCGGCCTTGCCGCCGACCTGCCGCTGATCTTCGCCTTCCTGGTCCTGGCGGCTTTCACCTATTCGAGCGGCCTGCGCGCGCCGGCCTCGATCGCGATCGTCAAGGACATCCTGATCTATGTCACCGCCTTTGCCGCGATCATCATCATCCCGATCCAGCTCGGCGGCTTTGCCAAGATCTTCGCCGCGGTGCCGGACACGAAGGTCCTGCTCGAAACGCCGCCCCCCGGCTCGACCGGGGCCTACAGCACCTACGCGACGCTGGCGCTCGGATCGGCGCTGGCGCTGTTCCTCTATCCGCATTCCATCACCGGCATTCTCAGCGCCAATGGCGGCAAGGCCATCCGGCGCAACGCCGCCATGCTGCCGGCCTATTCCTTCCTACTCGGCATTCTCGCGCTGTTCGGCTTCTTCGCGATCGCCGCCGGCGTCCGCAGCATGCCGGAATATGCGGCGGGCTTTGCCGAGTTCGGCAATAATTTCGCGGTGCCGGCCCTGTTCCTGCACAGTTTCCCGGCCTGGTTCGTCGGCATCGCCTTCGCCGCCATCGGCATCGGCGCCCTGGTTCCGGCGGCGATCATGTCGATCGCGGCCGCCAATCTCTATACCCGCAACATCCACCGGGAGTTCATCAACCGGAACCCGACCGACCGGCAGGAGGCCCAGATGGCGAAATGGGTTTCGCTGGTCGTCAAGCTGGGTGCGCTCGTCTTCATCCTGTTCGTGCCGACGCAATATGCCATCCAGCTGCAGCTGCTCGGCGGCATCTGGATCATCCAGACGCTGCCGGCGGTGATGCTCGGCGTCTATACGCGTTGGTTCAACGGCTGGGCGCTGGTGATCGGCTGGCTGGCCGGGATCGTCGCCGGCACGCTGATGGCCTTCGCGTCCAATCTGACGCCGACCTTTCCGCTCAGCTTTGGCGGGCATGTCTTCCCGGGCTACACCGCCGTCTACACGCTGGTCCTGAACCTCGTCATCGCCGTCGTGCTGACCTTGCTCTTCCGGGCGTTGAAGGCCCATTCGATCGCGGCCGACGAGACGATGGCCGCCGATTATTCCGCCTGACACCCCGGGGACCGGGCCGGACATGGGCCACGGCCTCCTCACGGCGCCACGCTGTCCCCTTGGCTTGGACCGGGATGGCGAAGCCGCAGACTATTTGGCGCGTCGCCCCGGTTGTGAGATCGTCGCCTGATCAGGAGCGAAGAAGCGAGGGCCCTATGGATACGGACCAGGAGGCCAAGGACCGCGTCACGCAGATCATGCAGAAGCACCTGGAACTTGCGCAGGAGCAGCTCGAAATGGCTGAGCGCGGCGTGCTCTTGTCGATTGATGGAGCACCCGAAGGGATCAATCTGAC
The DNA here is from genome assembly GCF_056401655.1 of Allobosea sp. P4_E12. Taxonomy (NCBI): domain Bacteria; kingdom Pseudomonadati; phylum Pseudomonadota; class Alphaproteobacteria; order Hyphomicrobiales; family Alloboseaceae; genus Allobosea; species Allobosea sp. P4_E12. The sequence goes on along the minus strand of NZ_JBFUIY010000003.1, from coordinate 121,344 downwards.
CAAGGAGGCATTGGCCATCCGCGTCGAACAATTGCAGGGTGCGCTTGATCGACAGCGAGGGCGCGGCTGATACCAGCCATGCGCTCCCCAAGCGGGCTAGATCGCCGTGCGTCCGTTCGGACGCAGGAGCGGCGATCCAGCTCTTTGTTCAAGCATCGGATTTTTCCGAAAACCGGATTCCACCTTTCGGTCCGATGCTTCAGCGCCTTCGGCTCTTGCGGATGTGATCGACGAAGGCACGCAGCTTCGGCGCCATGTTCTGGCGGCTCGGATAATACAGGAAGAACCCCGGGAAGAACGGGCAAAATTCTTCGAGCACGGGAACGAGCTCCCCGCGCTGGATGGACGGTCGAAATGTTTCCTCCAGCCCGATGGTGATGCCGCCGCCCGCGACCGCCATGCGGATCATCAGCGCCATATCGTTGGTGGTGGCCTCCGGCTTCACGTCAACCGCGAAATCCTGGCCCGCCTCTGTGAACTCCCACCGGTAGGGAGCCGCTCGTGGCGCCGGGCGCCAGCCGATGCAGCGATGCGCCGCGAGCTCGCGCGGATGGATCGGCGTCCCCCGGCGCGCCAGGTAGCCGGGAGCGCCGACGGCGAGTTGCCGTTGCGGGGCGGAGACGGGAACGGCGATCATGTCCTGCTCGATGACCTCGCCGAGCCGCACGCCCGCGTCATAGCCGTAGGCGACGATGTCGATCTCGTCATCCGTCACCAGGACGTCCAGCTGCACGTCCGGGCATGCCACCCCGAAACTGGTGAGAAGCGGGCCTGACAGGAAACTCTCCGCGATCGAGGAGACCGCCAGCCGCAACTGGCCGCGCGGTCCGGAGCCGAGTTGATGAGCAGCCTCGGTCGCCGCGCGGATATCGGCCAGCGACGGGGCGATGTCGGCATGGAGACGCTCGCCGGCTTCGGTGAGGCCGACGCTGCGGGTGGTGCGGTGGACGAGGGCAATGCCCATTGCGTCCTCGAGCCGCCTGATCGTCTGGCTGACGGCCGAGCGCGTCACGCCTAGCCGGTCCGCGGCTGCCCGGAAGCTTCGTTCCTCGGCGACCAGGACGAAGGTCGCGAGCGCGTTGAGGTCGGTCGCCATTGGTTAGAAAGTCTAACCATAGCGTCGCCTCCTGGCTAGATACCGGCGACAGCGCCGGGCGCCTATCTCCTCGATCACGGGTTCCGCATCACGCAGCGGACCAAGCGAGAGGAGTTGGACCATGGCTATGGACAAGACCGTTCTGGTGACCGGGGCATCAAGCGGCATCGGCGTCGGCATCGCCCGCGAGCTCGCCGCCGCCGGAGCCCGTCTGATGCTGGGCGCACGCAGGGTCGAGCGACTCGATGCCCTCGCCGAAGAGCTTCGGCAGGGCGGCGCGAAGGTCGACTATCGCCGCCTGGATGTGACGCGGCAGGACGACGTCCTGCGCTTCGCCGACGCAGCCCGTCAGCAGTTCGGGCGGATCGACGTCATCGTCAACAATGCCGGCGTGATGCCGCTCTCGCCGATGGCCTCCCTGAAGGTCGACGAGTGGGACCGCATGGTCGACGTCAACATCAAGGGCGTCCTCTACGGAATCGCCGCGGTCCTGCCGGATATGACGTCCCGGGGCTCCGGCCACATCGTCAACATCGCCTCGATCGGTGCGCTCAGCGTCTCGCCCACGGCGGCCGTCTACTGCGCCACGAAATATGCCGTCCGGGCGATCTCGGACGGCCTGCGCCAGGAGCGCAGCGACATCAGGGTCACCTGCATCCATCCCGGCGTCGTCGAGAGCGAGCTCGCCGGTACGATCACCGATCGCGCGGCGGCCGAAGCCATGAAGACCTACCGGAGCATTGCGCTCCAGCCTGACGCCATCGGTCGGGCCGTCCGCTACGCGCTGGAGCAGCCCGAGGACGTGGACGTCAACGAGATCGTCGTCCGCTCGACCAGGGCGCCGCACTGATGCGGGCCGGGGTCATTACCGTCGCGACGGGTGTCGTGGCGGCGCTTGCAGGTGCTGCCTTCGCGGAGAAACCCATGACGCAGGCCACTCATCCCTTTGTCGACATGTGGGTCACCGACGACAACCGGATCCGCCACGAACTCCTGCCGGACGGCCGCTATGTCGAGGCGCGCGGCAACCGCGAGGGCGCCTATCGCGGGCGATACGAAGTGACAGGCCGACACATCGAATACTGGGACGATACCGGCTTCACCGCCGACGGCGACTTCGTCGACAACGACACCCTCCACCATGCCGGCATGGTTCTTCGCCGGCGTGTCCGGCCGTCCTCCGCGACGGCCCCGTAAGCCGGATTTCCGGCAGTGGCGGCCCGCGCGGTGGTCGCCCGGGCCGCTTTCCCAACCACCCTGAAGCGAAGGAGACGTTCAATGAACTCTGCTGCCCCATTCAATCGACCTGCGACCGCCGCCCGGCGCATCGGGCTTGCGGCCATCGTCGCCCTGGCCATCGCGCCGGCCATCGCCGCGCCGGCCCAGGCCGACACCGCACGCAACGAGACCATCGTGCGCGACGCGTTCCAGCGCTGGGCCGCCGGGGACAATGTCTTCCAGCAGCTGCTGGCCCCCGACATCGTCTGGACGATTCCGGGCTCCGGTTCCGTCGCGGGCACCTATCGCGGCATGACGGATTTCATTGAGCGGGCCTCCGTGCCGCTGGTCAGCCGCCTCGCGACCCCGCTCGTTCCCCAGGTCCGGCACATCTGGGCCGTCGGCGACCGGGTGATCGTCCGCTTCGACGCGACGGCCACGACGACTGGCGGACATCCCTATCGCAACCAGTTCGCCTGGTTGTTCCGGATGAAGGACGGCAAGGTCGCCGAGGCCGAGGCGTTCCTCGACCTCGTCGCCTACCAGCAGGTCGTCGACAACAATCAGCCACGCCAGCGCTGACGCTTCGGATGGAGCCGCCGGGCCGGCAGCGGTTCGGGCCGGGAGCGGTCTGGGATCAGATGCGCCCGCTGCCAGGTTCGGCCGCGCCGGCCTGCTCGCGCAGGAGCGACAGAAAGGCCTGCGCGGCCCGGCCGACATAGCGCTCCTTGTGCTGTAGGGCGTAGAAGCGGCGTCGCGGCACGGTCGCTGCGACCGCAACCAGTGACCCGGCCCGCAGCGCCGCCGCGACCACCAGGCGCGAGACCACGGTCGCCCCGGCACCGGCCTCCACCGCCGCCCTGACGGCTTCGTTCGAGGGCAATTCAAGCGCGATGTCGAGTTCCGCGAGGCTCCGGCCGTCGCGTGCCAGCAGGTCTTCGAACAGCCGGCGCGTGCCCGAGCCCGGCTCGCGCAGGACCCAGGGCGCCTCGGCGAAGGCCGCGCTTGCGAGCGCGGCTGCGCCGGCCCAGCGATGCCCGCGGGCGACGACCAGCACCATCTCGTCTTCGGCCACCGGCGAGATCGCCAGATGCGGGTCGTCGATCTCCCCCTCGACGATGCCGAGATCGGCGAGCCCGTCATGGACGGCCTGAGCGACAGTTTGCGTGTTGCCGATCGTCAGCGGCGTTTCGATGCCGGGATGGCGCGCCCTAAAGGCGTGCAGCAGCGGCGGCAGCCAGTAATTGGCGACGGTCTGGCTCGCGGCGAAGGCGAGCCGGCCGCGCTTCAGCCCGGCGAGATCGGCCAGCACGGCCTCGGCCGAGGCGGCGCGGGAGAGCACGGCGCGCGCCTCGGCCAGGAAGAGCCGGCCGGCATCGGTCAGCGTGATGCGCCGGCCGATGCGATCGAACAGTTTGACCGCATGGCGCGCTTCCAGGGCCGCGACCGCGGCGCTCGTCGCCGACTGGGTCAGGTTCAGCTCGGTCGCGGCTTTTGTGACATGTTCGCGCTCGGCGACCGCGACGAAGATCCTGAGCTGTTCGAGCGTCATCGCGATCCTTCACATCGTGAGCTTCATCCGCATCAGACTGAATGACGCGATGAAAGGAAAGGCCGCAAGGCCGAGCAGGAGAGGGCGCAGGCATTTGGCCCTGAGCTTGGCGATATCGGTCTCGAGCCCCATCGCGGCCAGCGCCATCGAGAGGAGGAAGGTGGTGGAAAGAACGATCAGCGACTTGGCTGGGCTTCGCACGCTGACGACGCGAGGCCGACCATGGCGACGTAATGATCGACGGAGACGATTGATCCCCGGCGCGAGGGCTTGCCGGGAGGCGCAGAGCCGTGCTCGGCGAGGGGCGAACGGAGGATGAAATCGGCTGAATGCAGGCGGCAGCGATCGCGGGTGTTCCAAGGTGAACGTGGTGCGCCGTCAGGGCCGATCTCTGGCGAGTTTCAACGGCGGCCTCTGTCGGATTGGAGACATGCGAGCGACGGGACATGTGTGGCGCCGAGCGGCCCGATGGGCTCGGCACCCATTTGCTGCGGCCGAGTCCGGCGCCATCGCCGCGACAGATGGCGCGAATGTGGGAGAACTGGCGCTCTGGCTGCAACCTGGTGCGATGCTCGCCTCCTTCCGGATTGGAGCCCGCACCTGGCGTATGCATTCACAGGCGGCGGCGAGCCGACGGGCTCAGTTCTTCTGGCAGTGGAAGCCTTCAGCGAAGGTAAGTTCCACCAATGCGCGCCGTCGCTGTTCTCGGGGCCGGGCGGCGCCTGGACCGGGGACTGACCGTTGCTATGCCGGCAGGACGACGACCTTCGTCTTGACCGGCGTACGCGAGTACAGGTGCATCATGTCCTGGCTGAGCAGGCCGACACAGCCGCTTGTGATGCCGTTCCCGATCGATTCGGGGTCGCTGGAGGCGTAGATCGTGTAGAGCGTGTAGGCGCCGTTCTGATAGAGATAGAGCGTGCGGGCGCCGAGCGGGTTTTCGAGGCCGCCGGGCATGCCGCGGGCGTATTTGGCCGCCTCGGGCTGGCGCTTGATCATCTCCTTGGGCGGTGTCCAGGTCGCCCATTCCGCCTTGCGCCCGATATAGGCGTCCCCGCTCCACCGGAACCCGTCGCGGCCGACATTGGCGCCATAGCGGGTGGCCGATCCGTCGTCCTCGACGCGGTAAACGTAGTAATTGCCGGGGTCGACGATAATCGTACCGGGCGCTTCCTTGGTCTCGTAGCGAACGGTCCGGCGATAATATTTCGGATCGACCTTGCTGACATCGACAGCCGGGATCGGGAATTTCTCTTCGGGCACCGGCCCGTAGATCTTGGCCGCCTCGGCGAGGCTCATGCCGTCGGTCGTGCAGCCGGCGAGTCCGAGCGCGCCGACGCCGGCGGCAGAACCGACCAGAAACGACCGGCGGTTGATAAGTCCCGTGCGACGCCCGATCAGAGCGATCTCGTCCATCTTGCCGGCATCGGCATTGCCACCGTCCATGATCATGATTTTGGACTTCCCATGTCTTGCTGCCCGACGAGAGAATACTCGGGCATACACCCGCTGAGCGTCTTCCTGAGCTAAGATTGCCGGGACATGGCCCGGCTGGCAAGCTCTGGCCTTTGTTGCACGGGGCTTGCCATGCACCAAGCCCGCTACCGTCCACGCTGTCTCGCAGGCTTACGTCGCGCTGGCTTCGACAAAAACGTGCAGGTCACGGCACCGCTCGGGTCAGCGGCGCCTCGGCTCATTCGCCCGGCATTTTGCGCATTCGGGCCGGGCGAGGGGCGCGCGGCTCTGGCGCGGGCCGGGGCCTTGCGGAGCCATGAAGCCGGTCGCGCCGGGACGGCCTGGCCTGGCTGTCCCGGCGCGATGCCGGTCAGGCGACGAGGAAGCCGGCGTCGACCGGATCGTCGCGGTTGATCGTCCAGCGTGCGGTGCCGAGCAACCCGGCGGTGCCCTTCACGGTCGGGCGCACGGCGCGCGTGCCGTTCAGGTTCGCCTCGCCGATCAGGCAGCCTTCGAAGGTTCCCGACCCGAGCAGCCCTTCCGAGCGGATCGGCTGGTGCAACGCGAGCAGGCCGCGCGCCTCATACATCGCCATCATCGCGCTCGTGCCGGTGCCGCCCGGCGAGCGGTCGAGCTGGCCGGCGGAGAAGACGTGGACGTTCTTGTAGAAAGCGCCCTCGATCGTCGGCTCGTGCCAGAAGGTCACGAAGTTGAAATTGTTGATGTGGCTCGACGCCGGGTGCTGGATGGCAACCTTCTGGCGCAGCTGCTCGCGGGCGATAATGCCGAGCCGGGAGAGCTCCGAGCCATTCTCCGGCGAGATCCGCAGCGAGGTGCCGCGCAGGTCGATGATGCCGAAATAATTGCCGCCCCAGACGATGTCGGCCTTGAGCTGGCCGATGCCCGGCAGGTCGAAGGGCACGTCCTGCGCCGCGACATAGGCCGGCACGTTCTCAAATCGGGTCCACAGCACGTCCGGCCCGTCATTGGCGACCTCGGCCGTCACCAGGCCGGCGGTGGTCTCGAAGCGGATCGTCGTGACGCCATTGGCGCCGCGCCGGACGAGCCCGAGCGCGACCATCGCCATGCCGACCGCGATCGTGCCGTGGCCGCACATATGGGAGTACTGCGTGCCGTCGATATAGATCAGGCCGGCATCGTAGTCCGGGCTCGACGGCGGCGTCAGGAACACGCCGAACATGTCCTTGTGCCCGCGCGGCTCGCGCATCAGCGCGCAGCGCAGCCAGTCGTAGTTCTCCTCGAGGAAGCGGCGCTTCTCCAGGATGTTCGAGCCGGCGGGATAGGGAATCCCGCTATGGATGATGCAGAGGGGCTCGCCCTCGGTATGGGTGTAGACGACGTCGAAGACATTCTGCTGGCGCATGTGCGGGCTCCTTGGGACTAAACGGGGTGGACGGGATCAGCGGCGCTCGGAGAGCACGTCGAGGCCGATGGTGAGGTCGAGCAGCACGATCACGATCGCGGCGACGATGATCGTCAGGCCGGAGACCGCCGCGATCATCGGGTCGATCGTGTACTGGACGTAGTTGAACAGCTTGACCGGGATCGTGGTCAGCTCGGCCGTGGTGTTGAAGATGCTGAGCTCGACATTGATGAAGGAGGCGATGAAAGCGAAGATCGCGCCGCTGACGAGCCCGCTGCGGATCTGCGGCAGCGTCACCAGGAAGAAGGTCGTCAGCGGCCTAGCCCCGAGATCGGCCGACGCCTCCTCCAGGCTGCGCTGCTCGTCGCTGAGCTGCGGCAGCACGGCGCGCAGGACGAAGGGCATGATGATCACGACATGCCCGACGAGCAGGGCCGTGAAGCTGCGCACCAGGCCGATCGCGCTGCCATATTGCAGCAGCGCCGCGCCGAGCACGACATGCGGCAGGATCAGCGGCGACATCAGGATTTCCGACAGCAGGCGGCGGCCGGGAAAGCGATAGCGAGCGATCGCGATCGCGGCGGGCACCGCCAGCACGACCGCGACGATGGTCGCGGCGATCGCGAGCAGCGTGCTGGTCATGAAGGCCGAGACGTAGGACGGGTCGCCCAGCATCTTGCCGTACCAGGCGAGGGTGAGCCCCTGCGGCGGGAAGGCGAGGAAGCTGGTCGTGGTCAGCGAGGCGCCGACCAGCACGACGAGCGGCAGGGCGAGATAGGCGAGTGCCGCAAGGGAGATGATCCTGACGAGGTGCGTGACCATTTCAGGCTCTCCTCGGCTCGCTGAGGCGCCCGGCGAGCGTGACGAGCACCAGCGTCAGCACCAGCATGGTGATGCTGAGCGCGCCGCCATAGTTGAAGTCGAAGACCGAGCTGTATTGCTGGAAGATCAGCATGGAGAAGACGGTGATCCGCCCGCCGCTGAGCAGCGCCGGCGTGACATAAGCGCTGACCGCCAGCATGAAGACCATGACCGCGCCGGCCATCAGCCCGGGCAGGCTGAGCGGGAAGGTGATCGTCCAGAAGGTGCCGGCCGGCGTCGCGCCGAGATCGGCGGAGGCGTGTTCGAGCGCCGGATCGACCTTGGCGAGCGCGTTGCCGACCGCCAGCACGATGAAGGGCAGCAGGATGTAGACGAGGCCGATCAGGATGCCGAGCTCGGTGCCGAGGAAGCGCATCGGCCGCTCGATCAGGCCCAGCCCGATCAGGCCGTCATTGACGAGGCCGTTGCGGCCGAGCAGCACCATCCAGCCGAAGGAGCGCACGATATTGCTGGTGAACAGCGGCACGATGAGCAGGATGACGCAGAACCGGCGCCAGGGCCGCCAGCGCACCACGCGCACGAGATACCAGGCGAGCGGATAGCCGATCACGACTGAGACGAGCGTGGTCAGCGCGCCGATCCGGAAGGTCACCCACAGCACGTCCCAGTGATAGCTGTCGGCGAGGATGCGCAGGTAATGCGCGAAGGTCAGGTGACCATCCGGCGTGGTCAGGCTCGCGATCAGGACGACCGCCATCGGCGCCAGGAAGAAGGCGACGAAGAACGCCGCCGGCAGGGCGCAAAGCAGCACGACCGTGCGCAGCCTCCCGCTCATCACGCGTCCACCGGCACGAGGCTGAGATCGCCGGGGCGGATCGTGGCGAAGACCGGCTGGCCCGGCGCGAGGCCCGCCAGCGCCGACGGCGCGAGCCTGGCCGTCAGGACGGTGCCGCCGACCAAGACCGTGACGAGGGCATGGCTGCCGACATGGGTGATCTCGGAGAGCACGGCCGGCAGGGAGAGGCGATCGGCGACGGGCTCCGGCGCAATGAGGATATCCTCGGGCCGCAGCACGCCGGTTAGCGCGCCTTGCGGAGCGTCGCAGGCGGGACGGATGATCGCGCCGTCCAGAAGGGACAGGCTGCCGTCGCCGCGCCGCTCGACCTGGAGCAGGTTGGCATCGCCGATGAAGTCGGCGGCGAAGCGGCTCGCCGGCCGGGCATAGATGTCCTGGCCGCGGCCGATCTGCTCGATGCGGCCGCGGTTCATCAGCACGATCCGGTCGGCCATGCTCATCGCCTCGTCCTGGTCATGCGTCACGAACAGGAAGGCGATGCCGAGCCGGTGCTGGATCTGCTTGAGCTCGCCCTGGACCTTCTTGCGCAGCTTCAGGTCGAGCGCGCTCAGCGGCTCGTCGAGCAGCAGCAGCTGAGGCCGGTTGACGATGGCGCGCGCCAGCGCCACGCGCTGCTGCTGGCCGCCGGAGAGCTGGGCCGGCAGGCGCTCGCCGAAGCCGGCGAGGCCGACGAGCTCCAGCGCCTCGGTGCTGCGCTGGGTTGCCTCGCCCTTCGGCGTGCCCTGCCGGCGCGGCCCATAGGCGACATTTTCCAGGACGCTCATATGCGGGAAGAGCGCGTAGTTCTGGAACACCGTGTTGAGCGGGCGGCGATAGGGCGGCAGCCGTGTCACATCCTCGCCGGCGAGCCTGACCGTGCCGGCCTCCGGCGTCAGGAAGCCGGCGATGCAGCGCAGCAGCGTGGTCTTGCCGCAACCCGACGGGCCGAGCAGCGCGATGAACTCGCCCTGCTCGACAGAGAGGTCGATCTCCGTCAGGGCCGCGTGCCCGCCGAAATGCTTGGACAGGCCGTCGATGGCAAGGATGGGGGTGCTCATGCTGCGGCTCGTGGTGCTCGTGCCCGGTCGTTCGCGCGCAGGTCGTTCACTTGCGCGCGATCTCGCGGTTCCAGGCGTCGACGACGCCTGAACGCAGCGCGTTGATCTCCGTCCAGTCGAAGAGCTGCAGGGTCTTGACCGAGCCGGTCTCGCCCCAGGGCAGCTTGCGCGCGGTCTCGGGCTTGACGACGACGTTCTTCACGGACGGGCCGAGATAGAGCTTCTCGGCGAGGCAGCCGGAGGCTTCGGGCGTCAGCGCCTGGTTGATGAATTTCGCAGCCGCGTCCTTCTTCGGCGTGCCCTTCACCAGATGGAGCCGGGCATCGGTTGCCCAGGCGCCTTCCTTGGGCACGACGAAGCCGATAGGCAGGCCCTTGTCGGCAAGGTCCCAGGCGCCGACGTTGAAATGCGCGCCGATGATCGCTTCGCCGCTCTGGTAGGCATTGGTCGCGGCGCCCGAGGAATCGAAGAACAGGGCGGCCTTGAGCTCCTTGATCTTCTTGAAGGTCGGGGCGAGGTCGCCGGGAGTGCCACCCCAGATCTTCGAGAGGAACATGACGAAGGGCACGCCCGCCGAATTCGCGGGGGAGGGGATGGTGACGGCATCCTCGAATTCCGGCTTCCAGAGGTCGTTCCACGATGTCGGGGCGGCCTTGACCTTCTGGGTGTTGTAGGTGAGCCCGAGCGAGTAATAGCCGGTGCCGACTGCATAGGTGGTCGAACCGCTCTTGTAGATGGCCTCGGGCAGCGTGTTGGCGAGATTGGGGATCGCTGCGGCGTCGAGTGTGTCGGTCACCTCCGCGGCGAGCGCCAGCTCGCTGATGCCGCCATCCATCCAGGCGACGTCGATGGTGGGAGCCGCCTTCTGCTGCTGCAGCTTCGACAGGGTGACGGTCGAGGTGCCGATCTCCGCCTTCACGGCGATGCCGGTCGCCTTGGTGAAGGGTTCGGCGACGCAGGCGCGGAAGGCGTCACCCCAGTTGCCGCCATACCAGGCGACGGTGATCGAGGCGGGTTGCTGGGCCAGCGCCGGCGCGGTCAGCAGGGTGGTCGCGAGCATGGCGCTCGCCAGCCGGACGGGTCTGTTCATCGTCGTTCTCCTCTGCCTGAGCGTCTTCGCGCTTCTACGATCATGGTGGGCGCGGCGCACGAAAGGCACTAGAATTCGCCGGCCGGAAATTTGAATAATCACGACATGAACACAGCGCAGTTTCCGCCATCGGCAAGCGAGCGGCCGCAATCCGCGCCCATTCCCGTTTCGCGCCTGCGGATCGGCTTCGTCCTGCTCGACCAGTTCACGCTCGCCGCTTTCTCCGGCCTGATCGATGTGCTGCGGCTGGCGGCGGACCATGGCGGCCGCAGTCGCCAGCTGCATGCGAGCTGGACCGTGATGAGCCTCGACGGAGAGCCGCGACGCTCGAGCTGCGGTGTCTCGGTTGCACCGAATGCGGCCCTGCTCGATCCGGCCGGGTTCGACTATGTCGCCGTCTGCGGCGGCAACGACTATCTCAACGACGCCTTGCCCGAGAGCCTGCTCGACTATCTCAGGCGGGCGGCGGCGTCGGGCGCGCGCCTGCTGGGCATCTGCACCGGCACGTTTGCGATCGCCAGGGCAGGGCTGGTCGGTCCGCGCCGGGTCTGCGTGCACTGGAACGTGCTGGATGCCTTCAAGCAGCGCTTTCCCAGGGTTTCGGCAGGGGTGGAACGGCTTTTCATCGACGAGGGCGACCTGATCACCTGCGCCGGCTCGACGGCCGCGATCGATCTCGGCCTCTATCTCGTCGCGCGCCATTGCGGCCGGGACAAGGCCCAGCAGGCGATGCGCCACATGATGCTGCAGGACATGCGGCCGGCCGAGATGCCGCAGCCGCATTTCTACGCGCAGATCGGCTCCCATCTCGACGTCCGGGTTCAGCAGGCCGCGCAATTCATCGAACAGCGCCTCGACAATCCCCCGCCGATCGCCGCGGTTGCGCGCTATGTCGGCGTCAGCCCGCGCCAGCTCGAGCGCCTGTTCGGCACGTCGCTGGGCCAGAGTCCCGCGGCGTTCCAGCGCAAGCTGCGGCTGGACTATGCGCGCTGGCTGATCCTGAACAGCAAGCGCTCGCTCACCGACATCGCCATGGGCGCGGGCTTTGCCGACAGCGCCCATCTCTCGCGCGACTTCAAGGCGAGCTTCGGGGAATCGCCGCGCACGCTCCGGCAGAAGGGCTAGCGCGGCCGACCGGTACCTGTCGTCTTCAGACCTGAGGCAGCATCAGCGGCCGAAGCGGGGCGGATATTGCCATTTGGCATAAGTATCCTTATTTTATGCCGAAGTGAGGTGCGCCATGCTTGTCGAGATCCCCCGGACTGTTGCGACCCCGGCGGTGCCGGAGATTACGGTCGAGGAGGCTGCCGCGGCCGCCCGGGCGGTGATCAGGCTCTTCGAAAAATGGGGCCTGACCGACGCCGTCGCGCGCGAGATCCTGGGCGGGCTTTCCGCCCGGACCTATGCCCGCTGGAAGGCAGGGGACCATGGCCGGATCGACCGGGACCTGGCCACCCGCCTGTCCCTGCTGATGGGCATCCACAAGGGCCTGCGCACGCTCTTCACCGACCCTGAGCGCGGCTATGCCTGGGTCGGCAAGCCGAACGACGCCTTTGGCGGCCGGGCCCCGGTCGAGATCATGGCGCAGGGCGACATCTTCTCGCTGGCCCGGGTGCGCTCCTATCTCGATGCCGAGCGTGGTGGTTGGTGAGCGAGGCCGCGCCCGTCATCCGCGTCCACTGGCTCAGGGCCTACCGGATCATCCGCTCGATCTATCCGCCGATCGACCTGTTCGAGGACATCGCCGACCCGAGCGACTGGGAGGCGCTGGCCTCGATCGAGTCGAAGACCAACCCACGGATCTGGGAGCAGATCGGCCGGCTCGATCTCGTTCCGCCGGCGCGACGTGTCGCTGGACATGGGGCGAGCTACCTGATGGCGCCCTTCGTCCATATCAGCACGGATCGGCCAGGCCGGTTCACCGACGGCACCTGGGGCGTCTATTCCGCCGGCCAGAGCGATGAAGTCGCGATCCGCGAGGTCGCGCATCACCATGGCCGGGCGATGGCGGCGAGCCGGGAGGAGAGCGGCTGGACCTCACAGTTCCGCGTGCTGATCAACCAGGTCGATCTCGACCTGCATGATGTCCGGGCCCGGAGCGAGTTGCACGACGCGGACGACTATTCCGCCTCCCAGGCCCTCGCGCGGCAGATGCGGGCGGCGGGATCGAACGGGTTTTTGTACCTGAGCGTGCGCTGCCCCGGCGCAGAGTGCATCGCGATCTTCTGGCCCGACCTGATCCCGATCCCGGTGCAGGGCGACCATTACGACTTCCACTGGGACGGCGCCCGCGTTGACAGGGTGCGGAACTGCCGGACAGGGACGATCCTGGCGCTGTAGCCGAAGAAGCGGACTCAAGTCCTTGGCCGGTCACGCTTTCTTTCCGAGAGGATCGATCACGGAATGGTCGCCGGCGGCGTTCGCGTCAGCGCGAGATGATTTCGCGAACAAGGCTGACGAAGCCCCGAAGATGCAGCCAGAACGCGATGGTGGGCTTCCGGTCCAGCTCGGCTGCGACCTGGGTTGCAGGATCCCTGCGAAGGGCCCGCCAGAAGGACCTCAACCTGGCATTCCAGCGGGACACGCTTCCTTCGGTCATGGCGGCGGTTCTGCGCGATATGAGCTTCGGTCCGCAGAATGGCGCAAAACCATCAGCTGTCCTTGATCCGGATCAAGTCGAACGCCGACAGGGCTGGGGCCGGCCGAGGTCGGCGCCCGCAGGTCCGTTCGGCGCCATTCCAAGAATCGCCCGAGACTGCGCGCGCGGCGGGCAGGAAAACTTGATGGAAATCAATGCTGTGTTGCGAAACAGGAGGATGATGGCGTCCAGGGTTCGGAGCCTCAACCATGCAGACCCCCGGTCAGAACGAGACGATCTCCTTTCTGACGTCGCCGAATGCCTTCGGCTGCGAGGCGGCGGAGATGGTTTCCACCCATATCTCGTTCGTTCTGCTGATCGGCTCGCGGGCCCTCAAGCTGAAGCGCTCCGTCAAACTGCCCTATATCGATCTGTCGACGCCGCAATTGCGGCTGGCGATGTGCGAGCATGAGCTGGTGCTGAACCGCCGGACGGCGCCGGATCTGTATCGCATGGTTCATCGCGTCACCCGCGAGCCTGACGGAAGCCTGGCCTTGAACGGCCAGGGAGAACTGGTCGACGCGGTCGTGGAGATGAAACGCTTCGACGACAGCTTCCTGTTCGACCGCATGGCCGAGAGAGGAGGGCTCACCGCGGCCATCTCGGCCGATCTCGGCGGCGACATCGCCCGGTTCCACCGCTCGGCGCCCGTCTCGACGGATGGCGAGGGCGCCAGGCGGATGGAGCGCGTGCTCGCGGTCAACGAGCGTGCCTTCGCCAGCGCGGACATCCTGCCTTGCCGCGAGGTCGAGGCGGTCACCGCAGCCTGCCGCGAGGCGTTGGCGCGCCATGCCGGATTGCTCGACCAGAGGGCGGGCGATGGCAAGGTCCGGCGTGGGCATGGCGATCTGCACCTGCGCAATATCTGCCTGATCGACGGAAAGCCGCTGCTCTTCGATTGTCTGGAGTTCGACGAGGATCTCGCCACGGCGGATATCCTCTACGACCTCGCCTTCGTTCTGATGGATCTCTGGCACCGCAAGCTCGAAAGCCTCGCCAATGTCCTGTTCAATCGCTATCTCGACACGATTGGCGATGAAACCGGCCTGCGCCTGCTGCCCTTCCTGATGGCGGTGAGAGCGGCCGTTCGGGCTCATGTCACCGCGATCGACAGCGGCAAGGCGGCCGCCGCGAGGATGTCCGAAGCCCAGGCCTATCTCCAGCTTTGCCGCGACCTCCTGAAGCCAAGGCCGGCCATCCTCGTCGCGATCGGCGGCTATTCGGGCTCGGGGAAATCGACGCTCGCCGCCAGGCTCGCATCGAGCCTCGGGCCCGTTCCGGGCGCTCGCATCGCTGCGAGCGACCGCATCCGGAAACACATGCACGGCGTCGCGCCCGAGACGCGGTTGCCCTCCAGCGCCTATGCCGATGACGTCTCCACCCGGACCTATCGCGCGATGGCGGAGCTTGCCGGGAGCATGATTGTGCAGGGCCATGCCGCGATCGCCGACGCCGTCTTCGACCGTCGGGTCGAACGGGAGCGGATCGAGGAGACGGCGCGACATGTCGGTGTGCCGTTTCGGGGGCTCTGGCTTGATGCTCCGGCCCAGATGCTGGTCGAGCGTGTCGCGGCGCGGCGCGGCGACGTATCGGATGCCACGCCGGAGGTCGTCATGGCCCAGCTCGCGCGGCGGGGTGCTGCGAGCGACTGGACGAGAATTGCCGCCGGGGAAGACACCGGCGTCGTCACTGCTGCCGCTCTGACCGCGATCGGCTCGCAAGCCGTGGCGCAGGCGATCTGGCCGGCTGCGGGCTTCAGCCGGCAGGAGAGGGGCCAGGTCAAGTGAACAGGATCGAGACAGGGGACTGCCATGGCGAAATCCATCGCCATCGTGCCGGGGCTCCCGGACTCTGCGCCTGGACGTCACTGCGAGCGCAGACGGCAGGCTATGCGGCAGGGACCGATGCGGCCGGGCACCACGTCGCGACGATCAGGCAGACGGTCGCAAAGGCCTCCAAGGGCTGAGCAAGTGACCGGGCCCGAGGCGTGCCAGGCTCCTCGCCTGCAGACAGGACGCCCGAAGCTCGCGACGGATCTGAATAAAAGTGCTCTGCGAGCGTCCCCTGGCAGCGTCGTCGACAATTGTCAGTGATCCAGTTGTCAGAGATCGAAGAGCCGTGTACGCGGCAGCCTGTTCAGCGATTATCAGGGAGGCGCGCGATGGTCAGACTGTTTGCTAAATCAGCGCTCGCTGGTGTCGGGATTCGCTTCAAGCGCTAATTCCTGCCGCGGCGAGCATCGCCGGGATCGTGTCGCCAACACCACATCTGCGCTCTGGCGCATCGTTGGCCACCCATATCCACCATCTCAAGATGGGTGCGAATCTAAGTGCATCGCAGGAATATGCCATGTTGAAAGAAGAAAGGCAGCATTTCGCTGCCGAAATGCGTTCTGTCGCCGTAGAGAAGCTTTGCGTTGAGGAACACGACTGTGTTCTTTCATTGCGCGTGCACGCCAACCAGGCGTCGTTCGTAGCCAGCAATAGTGATTCACTCGAAGAGGCAGAAGACAATCCTGCCTGCGTGCCGCTCATTATTCGAGCGGCGGGTGAACCGGTTGGTTTTGCCATGTACGCTTTGGATGAGGACGATGGAAAATACTGGATCTATCGCCTCATGGTCGACGAGCGCTTTCAGGGCAAGGGTTACGGGCGGGCTGCTCTCACGCAGATCCTCAATACCCTTGCAGAGTTGCCGGACTGCCCATGCGTCATTCTAGGTGTGAAACCGGAGAACAAGCAGGCGCGCAGGCTTTATGAAGGCGTTGGATTTCGCATCACTGGCGATGTCATCGACGGTGAGATCGTGATGAAATACGACATCTGACCTGCAACGGCCGGCGGCTGCGAAGCCGCCCCCGGGGCCAGATCGCGGTCCCGCCGGGCGATGCTGCGCAGGTCCCTGTCATCCGCGGCCCGGTTGGAAGGACGCGCCGATGCCACCGCATGCTGGCAGGCGCCTCGGGCGCGAAGGACCTGGCTCTCGTCCTCATGCAGCTGTCCGCGGTTCTCGGGCGGGCCGGAGGGAGCGCGTACCCGCTCTCACTCCTTCGCGGGCCGGCGTCAGGCGCTCGCTACCGGAATGGTGATCCCGCACTCGCGGAGCGAGCATGCGGGCTCGATCAGCTTGTCGCAGATCGCCTGCTTGGCAGAGACGGCGTTCCCCCCGCACTTCAGCACCCGGTCGATGACATCGGTGACAATTGGAAACCGTCGGGAATGTTGCGCACGATCATGTCGACGGCCGAGGCTCTCAATCGCGTGTCCGTGCAAGCCTCGGCGTGAGGGCAAGAGCAGTCGCCAGGGATAGCCGACAACGACAGGTACGACCGAGCGGAGCGGGGGGCGAGCGGTGGCTCAAGGATCAGGGCCCATTGTTTCCTGGCGAGCAGGCGGGTTCGGCATAATTGAGCCAGAACAAGGAACGCCGTCCCGCGAACGGGTAACAACAGCAGCAGGCTGTAGAAATAGGGGGCGGGGGCGTGGCAATTGGGAGGACAATCGCATGGCGATGGATGAATCGAACCGGGTACTGACCACGCGAACGGGCTTCAGGTTTCATGTCCGGCCCGCGCGGCCCGATGATGAGGCGGGACTGGCGGAGTTCTTCAGGCATGTGACGCCTGAGGATTTGCGCTTCCGCTTTCTCAGCACGATCCGGGAGGTGAGCCATGATCGGCTCGTTGCGATGACGCAAATCGATCATCGCCAGACCGAGAGCTTCGTGGCGCTTGCGGACGACGGAAAATCGATCATCGCCACGGCTATGCTGGCTTGCGATGCCGCTCTCCAAAAGGGGGAGGTCGCGATCTCGATCCGCAGGGAGGACAAGCACCGCGGTGTCGGGTGGGAGCTGCTCGGCCATATCTGCAGATTTGCCGAGGCGAAGGGGGTCAAGGTCGTCGAGTCGCTCGAGAGCCGCCAAAACCGCGAAGCGATTGATATTGAACGGGAGCAAGGCTTTGAGATGGGCGACCATCCGGAGGATCCCAACCTTGTGATCTTGAGAAAGACCATTGGAAAGACCTGAAGACGATCTGCCCATGCTGCTGCCCCGTGGCCATCACGGCGGCCGGCCAGTGTCAGCAGGCAAAATCCCGCTCCGGCACTTCGCGTCTTGAAGGCCGAAGCGCAAGGTCGGGGCGGTGCTCCGCGGCGAACACGCTTGCCACCCGTGCACGGCGGCGCCTATGTCGTTCAGCGGGCGCCCAGCGCCATCGGCCCCTGGTGATCGCGGTCGAAGGATGCATTGGGTCCGATCGTCTCATCCGCAAAGATGGTCCTGCCGCGCTCGCCCGCGAAATAGTCCCTGAGCCATGGGTCATCGTGGGCCAGCAGATCCTGCAGCGTTCCGATCGCGATGACTTTGCCCCGTGCGATTGCCGCAATCCTGTCGCAGGTCGCATGAAGGCTGCTCAGGTCGTGCGTGATCATCATCACCGTCAGGTTCAAGCTGGCCTTCAGGGCCAGCAGCAATTGATCGAAGGTATCAGCGGCGATGGGATCGAGGCCCGAAGTCGGCTCGTCGAGAAACAGGATCTCGGGGTCGAGGGCGAGAGCGCGCGCCAGAGCTGCCCGCTTGGTCATGCCGCCTGATAGCTGCGCCGGATGCTTCTTCGCTGCATCGCGTGGCAGGCCCACCATCTCGAGCTTCAGCATGGTCATCTCGTCGGCAAGACCTGGCGAGAGATGCAGGGTTTCCCGCATCGGCAGCTGGATATTGTCTGCGATCGTCAATGATGAGAACAGGGCGCCCTGCTGGAACATGACGCCGCAGCGTTGTTGCAGCATGCGACGTTCGCCCTCCGAAAGGGCATCGACATCCCTCCCGAAAATCTCGATGACCCCCTCCTTCTTGGGGAGGAGCCCAAGAATGGTGCGGGCCAGGACCGATTTGCCTGACCCGGAGGCGCCGATCACTCCGAGAATCTCGCCGCTCATGATCTCGAGATCGAGATGGTTCAGCACGATCTTGCTGTCGAAGGCGACCACGACCCCGCGGGCGCTGATGATCGCGTCCGCCTCTCGTGTCGCTGCGCCATGTCCGAGCTCGGCCATAACAGCCTCTTCCCCACGGCGAGCGCTCCGCGCTCGCCGTCATCCCGATCGCCGGTTCGGCCCGCCCGTCGGGTCGGCGGCGTCCCGGGCAACTTCCGGGCTAATGCGCGAGAAGCAGCGGCACGGGGGAGGCGGCGAGCAGGTCCTGTGTGACGCCGCCCAGAATCCACTCCCTGAAGCGCGAGTGGCCATAGGCGCCGGCAACGATGAGGTCGGCAGAAATCCTGCCCGCCTCGGCCAGTAGGCTTTCGGCTGGCGATATGTCATTGCGCAGGACGCTTGCCGTGGCACCGACGCCGTGTCGGGCGAGATGGGCGGTGACATCGGCAAGCGCCTCCGCCCCGCCCATCCGCCCGTGGGCTTCTTCGCTGACCGTGACGATATGGACCTGCGTCGCCTCGCCGAGCAAAGGCATGGCTTCGGCGATGGCGCGGGCGCTCTGCCGGCTGTCAACCCAACCGATCAGGATCGTGTGGATCGCCTGTCTCGGCATCGTTCCAGGGGGCAGCAGGTAGAGACCGCGCCCGCCATCGAACATCACGCTTTCGATCAGCGCGTTCCAGCGCGTCAGCCCGTCTTCGCGGGGGCAGGTGGCGACGAAGAGGTCGTTCCATCGCGCCTCCGTCGCGACGGCCTGTGCCAGCATCCCGGGGAAGGCGTCGATGCGCCTCAGCTCATGCGTCGGCCCGAGACGAGCCAGGCGCTTCCTGAGGCGCCGCTCGACGCTGTTGCCGTCCTCGATCATCGCCTCGGTCAATTGTCCGATCGCCGTGATCCCGAACTCACCGGCATAGAGTGCCGGGTCGGGGAGAAGGTTGGTGTAGAGGCCGGTCAGTCGCGCGTCACAGCGCGTCGCGAGCGCTTCGGCATGGGCCAGGCGCAGCTCGTCTTCCGGCATGCCGTCGAGATGAACGGCGATATCCCTGAAGACGTTGCCCGGGGCGGGCCGCAACGCTGCAGCGGGCTGGAAGGAGGCAGCGGGCTTGGAAGATAAGGCGCTGTCGCTCATCTCGACCTCCTGATGCGTCGCGTTGGCCGCGCAGCGATGATGAAGCGGCAGTTGCGGTATTCGCGCATTGATTCTGGTCAAGTCCGGCGGCGCTGCGCACGTCCGATCCGGTTTCGGCGACACAAGCGCAGGGGTGAGGCCCGGGGCTGTCCTTGACCGGGCCAAGGATGGCTGGCGCCGCCCCGGCCTCTGCGCCGGCGCCTTCTGTGGATCGGAATGTCGACGGGGTGCGTCGCCCGTCCTTGACAGAACACGAATGTGGCCGCCGACTGACCTTCTTTGGTGTCGCGGCTCATGTCCTCCCAAAGCGCCGGCATTCTGATGTATCGCCTCACGGGCGCGGAGGTCGAAGTCCTTCTCGTCCATCCCGGCGGGCCGTTCTGGCGGCACAAGGATAATGGGGCGTGGTCGATACCGAAAGGCGAGCTGGGGCAGGGCGAGAGCCCGGCCGAAACGGCGCAGCGCGAAT
Source organism: Allobosea sp. P4_E12 (assembly GCF_056401655.1). Classification (NCBI taxonomy): domain Bacteria; kingdom Pseudomonadati; phylum Pseudomonadota; class Alphaproteobacteria; order Hyphomicrobiales; family Alloboseaceae; genus Allobosea; species Allobosea sp. P4_E12. The sequence continues at coordinate 101,661 of NZ_JBFUIY010000003.1, read as the reverse complement.
TCGAGGAGGAACTCGGAATCCCGCCGACAGGCGCCCTCGTGCCGCTTGGGCGCATTCGGCAAAGGGCGGGGAAGGTGGTCGAGGCCTTCGCGCTGCGGGGCGACCTGACACCGGGGGATGTTCGTTGCAGCAGCCTTGTCGAGATCGAGTGGCCGCGCGGCAGTGGCCTGATCCAGCGCTTCCCCGAAATCGACCGGGCGGCCTGGTTTCCCCTTCCCGAGGCGCGGTTGCGCATCCTGGCCGCTCAGGGCGAGTTGCTCGACCGCCTCGAGGACAGGCTGGCCAACAAGAGCTAGGCCGGCTGTCCCTTTCGCACCGGCCTTGCCTGGATCGCGAGCATGCACCCACTATCTCGCCGGGGTCTCGTCCGCGGTGGCTCTGACCTTGGCCGTCGCTTCCAATCCAGCTTGAAGTCCGTTCTCGCAGGGCCAGAACGTAAAGCGCAGCCGCTTCGCGAAAGTACACGCAAGAGCAGATCAGAGCCCCAACCCAAACACCCAGCGGCGCGTCATAAGGGATGATGCGCAGCATCTGCTTCACCGGCATGGCAAGGAAGTGCAACCCGTCCGCATCAGCATCGAGCAGGTCAAGCAACCCGGCAATCGCCGGCTCTGTGACTTCGGTCACAGACGGACCGGCAGGCGCTCACGGTAAGGTCGCACACCCTCCCAATCTGGACCCGCCGCCATGGCGGGTCTCTTTTTGGGCGAATGGTCCTGGAATGCGGCTCGTCTCGTTCGCTGACGACAGCGTCGATCGCGACCCTGCGTGGCAGGTCAGCTTGACGCCGCCCGCAATCCTGCGACCGGCGCCTGACCCTCAGGCCTGAGCTCTCAAGCCGGCAGGCGCGCTTTGCCTGTCGAAGAAGACCTCGCAGGCCTCGGCAACCCGCGCGACGGACGCGTCATCCACATCGAGATGGGTCACCCAACGCAGCGTTCCGTAGCGCCCGCCGACGGCGATGCCGCGACCGCGCAGAAAGGCGACGAAAGCGCTGGTGTCGAGCCCCTTGGGGGTCATGAACACCATGTTCGTGCGTGACGGTCCCGCGCCAAGCTCGGGAAAACGCGCCAGCACGGTCGCAAGAGCTGCGGCGCGCCGATGATCGTCAGTAAGCCGCGTGACATTGTGCTCCAGGGCGTAGATCGCGGCCGCGGCGAGCACGCCGGTCTGACGCATGCCGCCGCCCAGCATTTTCCTGATCCGGCGGGACTTTTCGATGAAGTCTCTGGGGCCGACGAGGACGGAGCCGACCGGCGCGCCCAGCCCTTTGGAGAGACACAGGGACAGGGTGTCGAACTGCGCCGCGATCCAGGCCGCGTCCCGACCGCTCGCCGCCGCGGCATTCATCAGTCGGGCGCCGTCCAGATGCGTCGCAAGCCCGCGCGAGCGGGCGAGGTGCGTTGCGGCCTGCAGGTAGGCGTCGGGCAGGACCAGGCCGTTGAAGGTGTTTTCCAGCGCCAGCAGCCGCGTGACCGCGAAGTGAAAGTCGTCCGGCTTGATCGCGTTCGCAATGGCGTCCAGCGCGATCGTCCCATCAGCCTCGTTGGGCAAGGGCTGCGGCTGGATCGAGCCGAGGACTGCGGCGCCGCCGCCCTCGAGCCGATAGGTGTGAGCCATCTGGCCAACGAGATATTCATCGCCGCGGCCGCAATGGGCCATCAGCCCGGCGAGGTTCGCTTGCGTGCCGGTGGGGAAGAAAAGGGCGGCTTCCTTTCCCAATCGCTCGGCGACCATCGCTTCCAGGCGACTGGTGGTCGGGCAGTCGTCATAGACGGCGTCGCCAACCTCGGCCGTAGCCATGGCAGCCCGCATCCCCTCATCGGGGCGTGTGACCGTATCCGAACGGAAGTCATCCACTAGCATCGATCAGATCCTGGTTGAGCGTGAACGTGCCCCGCGAGGGCGCACCGGCTACTGCATGGAAAATGACGCAAGCCCTTCGTTGGAGCCAGCCCTGCCTTGGACCTCCGGCACCTCACGATAAGCACTTGACGCGGCATCAGGCGCGGCCCTTCGGCCGGTTCACTCCAGGCCGCCGAGGCTGGTCTGCTTGAAGCGCGATCATGGCTTCGCCCGTCTGCCGCATGGCTTCGATGCAAATCTCCAGGCCGAGATGATGTTCGAGGGCAATCTCCACGGCATCCCCGATCTGCGCGGGCGATCCGCCCAGCACCGGTGGCTACCGGCCGCGACCGCAAAAAAGACGGGCGGCTCGCTCGGAGCTGCCCGCCACTTGCTTCGCGTTTCCTTGGATCATCGGACCGGATATCGTATCGGGTCCGATGATCTAACCCTTTGTCTTTGCGTCGGCTTTGCCCCGAAAACCGCAATCCACTTTCGGGCCGATGCTTTAGTTCCCGGGCTTGTTCTTGATCGCCTGATCGATTTGCCGTTTTACGGCTTCCAGATTGAACGAGGCCGGGTCCTGCATCGGTGGGTAGTCAATCGCAGTACGAGCCAGTTTGGCGACTTCGTCCTGAACGGAGACGAACCGCCAGAACTCCCGGGCGTAGAAGTCGTTCATATAGCCGCCACCCAGGTCATTGAGGCTCTGCCCGCCGATCGACGGGGTTCGTTCGAACGGGTCCTGGCGGATATTGACCATGGTCGGCATGTCGGTGGTGACCTTCGCGCCGGGCCAACCCTGCGGCTGCTGGAAGAACTGGTACTTGAAGTTGTCGATCCGAACGGCGCCGAGTTGCGGACCGCCGAAATAGAAGAACTCATGCCGTGCGGACGGACCGTTGCCTTGGAGCAGATCGATCTGGTTGTAGCCGTCGAGATGGTTCTTGTAGGTCCTCTCGCCCAACGCCACGCCCTTCAGGAGCTGGCCGGTGATGTCGCTATTGCCGGCCGCAGCCAGGAGCGTCGGGAACCAGTCCAGCGCCGAAAAGATCCCGTTTTCGACCGTGCCAGACTTGACCTTGCCCGGCCAGCGAATGATCGCGGGCGCCCGGAAGCCGCCTTCCATGACCGTTCCCTTGGTCCCCTTGAACGGGGTCATCCCGCCATCGGGCCAAGTGAAGACTTCGGCACCGTTGTCGGTGGTGAAGATGACGATCGTGTTGTCCGCCTGGCCTGAATCCTCCACGCATTTCAAAAGGGCGCCGACGCCGTCATCGAGCTGCGCCATGCCCGCCTCTTCAAGGCCGTAATTGGTATTGCTGTTCATCAGCGACTGATATTTCGGCGACAGGAAGGTCCAGACATGCATGCGCGTCGTGTTGTGCCAGACAAAGTACGGCTTCTTGTCAGCCTTGGCCTTGTCCATGAAGTCACATGACGACTTGACCAGTATTTCGTCGAAGGTCGTCATGTCGTATTTAGCCTTCGGCGTGATGTCGTGCATGTTTGGCACGTTGGCCATGTTGGGGTAGGGCGCCAGAGGTCCCTCGTCCACGATCCTCTGCTTGCCGACCTTGCCCCAGCGCGGCATCTCGGTCGCGTCGTCCACGGTTGTGGCAAAGGTATGCACCAAGTTGCGGGGGCCGACCTTGTCGCGATAGGACTGCTCGTCCGGGAACGAATACCAGAACGGATCGGACATCGCGTCGAGGTGGTAGAGGTAGCCGAAGAACTCGTCGAAGCCGTGCAGTGTCGGCAGGAACTTGTTCAGGTCGCCCAGATGGTTCTTTCCGAACTGGCCGGTGGCATATCCTTGAGTTTTCAGAGCGCTGGCGATCGTCGCTGCCTGGGCCGGCATGCCGACATCCGCACCCGCTTGTCCAACGGTGGTCAAACCCGTGCGCAAGGGGATTTCGCCGGTGATGAAACTTGCCCTGCCGGCGGTACAACTGGCTTCGGCATAGTAATCCGTGAACATCATTCCCTGCGCCGCCAGCCTGTCGAGGTTGGGCGTCTTCCCGGACATCATCCCCCGGTGGTAGGCCCCGACATTGAACCAGCCTACGTCGTCGCCCATGATCACGAGTATGTTAGGCCGCTGTTGCTGCTGGGGCTGAGGTTGCTGCGCTATCGCAGGGAGGCTCGCCCCGGTCAGCATGGCGATACTCGCAGAGAGACCAAGCCATTCGCGTCGACCAATCTTCATGTCCGACCCTCCCGGATGATGCTTGTGGCCGTACCTGGTGCCCACGGGCCTCCGCGGGCACCTTAAGAATTTATTCAAAATGGCGGCCGCCCCGATTTACCGGGACAGCAGGGCTGCGTGCTACTGTACCTTGGGGCAGTAGCGAACGGATCCATTGGCGCTTCGATGCCCCAGGAAGGGACATTCTGAGGGTCGGGCCTAGCCAAACTTCGTCCGTCACCGGCCTCGCCGCAAACGTCTCTGTTGGGTCGGGAGCAGCAGTCACCCCGCCCGATCAGGAATGTCAGCTTTCGGGCAAAGCTCCAATGCACGCCCAACAGGTACAGGCGCGAGTATCACTCAGCGGCCCTCACGCGCGGAAATCCGGATCCATGCTGCGCCGCGGCGTTTCCACCTGCCGGGCGCCGAGAGCTTCTGATGTCCTCTCGACGGAAACCGTCAAGGGCGCCGATCGGCGGTCTGCGCTCCCGGATCAGTGTCCGGAGAAAACCAGTGTCTGAATCGGCAGCAGCAGCGCCTGGATCCTCAGGATCATGGCATGAACGAGCCCGACCGCGTCGACCGCATGCAGAGCGACCCTTTTGACGGAGCCGGTGTCCTTCGCCTCGATGCGATCATGGTTGCTCGAATAGGCATCGACGATACAGCTGCTGCCCGGCGTCACGCCATCGAGCCCATCGGGATAGAGCGGCTCGAGAAATGTCAGGATCGTGCCGGGCTTGGCAATTTGCTGAACATCGATCAGCTGCTCGCCGCCGCGAAACTGCCCGGCTGCGATAAAATCCTGCAGCCCGGTCACGACCATCGGAATGATGACCCAGGGCTTTGAGACGCAGGTGGCCTCGGCAACCATGCCGACCTTCATGATCTGCGCCTCGATCTGGGAAAAGCCGGCCTGCAGGGAGGAGCGCCCGGCCTCCTCGGGGATCAGGACGCCGCCCGCGCGCATGTTCGGGTTGACGAGATCGCCGGCACGAAGCGCAAATTGTTCGACACGGCCGGTGAAGCCGGCCCGGATCACCGTCTTGTCGATATCGATCTGGGCCAAAGCCAGGTCCGCCTGGGCACTATCCCTCTCTGCCGGAAGCTGCGTCGAGATCCGGATCTGCGCGGTATCGCGCGCCGAGGTCGCCGAGTTCACAGCGGCTTCCCGCCCGGCGACGCGGACCTCCAGCCTCTCGATCTCACGCTGCGCAACGACATTCGCGTTCCGTCGCATCAATTCCTGCTTGGTCCGCAGTTCGTCCTGTGCCTGCTGGAGGTCGCTCCTCGCCTCCTGGATCTTGGATTCACTCGAGGCGAGGTCGGACCGGGCGACAACAAGCGCTGCCTCGGTCTCGGCAATCCTGCGGCGGGCGGTCTCGGCTGCCGCTTCCTGCGCGCTGCTGTCGAGACGGAAGATCGGCGCGCCCTTTTCGACCCTGCCACTAAGCCCGACAAAGACCTCGGCGACCTTTCCCCTGTTCTCCGGCATGATCGGCACGGCCCTGAAGAACAGGGTCGCGTTCGTGGTCGAGGGGTGATTGTAGAAGACCACCGTGATCAACCCGACGGTCAGCATCGCGCAAGCCGTGATGCCCCAGCGCAATTCGAACCAGACCGAGAAGAGCGTGATCTCCTTGCCGATCCGACGGCCCTGACCGTAGCGGCGAAACAGGTAGTCGGGCAGGATCGTCAGAAGCGAGCAGAACAAGAGCTCAAGCATGGGAGGGCTCCTTCTGCTCGGCGTCGCGCTTCGACGCGCGATCGGCGTGCGTCTACGAGGGATTCAACCGACGAAGTGGCTCAACCGGTGGGCCATCGCCGCGGTGATGGTGACTGCTGGCACTTCATTTCCACGAACGCTGGACGACGTCGCAAGAGGCTAGTGCTTCTCGACAGCGTCAGCAATCACTCACTCCAGACGTTTCGCGCTTGCAAGCAGCCGGCCAGCACTGCCGCGCCGATCTCCGAGCGGCGCCCGTCCTCGTCGGAACGGATCTTCTCTCCGGCGCGAACGAGCGTGCGCCAGTTCTTGGTAATCAGGTCGGCTGGGGAGGGCGCTTGCGGGCAGCCAGTGCCGGCGGTTTCTGCGCTCGAACCGGACAGGGTCTTGGCCAGGACCTCAAGGGGGCAGTGTCTGGAGCCGATCGGCCAGCGTCTCCGGCCACGGAGGCCAACGGGGACTTTCGGCCCCTTAGCGGACGTCAAACGACCTTCGCCAACCAGCCGCGCAGCAGTGCGAGATCATCACCGGTCAGGGCGTGGCTGGAATTCAGGCTCTGGTGATCGACAATCGCCCCTGCGCGACGCAGTTGCGCCGCCATCTCGATACCGTCTTCCGCCCGCCTGCGAGCATCATGGGTCGCATCGACGACGAGCACCGGCGTGGCCGGCAATCGTGTTTCCCCTGGCGTCGCGAACGGCGAAAGCGGGCGCAGCAGCGCGGCTCCCCTGACCAGATCGGGAAAGAGCATCACCAGGGCGGCAGTCATGATCGCGCCGTTAGAGAACCCGACCAGGATCGGTTTGCTCCGGCCAGGATGCCTTGCGACGATCTCTGCCATGAAGGCTCCGAGAGCCGGCGCTTCGGCCCGGATGCTGTCTTCGTCGATGCTTCGATCGGGCAGGCGCCTGAAGAATGCATGGCCGCCCTCCCATGCGACCGCCCCGCGCAGCGAGAATGCAGCCGCGCTCGGAGCTGCAGCTGCCGCGACGGGAAGCATGTCCGTTTCGTTGCCCCCGGAGCCGTGGAGCAGGATCAGTGGCGGCGCCGATGGATCGCTGGGCTCAACGAAACTGAATTGCATGGGGTCAGCGGGCTTCGACCTGTGGAGTGGATCGGTTAGATCATCGGACCGGATATCGTATCCAGTCTGATGATCTAACCCTTTGTCTTTGCATCGGCTTTTCCGAAAACCACAATCCACTTTTCGGGCCGATGCTCTAAGAGCCGACAAGCATGACGATGGCGTGTCAGCCTCGCAGCCATCTCCGACATTGCGGCAGTTGCTGACACTGCCGCGGGGGCGACCCGGATGGCGTTCACGGGGCGGGCGTGGCCCGCCCTCTATCCGCTGACTCGCGTCGCCTGGGAAAGCCGACGCATCTCGGCGTTCTCGTGCAGGTGCCGGCCGGGCGCGGCATTGTCGATGAGCGTGACGATTGCGTCCGCCACCGTCTCCGCAGGAATGGCCCCGTAGCGCGACAGCGGGCCGAGCATGATCGGGGTGAGCGCCGCGAAGATGCGCTGGCCGATCGCCTCCCAGACGCGCCGCTCCGCGCGCCCGCCGAGAAGGAAACCGGGCCGGATCAGGTCGACCCGCTCGAAGCCGAGATCGGTGACCGCCCGCTCGATGGCGCCCTTGGTCTGCAGGTAGAAGCCGGGGCCGCCGGCGCCCACGGCGGTCACCAGAATGAACTGCCGGGCCCCGAGCGCTCGCGCAGCCCGGGCGACGGCGAGCACATAATCATGGTCGACGCGGAACATGGCCGGCTGCGACCCCGCGGTGCGGATGGTCGTGCCGAGACAGGATATCGCGACGTCGATGCCGTCGGGCGCAAGAGGCTTCAGGACCGCCCCGGGCGTTTCGTAGAGCTGCTCGAAATCGACCTCATGCCCGGACACGGATGCTCTCCGGCGCACGAGGCTGACGAGATCGATCTCGGGACGGGCGGCGAGCCGGGCCCGGACAAGGCTGCCGACCAGCCCGGTGCTGCCGGCGAGGAGGACGTGCTGGGTCATGGGCAGGGAGGATGGACAGGGGGCATGTGCGGGGGCTCCTCGCTCACGGCGACCGTGCCATTGGTCTGAGTGCCGGTCAGGAAGAAAGAGGGCGGCGGCGGGCGGGGCTTGGGGCCTGGCGGAGTGCGACCCAGCCAGAGGCGGACCAAGCTACGCCACCTCGGTCGCTCCTGTCTGCCGAGATCGGCGACACCGGCATCATCGCCACCATCAATCCCTCGGCCGGCCGGATGGGCGATTCTCGGGGCCCCGTTTTCGGGAGGCCTGCAATAGCTGTGGGGCAGGATGAGTTGAGCGATGCGGCCGACAAACACGCGCCATGATCGACTGGCCCTGTACGATTTCGCCGTCCACGGGTGTCAGTGCGCGGCGAGGCCTGTCTTCACGGTTGAGGTTTGCTCATGTCCAGGATCCGTCACGCCCAATTGAACCCGAACGCACCGGGCGCCAGGGTGCGCCTGCGCCCGTGGCGGATGGAGGACCGTGAACTCGGGCTGGCGCTGTTCGAGAGCAATGTGCCCCGCTACTTCGCAGCGGCCGAGAGGGCCGATTTCCTCACCTTTCTCGACGACATGCCGGGGCCCTATTTCATGCTGGAGTCGATGGACGGCGAGGCGCTGGGCTGCGGCGGCTATGCCGGCGGGGGCGAAGACCCCTCGGTCGCCTTCCTATGCTGGGGCATGGTGCGGGGCGACCTGCACGGTCGACGGCTGGGCCAGCGCCTGCTGAGCGAGCGCCTGGCGCAGATCGCCGCGGAACCGGTATTCGAGACGGTGATCATCGAGACCACTCAGTATAGTTGCGGGTTCTTCGCGCATTATGGCTTCGTCGAAACCACCCGCGTACCGGACGGCTTTGCGCCCGGCATGGACCGCGTGGACATGACGCTGCAGCTGGACACATACCGACACGCCATGAGCACGGTTGAGACCGCTGCGCCATCAACGTGAACAAGGCTCTTATGGTTTGACCGCATCGTCTTCGTGAGCCTCAGTGCCGAACAAATCGGGCGGCCACGTGTTCCCCACGCGTTCCCGAGGACGCGGCAGATCAGGCCGCCTCGAGCTCAATGGCACTGTGTGAGGCCACTGGCTCGCAGCAGGAGGCGAAACCATGGAACGCCGGGCATTCCTCACTGGATTTCTGGGCATGAGTCTTGGCCTGGCCCTCGCTTTGCGGCCCCAGGGCGCGCAGGCCGCCCCACGGCTCCAGGCGCCCGAGGCGCCAAACGCAGATCTGTCTGATCTGACGCTTCCGGACGGAACGCCATTGGATTGGGCCCAACAGCGTGGTTCGGATTGGGATCGCCGGCATCACCGCCCGCCGCAGCATCGCAGACATCACCGCCGCCATCGGCGCCAGCTCTGCCGTGTGCATCGCGACAGCTTTGGCAGGCGGATCCGCCGCTGCCATTGGGTCTGATAGGGGCCGGCTTTCAGCGCGTGAAAAAACGCTTCCCGCTCGTGCGAGGCTGGCCCTTGCCCGACCCTGGCCGCGACCTGTCGCGGGCGCCGCGGCGTATCAATGGCGACAGGGCAGGGTGGTGCGGTGAGACATGCTCCGGCTCATCCTTTCACTCGCGAGCCGGTGCCTTCGCACCGGCATGGATGGTCTGGCTCTGCGAAACGTGGTTGGGGGCGATGAAGCCATTGCGATAGAGCAGCGCCCCGGCCTCACCGCCTGTCAGGAAGGCAGCAAGCCCATACCCGCGCTGCGCGGTCCCGCGCGCGACGGCCAGACCATAGGACGCCGTCACCGCGCAGCCCTGGGGCAGATCGACGGGCGCGCAGGGGCCGGAGGGATCAAGCCCCCATGTGCCGGTTTGGTAGCCGAGGGCGATATCGGCTTGTCCCGTCTCGATCAGCCATGCGGCCGGCGCGCGCCCGGCCGGAACCTCTGACGCAAAGCCGGCGCCGAGCAGCCGGCGAGCCTTGGCGGCAAGCAGCGCGCCGGCGCCCGGCCGCAGCCGGTCGATCCGCGCGAAGACCAACTCGGCATAATCGCCCGATGGGTCGGCGCCCGGCGTCGAGGTCGCGAGCATGAGCGCCGGGTTGAGCATGGCGTCGATCAGCCCGGCGGATTGGATGCCGAGATTGCGGCGGACGACCGCACAGAACGGATTGCGGGCAAAGCAGATCGGCTCGTCGAACAGACCAGCTTCGAACAATCGGCGGGGATGGTCCAGATTGGCTGATGCGAAGACATCGGGCGCCGCGCCGGCTTCGATGCGCTGGCGCAGCAGTCCGGCCGGGCCGAAGAGCGCCTCCACACGGATCGCGTGGGCCTGCTCGCGGCAGAATCTCTCCGAAAGCGCGGCGCAGGCTGCCCGCGGCATAGATCCTGACGGGATCGGCCGCGGCGACCTCACTTGGCATGGCTGTCTCCAGAACCCGGTTTGCCGCCACCCAGGATTTGGCCGCACGAAGCCTCATCGTGCAAGACCGGGCTACGCAAGTCAGGACTGCGCAACACCTGGCTACGGAAAATCGGGGCGAAGGCGGTCAGTTCCCGGCCTTCGGCCGCAAAGCGCAGAAGGCGCACCGGCACCTTGTAGAGGTCCGCGAGATGGGCCTCCGTCATCGTCCCGGCCGTGGGGCCGATCAGATGCCGCTCGTCGTCGCCCATCAGCAGCACCCGGTCGGCGATGGCGAGGGCGTGGTCGGGATGATGCGTCGTGAACAGCACTGCGAGCTGCCGGTCGTCGCAGATGGTGCGGATCAGCGCCATGACCTCGTCCTGATGGTGCAGGTCGAGCGCGGCGGCGGGCTCGTCGAGCAGCAGGATCGGTGTTTCGCCGGCGAGCGCCTGGGCAATCAGGACGAGCTGCCGCTCGCCGCCGGAGAGCGACGCGAAGGCGCGTTGCGCCAGCGCCGCGATGCCGAGTTCGGCGAGGCAGGCGGCCGCGATCTCGCGGTCGCGTCGGCCGGGCGCCCGCAGCAGCGGGATGTGCCGGGTGCGCCCCATCAGCACGATCTCGAACGCGCTGTAGGAAAAGGCCGGCATGAAGGCCTGCGGCACGAAGCCGACGGCGTCCGCGACCGCGATGCGGCCGGCATTGGGCGCGATCAGCCCGGCGATGGCGCGCAGCAGCGTGGATTTTCCGCGCCCGTTGGGGCCGAGCACCGCGACGATCTCGCCCGCAGAAACCGTCAGATCGAGCGCGCGGAACTGCCAGCGTCGGCCGTCATAGGAATGGCCGGCCTGCTCGGCCCGGATGCGCGGTTCAGCCATGGCCGCGCTCCGAGCCGGTGGCGCGCAGGAAGACGAGGGCGAAGACCGGCGCGCCGATCAGCGCCGTCAGGATGCCGAGCGGGATCTCGCTCTGGCTCAAGCTGCGCGCGACATCGTCGACCAGCACCATGAAGAGCCCGCCGGCAAGCATCGCCGCCGGCAGGAGGACGCGATGGTCGGGGCCGACCAGCATCCGCGCCAGATGCGGGATGACGAGGCCGATCCAGCCGATCACGCCGCTGACCGCGACCTGGGCCGAGACGATCAGCCCGATCAGCGTCAGCACGAGCCAGCGTGTCGGCTCGGTCCGGACGCCGAGCGCCCGTGCCTCCTCCTCACCCAGCGACAGGATGTTGATGCGCCAGCGCAGCAGCAGTAGCAGGACGGCGCCCGGCGCAAGCAGCCCCAGCATCAGCGCGAGCTTGTCGTAATCGGCGGTGGCGAAGGAGCCGAGCAGCCAGAACACGATGCGCGGCAGCTTCTCCTCGGCGTCGGCGAGATATTGCACCAGGCTCACCAGGGCGCCGAAGAAGCCGCTGACGACGACGCCCGCCAGCACCAGGACCAGCATGTTGCGCCGCGCCACCAGCGCGTTCAGCGCGTAGACCATCAGCAGGGCCAGCATGCCGAAGAGAAAGGCGAGCAGCAGCAGGAGCCCGCGCGGCCCGCTCAGCAGGATCGCGAGCGTGCCGCCGAAGGCCGCCCCGGTCGAGACGCCGATGATATGCGGGCCGACCAGCGGGTTGCGGAACACCCCTTGCAGCGCCGCCCCGCACAGGGCCAGCCCCGCCCCGGCCGCAAGCGCGGTCAGGACGCGCGGCAGCCTGACCGTCAGCACGACATGGCGCTCGATCGCATCCGTGCCGTCGAATGCGAGCAGGATCTGCCCGACACGGGCCGGTGAAATGCCGTAGCGGCCTATGCCGAGCGAGACCAGCAGGACGAGCACGAGCGCGCCTGCAAGAAGCGCCAGAACAAGGCCGGGGGCGGCGCGACGTCTTGTGCGCGCCACGCGGCGGTCGGCCCCCGCCGTCAATGGAAAGAATCGTAGCCGGTGCGGTAGAAGCGCCTGTAATAGGCGTCCGCCTCGGCCTGCATGTCGATATCGGCGAAGCGGTCGGGATAGAGCTTCTTGGCCATCCAGAGCTCGCCCAGCGCCATCGCCTCGGGCATGGGATAGCCCCAGGCCTTGGCATATTCCGGCATCAGGTAGATGCGGCCCGCCTTGACCGCCTCGATCGGCTGCCAGGCCGGGGCGCGCCGGATCTCCTCGACCACCTCAGGATAGCGCTCCTGCACGAAGATGACGGCGGGATTCCATTTCAGGACATCCTCCATCGTCACCTGCTTGAAGCCCTGCAAGGCGGCGGCGACATTGGCCGCGCCGGCACGGTTCATCATGATGCCGGTATATTTGCCCGAGCCATAGGTGTTGAGGTCGGGATTGGCCATATAGGCGCTGACGCGCTGCCCCGGCGCGACCGAAGCGAGCCGCTCTGCGACCAGCTTGCGCTTGGCCTGGGCATAGGCGACCAGCGCCTCGGCCTCGTCCTTGCGGTCGAGCACGGTACCGACCAGCCTGACGCCCTCGGCGAAACCGCTCTCATAGGCCGCCTGCTCATCGGCGACGACGGGGCTGACCTTGGTCGCCTCGCCCGGCGGTGCGCTCAGCAGCGAGATCGCGATGACGGGAATGCCGGCCTTCTCGATCTGGCCGATCATCTCCGCCGGCGCGTAGTTGGTGACGAAGACCGCGTCGGGCTTCAGCTGCAGCAGGGCCTCGATATTGAGCTTGGTCAGGCCGCCCGGCATCGGCAATTTTGCGAGCTCGGGAGCAAGGCGAACATAGTTCGCGCCGAGCTGCTGCTTCCACTGGTCGAGGATGCCGGCGAGCTTGCCGGTCGCGTTCATCTGGACGACGAGATTGAGCGTCTGGTGCTGGAGCACGACGGCCCGCGAGACAGTGTCGGGCAGCGTCACCGTCCGCCCGAGCTGGTCCGTGAGGATCCGCTCGGCATGGCCGGACGTCGCCATCAGCGGCGCAAGCAACAAGGCGAGGAGAAGAGCCGGGACGCGCGATCTCATGACTATCCTCCCGCAAGCCGATGAAGCGTCGGACGTGCAATGCCGGGATGCCGGATCGGCATCGAGGCGCTGTATTCAACCGGGAATAGCGTGCGATGCCTTGGGCGGCAAGCTGGCTGGAGGCTTGGTTCTTCAGCTTCCGCCTCCTCGCTCCACAGCGGCTTCGCCCTCCTGAGTCGGCTTAACGTCGCCCTAACGATCTAAGTCCATGTTTCTCCAAAGCCTTGCCTGAGAGACATCCATGCCGACCCGCCGTTGCTTTACCATGTCTGCCTTGACCTTTGCCGCTGCCGGGCTCGCGGGATGCGGCACGAGAAGCAGCGTCGGCCTGCCGGCTGTTTCCCCAGCCAGAGCGAGCCCGACGCGTACATTGGCGCGGCCGAACTACGCCGAAGTCTATACGGGTTATCCAGGTGAGCGGTTTGCGGTCCGGACGGTGGATTATCGAAAGGTTGATCCGGCCTATCTGCGCCAGACCGTCGAGCTTACGCGAGAGGAGGCCCCGGGCTCGATCATCGTCGATCCGGCCTCTTACCATCTCTATTTCGTCGAAACGCCCCGCGTTGCGACCCGCTACGGCGTCGGTGTTGGACGTGAGGGCTTCGCCTGGTCCGGCTTGGCGCGGGTCAACATGAAGCGGGACTGGCCCGATTGGGTTCCGCCCCGCGAAATGATTGAGCGTGAGCCAGCCATCAAGGCCCAGCTCGAGAAGACGCCGAGGGGCCTTGGCGTGCGCGGTGGCCCCAATAGTCCGCTGGGCGCGCGTACCCTGTATCTTTTCGGGGAAGGTCGGGATCTTGGCTACCGAATTCACGGCACTCTGGAGCCCTACAGTGTTGGCACCAACGTCTCGTCGGGCTGCATCCGGATGATCAATCAGGATATCGTGCATCTCTACGCACGCGTCGCCCCCGGAACGCCTGTTACCGTACTGGCTGCGTGACACTCGGCTGGGCGGCGCGGCGCTGTTCACGCCGCGACCCGTGCTCGGCTCCGACGGTCGGCCGCATCCGGGTTAGTTCCCAGGGGCCTTTCCCGCCTGCGTGTTGCTTTCGATCTGAGAGACGTGGTTGAGGGCGATGACCCATCCATTGTCGCGCTTGCGCATCAGGCGGGTGTTGACGCCGGTCTGGTTACCCGCCGCGCGCACCAGCTTGTAGTCGCTGATCAACTGGGCGGCATCGGGCCCCAGCATCTCGATGCGGATGTTCGAAAAGGCGAGCTCGCCCTGCGAACCCGGCCCGCCGCCATAATCGGCGATGTAATGGTCGAGCGTTCCCTGCCAGTCCTTCTGGATGCGGCCGCGCGAGACGAAGATCACATCGGGATTGGCGAAGCCAGCCATATAGCCCGCGAAATCGCCGCGGTTCCAGGCCGCCTGCATCGTGGCGATCACCGCACGGATCGCCTCTTTCTCAATGCTATCAGTCATTTGGAACGTACCTTTCAGAGCGCGTCAGAGCGCATTCTTGGCGACGGCCTCGTCTTCCTGCCGCTGCCGTTTGATCAGGACTTCCTGGGCCGCCGAGACGAGATGGCGGCGCAGCGCGTTTTCCGCAGTCTTGGCGTCCTGATCCAGGATCGCGTCGACGATCTGCTGATGCTCGCGGCAGGAGCGCTTGATGCGTCCCTTGTCCTTGAGCTGGAATTTGCGGAAGGGCGCGAGCTTCAGCCGTAGCGTCTGGGCAACCGCGATCAGGTCGCTGTTATGGCTGCCCTGGAAGAGCAGGCTGTGAAACTGCGTGTTGAGCTCGGTGTAGCCATCGAGGTCGCCATCGTCGGCCAGCGCATTCATCTGGCGGTGCAGGCTTTCGAGTTCGGCCCGCTCCCGCATCGTCATCCGGTGTGAGGAGAGCCGGCCGCAGGTCGCCTCGAGCTCGGCCATCGCCTCGAACATCTCGTCGATGCGCTCCGTGGAAATCTGCGTCACGACCACGCCCTTATAGGGCTCGCGCTCGGCCAGTCCGCGGCCGCACAGGATATGCAGTGCTTCCCGGACGGGCGTGCGGGAGACGCCGAACTGCAGGGCGATGGAGGCTTCATCGAGCCGGGAGCCCGCCGGAAATTCGCCGTTGATCACAGCCTCTTCGAGCTGTTCGGCGATGAAATCACTGCGACTTTTCTTGGTGGCGGCCGGCACGTCCAGCATCGCGCGATCTTCAATTCCCAAGCTCGCCATCCCCTGAGTTGACCATCTCGGCTGATCCCGATGAGTACACAATCCTATTGCAATGTAGACAAAAAATATACAAAACGAGCCGCTCCCGCATGAGCAGCGGCACAAAATCCTGAGGCTTGTCTAACATCCCCGCGTGGATCTCCGGCCTTGTCGACAGCCTTCCTCAGGCGGTCGCGGATGGCTGGAAATGAGGAATTGCCATGACTTTTACGACGCGACCGGAACTCAGGGGCACATTCGGAGCCGTTTCCTCGACGCATTGGCTTGCCTCGACCGTCGGCATGTCCATCCTGGAAAAGGGCCACACCGCCTTTGACGCCGCGGTCGCCACCGGTTTCGTCCTGCAGATCGTCGAGCCCCATCTCAACGGCCCCGCCGGCGAGGTGCCGATCATCGTGACCCCGGCCGGAGCCGATCAGCCGATCGTCATCTGCGGGCAGGGGCCGTCCCCTGCGAAGGCGACCATCAAGCATTTCAAGGATCTCGGCCTCGATATCATTCCGGGCACCGGCCTGCTCGCCGCCTGCATTCCCGGCGCGTTCGGCGCCTGGCTGACGCTGCTGCGCGACTACGGCACGGCCGAGCTCGAGGACGTGCTGGCGCCAGCGATCTACTATGCCAGGACCGGCCATCCGCTGGTGCCGCGCATCGCCCGGACGATCGCCTCGATGCGCGAGCTGTTCGAGACCCACTGGCCGAGTTCCGCGGAGATTTACCTGCCGGGCGGCGTGGCGCCTCAGTCCGGCAAGCTCTTCCGCAATCCGCAGATCGCCGCGCTCTACCAGCAAATCCTCGACCACGCGAAATCGGCCGGGAATCGCGAGGCACGCATCAATGCGGCGCTCGACTTCTGGTATCGCGGCCCGGTCGCCGAGCGGATCGAGGAATTCTGCGCCACGCAAGAGGTCTGGGACGTCTCGGGCCGCCGCCACAAGGGCCTGATCACCGCCCAGGACATGGCCGACTATCAGCCGCAGATCGAAAAGCCGGTCTCCGTGACCTATGGCGACTGCGAGGTCTTCAAATGTGGGCCGTGGTCGCAGGGACCGGTCCTGCTGCAGATGCTGCAGATCCTCAAGGGCACGGATATCGCCGATCTCGATCCGACAAGCGCCGATTTCGTGCATCTCGTCGTCGAGACGGCCAAGCTCGCGATGGCCGACCGCGATTCCTGGTACGGCGACAGCTCCGATGTACCGATCAAGGCGCTGCTCTCCTCCGGCTATGCCGATATCCGCCGCGCGCTGATCACGGGTAAGGCGTCGATGGACGTCCTCCCCGGCACCCCTGAGGGGCGCAATCCCAATCTGCCGCCGCTGCGCACGGTTGGCACCATTGCACAGCCCGGCCTTGGCGGCGGCGAGCCGACGGTCGCCCGCGAAGCCAAATTGCCGAATGACAGGCAGGGCGAACCGGCACTGACCCGCGAAGGCGCCCAGCGCGGCGACACCGTGCAGGTCAGCGCCGTCGACCGCTGGGGCAATATGGTGTCCGCGACGCCGTCGGGCGGCTGGTTCCAGTCGAGCCCGGTCATTCCCGGTCTCGGCTTCAGCCTGACGACCCGTGCGCAGATGTTTTGGCTCGAAGAGGGCCTGAACTCCACGCTCGCGCCGTCGAAGCGGCCGCGCACGACGCTGACCCCGTCCACCGTCTACCGGGACGGCCAGCCCTACATGGCCTTCGGCACGCCGGGCGGCGACCAGCAGGATCAATGGCAGCTGATCATGCTGCTGCGCCATCTCCACAAGGGCATGAACCTGCAGGAAGCGATCGACGCCCCGTCCTTCCATACCGACCATCTCGCGAGCTCCTTCTGGCCGCGCGAGATCAGCTTCGGCGCGGTCACGCTCGAAGACCGCTTCCCGCAGGCGGTCCGCGACGATCTGGCGGCGCGGGGCCACAAGATCACCGTCGGCGACGCCTGGTCCGAAGGACGCCTCTCGGCGGTCGCCCGCGAGATGGATGGCGATGTGCAGCTGGTGAAGGCCGGCGCCAACCCGCGCGGCGTCCAGGGTTATGCGGTCGCCCGCTGATCCCGACCCGCTGACCCCAATGAGACAAGCATTCCGGAACAGGAGAGGGGACTATCGATGAAACCGACTTATCTTGCACTCGCAGCCAGCCTGACGCTCGGCGCCATGGCCGTGACGGTGGCGCCCGCCGCCGCCCAGACCGTTCTCAAGATCGGCCTGCAGGACGATCCTGATACGCTCGACCCCGTGTCCAACTGGAGCTTCGTCGGCCGCCACGTGCTGCAGTCGCTCTGCGACAAGATCGTCGACATCGACCAGAACGGCAAAATCATCCCGATGCTGGCGGCCAGCTGGGAATGGAGCGCAGACAGCACCGTGCTGACCCTGACGCTGCGCAGCGATGCCGTCTTCCACGACGGGACCAAGGTCGACGCCGCGGCGATCAAGTACAATCTGGAGCGCGCGCTCACCTCGGGCATCTCGCGGCGCAAGGCTGAAATCAGCGCGATCAAGGGCGTCGAAGCCGTCGATCCGACCACCGTCAAGATCAGCCTCAAGGAGCCTTCGGTTCCGCTGCTCGCCGCGCTCAGCGACCGCGCCGGCATGATCATCAGCCCAGCGGCTGGTGCAAAGCTCGGCGACAAGTTCACCGATGCGCCGGTCTGCTCCGGTCCCTACAAATTCCTCGAGCGCGTGGTCCAGGACCGCATCGTCCTCGAGAAATTCCCGCAATATTACGATGCGGCGAAGTACAAGTTCGATCGCCTGATCTATCGCGGCATGCCGGATTCCAACGTCCGCCTGCTGAACCTGCGCTCGGGCCAGCTCGACCTGATCGAGCGTCTGGCAGCGACCGACGTGGACGCCGTCAAGGCCGACAAGGCGCTCGCCGTCGATCCCGTCGTCGGCCTTGGCTATTACGGCATCACCTTCAGCATCGGTGGCGATGGCGCCAATCTCGATGCCGGCAAGAAGGCCGCGATCCGCGAAGCCTTCAGCCTCGCGATCGATCGTCAGGCCATCAGCAATGTCGTCTTCGACGGCCAGGCCAGCATCGGCAACCAGCCGTTCCCGCCGTCGAGCCCGTTCTACGACAAGAGCTTCCCGGTTCCGGCCCGTGACCTCGACGCCGCCAAGAAGAAGATGGCCGAGGCCGGTGTGAAGTCGGTCAATCTGGAACTGCTCGTTCCCACCGATGCCGAGCGCCAGCAGGTCGCCCAGCTTATCCAGGCGATGGTCCAGGACATCGGCATCAAGGTCTCGATCAAGCCGACCGAACTGATGACGCTGCTCGACGTCGCCCGCCAGGGCAAGTTCCAGTCGCATCTCGTCGGCTGGAGCGGCCGCGTCGATCCCGACCTGAACGTCACCCCGATGCTCTCCTGCGGCGCCGCGACGAACGACGCCAAGTATTGCAACGAGGCGCTCGACGCGATCCTCGCCAAGGCCCGCTCGCTCGGGGACCCCGCTGCGCGCCAGGCCGAATACGCCAAGGCGGTCGCGATCCTGCTCAAGGACCTGCCGATCGTCTATCTCTACCACTCGCAGTGGATCTTCGCGCACAGCTCCAAGATCACCGGCCTCAAGCCCGCTCCGGATGGCATCATCCGCCTGGCTGACGTCAGCCGCAAGAACTGAGCCGGCACCCGGGAACTGAGCCGGAACCGAGAACTGAACCGGTACCAAGGACGCGATGAGCACCCCACTCCGATCCGTTCGGGCTGATGACGCATCCGCGTCCGTCCTCGACGTCAACAACCTGCGTGTCGCCTTCGAAGGCGACACGCGCACCGTGACTGCGGTCGATGGCGTCAGCTTCTCGGTCCGGAAGGGGCGCACGCTGGCGATCGTCGGCGAATCCGGCAGCGGCAAGAGCGTGACCTCGCTCGCCGTGATGCGGCTTCTGCCCGAGCACAGCGCGCGCATTTCCGGCCGCGTCAATTTCGATGGCCGCGAGCTGCTCGACGAGAGCAAATCAGGCATGCGCAGCCTGCGCGGCAACCGGCTGGCGATGATCTTCCAGGAGCCGATGACCTCGCTCAACCCGTCCTATACGGTCGGCGAGCAGATCAACGAAGTCATCTTGCGCCACCGCCCGATCTCGAAGAAGGAGGCGACCGAACGCGCCATCGCCATGCTGAAGCTGGTGCGCATTCCGTCGCCCGAGACCCGCTACCATCAATATCCGCACAATCTCTCGGGCGGCATGCGTCAGCGCGTGATGATCGCCATGGCGCTCGCCTGCGATCCCGAGCTGCTGATCGCCGACGAGCCGACGACTGCGCTCGACGTCACGATCCAGGCGCAGGTGCTCGAGCTGATGCGCGAGCTGCAGCAGAAGACCGGCACCGCCATCATCCTCATCACCCATGATCTCGGCGTGGTCGCGGAATCCTGCGACGACGTCATCGTCATGTATGCCGGCCAGGTCGTCGAGCAGTGCTCGGTCGAGGATCTCTTCACCTTCCCGCAGCACCCCTACACGGTCGGCCTGCTCGGCTCGCTACCGCGTCTCGACGAAAAGCGCGAGCAGCTGGTCGCCATCACCGGCACCGTGCCCGATATGGCCAATCCGCCCTCGGGCTGCCGCTTCCAGGCGCGCTGCCCCTTCCGCGTCGCGCGCTGCGCCGAGATGCCGGACCTCATCGAGGTCACGGCCGGCCATTTCAGCCGCTGCTGGCGTGCGCCCATGCAGGACCTCGTCCCATGATCCAGAGCGCCTCCAGCTCCCCCGCGGCCAAGCCGATCCTCGAAGCCCGCGGCCTCGGCAAGAGCTTCGTCGTCAAGCGCTCGCTGTTTGGCCGCCCGCTCGCGTCCGTCGGCGCGGTCGATGACGTGACCCTGTCGCTGATGCCCGGCGAAACGCTCGCCATCGTCGGCGAATCCGGTTGCGGCAAGTCGACGCTCGGCCGCCTGCTGATGCGCCTGATCGAGCCCAGCTCCGGCGAGGTCTTCATCGACGGGCAGGACGTCACCCACGCCAGCCACGCGGCCGTGCGCGCACAGCGCCGGCATGTGCAGCTGATCTTCCAGGACCCCTATGCCTCGCTCAACCCGCGCATGACGATCGCCCAGACGATCGCCGAGCCGCTGATGCTGCACGACATCGTGCCGGCCGGGCAGCGCGCCAGGCGCGTCGCGGAGCTTCTCGACATGGTCGGCCTGCGCCCGGAACAGGCGGACCGCTATCCGCATGAATTCTCCGGCGGCCAGCGCCAGCGCGTGGTCATCGCCCGGGCGCTCGCCTCCGAGCCGAAGGCGATCATCTGCGACGAGGCGGTGTCGGCCCTCGACGTCTCGATCCAGGCGCAGGTCCTCAACCTGTTGAAGAACCTGCAGAAGCGGCTCGGCATTGCCTTCGTCTTCATCTCGCACGACCTCGGTGTCGTGAAGCACATCGCCGATCGCGTCGCCGTGATGTATCTCGGCAAGGTCGTCGAGATGGGCACCTCCGACGAGATCTTCGCCGCGCCGCGCCACCCCTATACGCGGGCGCTGCTCTCGGCCATTCCGGTCGCGGCGCCGCCGAGCCACCAGCGCTCGCGCGCGGCGAGACTCCATGGCGATCTGCCGAGCCCGCTGTCCCCGCCCGAAGGATGCCGGCTGCATACACGCTGCCCGCATGCGCGACCGGCCTGCAAGAGCGTGAGCATGGTGCTCGAGGTCGAAGCGGGCGGCCATGCCAATGCCTGCGCCTTCTGGCGCGAACTGCCGGCACAGGATGCAGCCGAGATTGCGCGTGAACCGCGCAACCCGAAGCTCGAAAAGCTGTTCGCGGCCTTTGAAGCCATGGCTGCGCGGCCGGCCCAGACCGTGACGGAGGGCTGACCCATGTCTTCGCTTCTTGGACGCCGCCTTCTGCAGCTCGTCCCGACGGTCATCCTTCTGTCGATGATCATCTTCTCGCTGCAGCATCTCCTGCCGGGCGATCCGGCGCTGGTGCTCGCCGGCGAAAATCCCGATGAGGCGACGCTGGCCGCGATCCGCGCCCAGTATCACCTCGATCAGCCCCTGATCGTCCAGTATCTCTACTGGCTGAAGGGCGTGGTGACCGGCGATCTCGGCGAATCCATGCGCCATAACCGCCCCGTCCTCGAGCTGATCCTGCTCAAGCTGCCGGTGACGCTGCAGCTCGCGGTCATGGGCATCCTGATCGCGCTCGTGGTCGGCATCACGGCGGGCGTCATTTCGGCTCTGCGCCCCAACAGCGCCATCGACTACACCACCAATGTCGCGTCGCTTGCCGGCATCTCGGTGCCGAATTTCTGGCTCGGCATCATGCTGATCATGTTCTTCTCGGTCCATCTCGGCTGGCTGCCGGCCTCGGGCTTCGTCAGCCCCTGGGAGGACCTCAGGATGAACCTCTCGACGACGATCATGCCCGCCTGCGTGCTCGGCACCGCGATCGCCGGCGTCATCATGCGCCACACCCGCAGCGCGATGCTCCAGGCGCTCGAAAGCGATTACGTTCGCACCGCGCGCGCCAAGGGCCTCAGCGAATGGGTCGTCGTGTTCAAGCATGCGATGCGCAATGCGCTGACGCCGATCATCACTCTTGGTGCGCTTGAGTTCGGAGCGCTGCTTTCCGGCGCGGTCCTGACCGAGCAGATCTTCACGATCCCGGGCTTCGGCAAGCTGATCGTCGATGCCGTCTTCACCCGCGATTATCCCGTGGTGCAGGGCGTCGTGCTCGTGACCTCGCTCTTCTACATCGTCCTCAACCTGTTGGCCGACATCGGATACATCCTCGTCAACCCAAGACTGAGAAGCTGAGCTGTGCTGACGATCTCGGAACCCAAGCCTTCGGCCAATCCCGTCGCGAACTTCTTCCGCGGCCGCGTATGGCGGCGCCTGTCGAAGCGCAAGAGCGCGCTGGTCGGTCTCGCCGTCGTGCTGCTCATGGTCTTCGTCGCCGTCTTCGCGCCGCTTCTGGCGCCCTACGACCCGGCGGCGCAGAGCTGGACCGCGGTGCGCAAGGCACCCTCCGCCGCGCACTGGTTCGGCACTGATGAGGCCGGCCGCGACATGCTTTCGCGCATCATCTGGGGCGCCAGGGCCTCGCTGCTGGCAGGCCTGACCTCGGTCGGCATCGCCATGGCGATCGGCGTGCCGCTCGGGCTCGCAGCCGGCTTTCTCGGCGGCCTGGTCGACGGCCTGATCAGCCGCTTCACCGATGCGATGCTGGCCTGCCCGTTCCTCATCCTCGCGATCGCGCTCGCGGCCTTCCTCGGGCCCAGCCTGACCAATGCGATGCTGGCGATCGGCATCACCGCCATGCCGCTCTTCATCCGCCTGACGCGCGGCCAGGTGCTCTCGATCAAGGCTGAGGACTATGTCGAAGCGGCAAGCGCGGTCGGCAATCCGCAATGGCGCATCGCGGTGCGCCACATCCTGCCGAACATCCTGCCGCAGCTCATGGTCCAGGCGACACTGACGATCGCAGCCGCGATCATTGCGGAAGCGAGCATGTCCTTCCTCGGCCTCGGCCTGCAGCCGCCGGCGCCCTCCTGGGGCTCGATGCTGAATTCGGCCCAGCGCTTCCTGAGCAATGCGCCCTGGATGGCGCTCTGGCCCGGCATCGCCATCTTCGCAACCGTGCTGTCGTTCAACCTGCTCGGCGATGGCCTGCGCGACGCCCTCGACCCGCGGGCGCGCTGACCAGCGCGCTGCACCGCTCTTGCGGCATGCGGGAGCGCGAGCTGACGATCCCGCCAGGTCGGGGCCGGCAGCGCGTCGACTGGCGAAGGGTCCGTTTGAGCGGTGTGCGCCACGGAGCCTCGCCTCGTGAACCGGCCGAGCGGATCAAGCGCCCTTCAGGAGCCTTTCCAGCTTTTCGATATAGGCCGGGGGGAGGTTGTTGGCGCGCGCGCCCTTGAGCAACGGCTCGATATAATGCGCCGGTGCTCCAGACGGTCCTGACGGATTGGGTATGTCGTAGGTCGTCGAATTCACGAGCTGGCCGTCGGGCATATGGAGCACCACGGATTTGTGAGCCCAGTGGCCCTGATCCGTGCCGGCCGACTTGTCCATGGCCGCCATGTCGCTTTCGGAGAGTTCGTAGTGAACGCCCCAGGTTTCGGCTCCCTTGGAGGGGGCGAGCCGCGCGCCGTTATACGAACCGTCCGTGGTTTTTCCGAAGGTCAGCTCGTAATCCTTCAGGCAGGCAATGGTGAGCGCCTTCGCGGACGGGGCGACCCCGTGGATGCAATTGATGTCCATAAGATTGGCATAGGCGAAGTAGTTCACTTCGATCTCCGTTTCAGGTTTGGGGTTGCTTCCGGGAATCCATGATCTGCCCGCGTTGCGGGCAGATCATCGGGAAGGTCATCGCGGCGCGGCGGCGAGCGCGTCCCAGGTCTGCGGGAGCGCGGCGAGGGGGGCGAGTTCGTCGATCTCCGCGGCGCGGTGGCAGCGCGCCTGCCGACCCGGCGCGACGGTCGAGAGCGCGGGCGGCTCGGTCCGGCACAGCGGCAGGGCGAAGGGGCAGCGCGCGGCGAAGCGGCAGCCCGGCGGAGGATCGGTCAGGTCCGGCGGGCCGCCCGGGATCGCGATCGGTTCGTAGCGGCTGCCGAGCCGCGGCAGTGCGTTCTTGAGCCCGAGCGTATAGGGGTGCATCGGCCGGCGGATGACATCCCGCGTCGGCCCGGTCTCGACGATCATGCCGGCATACATCACCGCGACGCGCTCGCAATTCTCGATGACCAACGCGAGGTCGTGCGTCACCAGCAGCAGGGAGAAGCCGAGCCGCTGCTGGAGTGCGCGCAGGCTCTGGAAGATCTGGCCCTGGACGACGACGTCGAGAGCCGTGGTCGGCTCGTCGGCCAGCACCAGCGGCGGCTCGAGCGCCAGCGCCATGGCGATGATCGCGCGCTGGCGCATGCCGCCCGAGAACTGGTGTGGATAGTCGCGCGCCCGCTCCGGAGCGACGCCGACCATGGTCAGCAGCGCTTCGGTCCGGCGCCAGGCTTCGGCCCGGGAGACATCGCGATGGGCGAGGATCGCCTCGGCGATCTGATCGCCGACACGCAGAACGGGATTGAGCGCATTGAGGGCGCTCTGCGTGACCATCGAGATGCCGGCCCAGCGCACGGAGCGCCGGAACCGGTCGCTGCCGGCGACGAGATCGCGGCCCTGAAACGCGATGCGGCCGGCGACGATCCGCGCATTGTCGGGCATCACGCCCATAACCGCCTTGAGCAATGTGCTTTTGCCGCAGCCGGATTCGCCGATCAGGCCCAGATTCTCGCCCTTGCCGATCTCCAGGCTGAGGTCGGCAATGGCGCTGGCCGGGCCGCGTGGCGTGCCGTAGCTCACCGCAAGACCGGCGATCGACAGCAAGGGATGGGTGTCGCTCGGCAGCATGGCGTCAGCCCGTCCTCAGGCGCGGATTGATGACCTGCTCATAGGCTCGGCCGACGAAATAGACCGCCGAGACCAGCACCATGATCGCGATGCCCGGCGGCACGACCCACCAGGGCGCGCGATACATCATCTGCGAGGCGTAGGCGTCATAGACGATCGAGCCCCAGCTCACGACCGAGGGATCGCTGAATCCAAGGAAGCCGATGCTGGCCTCGGTGATGATCGCCCAGGCGAGCGCGAAGGCGACGCTGACCAGCGCGATCGGCATGATATTGGGCGCGATCTCGCGGTAGATGATGGCGAGATCGCTGGCGCCGGTGATCCGGGCGGCGGCGATGAAGGGCATCTCGCGCAGCGAGAGCACCTGGGCGCGCACCACCCGCGCCGTCGAGCGCCACATCACCAGTGTCATGGCGATGACCATCGTCGTCAGGCTGCGGCCGGTGAGCGAGAGCACGATGATGATGAAGGGCAGGAAGGGCAGGCCGAGGAACATGTCGGTCAGCCGCATCAGGAAGGAGTCGATGCGACCACCGAAATAGCCGGCGATCAGGCCGATATTGACCCCGATGAGAACGGTGCCGAGCGCCGTCAGCCCGCCGACGAGCAGCGCCGGACGGGCGCCGACCAGCATCTGGCTGAGCACGTCGCGGCCGAGCAGGGTGGTGCCGAGCCAGTGCTGCCAGGAGGGCGAGGCCAGGCGCAGCAGCTTGCCGGCGGCGTCGTAATTGCGCGCGACCGGATCATAGGGCGCGATCGTCGGCCCCAGGATGGCGAGCGCGAGGCAGATCCCGAGGATCACCAGGCCCGTGGGGCCGAAGGGGCCGCGCCAGACGGCGCGAAAGAAGTCGAGGATGATGGTCGGCATGATCAGGTGTAGACGATGCGTGGATCGAGCAGACCGCAGAGCAGGTCGGCGATGAAGGTGCCGAACACGGTTAAAACCGCGATGAGCAGGAAGGCGGCCTGCGCCACCGGATAATCGGCGCGGCTGATCGCCTCGACCATCAAGAGGCCCAGCCCCGGCCAGGAGAACACCGTCTCGATCACCACCGAGCCCGCGACCGCCCAGCCGAGGATCATCGGCAGCGTCGTCGCCAGCGGCAGCAAGGCGTTGCGGGCGGCATGGCCGAAGAGCACGCGGCGCTCGCTCAGCCCCTTCATGCGGGCGAGTTCGATATAGTCCTCGCCGATGGTCGACAGCATCGTCGAGCGCATCAGCAGCAGCGGGAAGCAGAGCTGGTAGAGCGTATTGACGAGGAAGGGCAGCATCAGGTGATGCAGGAAGTCGGCCGAGAGATACATCCGCCAGTCCTGCTCGGGAAACAGGCCAGGCGTGACGATATGGCCGATCGGGAAGAGGTCGAGCTTGATCGAGAACAGCAGGATCGCGAGCATGCCGAGCCAGAACAGCGGGGCCGATTGCAGTGCGGTCGCGGTAAAGACGAGGCTGACCTCCCCGGCGCTGCCGCGCTTCCAGGCTGCGATGGCGCCGACGACCGCGCCGAGCACATAGGCCGCGAGCATGGAGGGCAGGATCAGCAGCAGCGTATTGAGCAGCCGGCCCTGGATCATCTCGAAGACCGGCCGGTTGGTCTGGAACGAGAAGCCGAAATCGAGGACCAGGAGATTGCGCAGATAAAGCAGGTATTGCTCGAAGAGCGGCCGATCGAGCCCGAATTGCTGGCGCATCGCCTCCTGCGCCTTGGGATAGAGCGACGGGCTTATCACCGTCGCGGTCGGGTCGCCGGGCAGGAGCCGGAACAGGAAGAACATCAGCGTCGCCATGGCGAACAGCGTCAGGACCATGTGCCAGAAGCGGCGCAGGAGATAGCCGGCCATGGTTCAACCCAGCCCTTGCACGAGGATGGGGCGCGGCACCCGCACGGCATCGGGATCGGCGGAGGGGATCGCGGCGATCAGGGTGCGCGTATAGGGATCGACCGGTGCGGCCATCACCTGCTCGACCGGGCCGGTCTCGACGATGCGGCCGCGATACATGATCGCGAGCCGGTCGCAGACGGCGCCGACGGTGGCGAGGTCATGGGTGATGTAGAGCATCGCGATGCCGCGCTGGCGGGCGAGGCGCTTCAGCAGGCGCACGATGTCCCATTTGATCGAGACGTCGAGCATCGAGACCGGTTCGTCGGCGACCAGGAGGCGCGGCTCCAGGATGATGGCCCTGGCGATGCAGACGCGCTGGCGCTGGCCGCCGCTGAGCTGGTGCGGGTGCTTGCCGAGATAGCTCTCCACCGGGGTAAGACCGACCTCGGCGAGGACGGCGCGAACGCTGGCCGCGATGGCGGCGCGATCGCGCACCCCTTGATAGAGCAGCGGCCGCCCGACCAGGTCCTCGACGGTATGCTGCGGGTTGAGGGCGCCATACGGGTCCTGGAAGATCATCTGGACCTGGCGGTGGAAGGCCTTCTTGTCGCGGGCGCGGGCGGCGGCGCTGTCGCTGCCGTCGATCCGCATCGAGCCCGAGGTCGGCGTCTCCAGCCCGACCAGCAGGCGACCGGTGGTCGACTTGCCGCTGCCGGATTCCCCGACGAGGCCGAGCACCTCGCCGGCGCCGATCGCGAAGCTGACGCCCTCGACCGCCGGGGTGACCTCGCGGCCCCGGCCGGGCAGCAGCGAGCGCAGGCCGGCGGCCGCAGCGTAATGCTTGGTCAGGTCCCTGACGTCGATCATCGCGGGAAGGCTCACGGATCCGGCTGTCGTGTCAGTCGGCCGCATCACTTGGCGGGCATGCGCAGGGCGCCGTCCGGCCCCCAGCTGAAGCCGGCCGCCTTCAGGATCGCCTTCGCCTTGTCGATGTCATAGGCGGGCAGCGGGATCGAGCTGTCATGCCAGAAGGCGTTGACCGGCACGATCGGCGTGGCGCTGCGGCCGGCATCGCCGCCCAGCACGTCCTCGATGATCGCCTCATAGGGGATGGCATGCGCCATGGCCTGGCGCAGCGCCCGGTTGGCGAGGGCCGGGCGCGCCGTGTTGTAGCGCATCGACATATGGCCGTTCGAACGCGCCTGGATGAGCTTGATGTTCTTCTCGGCCGCGAACTCCTTGACCACCGTCGGCACGATCGGCTGGAAGGAGACGTCGATATCGCCCTTCTTCAGAGAGGCGCCGACGAGCTCGGCCGAGCCGAAGACGATGATCAGCAGGTCGGAAGCCGGCTTGGCGAAGTGGTCGGCGCGGCGCTGCAGCGAGATTTCCTGGCCCTCGCGCCAGTAGCGCAGCACATAGGGACCGCTGCCGACGAGCGGCATGTTGCGGAAGTCCTGCGGCTTGGCGATGCCGGTCTTCTCGACCACGTCCGCCCAGACATGCTTCGGCAGGACCGGCACCTGGCCGAGCGTGTTGATGATGAAGGGCGCATAGGCTTCGGTCAGCGTGAAGCGCAGCGTCTCCGGATCGACGATCTCGACCGAGGCGAGCTTCTCCAGGTACTTCTTGAAATAGACCGCATCCCAGCGCTTCAAGTAGTCGAAGGAGAACTTCACGTCCTCGGCGGTGACCGGCTTGCCGTCGCTGAAGCTGTGGCCCTGCCGGAGCTTCACCACCACGGTGGTCGGATCGACCACCGCGAGCGACTGCGCCAGCCACATGCGCGGCGAGCCGTCGGGGCCGAGCTCGACGAGCTTGTCGTAGACCAGGCTCAGCGTGTTGAAGTCCTCGACGATCGTCGCCGCCAGCGGGTTGAAGGTGCCCTGATCGATCGTCCGGCCGATCCTGACCGCCGCGCCGGACTTGGAGGTCAGGCGCAGCATGTTCCAGAGCGAGCGCGGGCCGTCGGAGGTGTCCTCGTAGCCGGGGATGTCGACCTTGGCCGCATTCATGGCGAAGGTGTTGACGACATAGGCGACCACCGCCTCGGGCTGCTCGTCGGCCAGGACGCGCTGCATTTCATGGATCACCTTGCGGCGCTCCTGTGCGTCATAGAGCGCGAGCTGCCTGGCGCCGAGCTCGTCGACCTTCGCGCTGGAGAAGGAGCCGACATTGGAATCGCCTGGCGCGCTGTTGCGCGAATTGAACTGGGCGTTGGTGAAGAAGTCCGGCTCCGAACGCTGCGGCGAGCCGGACAGCACCGACATCACCACGTCGAAATCATGCTCCTTGAACCATTTCGACAGCATCGGGCTGGGAAAGGGCTGCGGGTTGAGCGTGACCTTGAGGCCGAGCTTGCGCCAGCCCTCGGCGACATAGTTCGAGGTCTCGAAATAGTGCTGGTACTTGGCGGCGGGCCAGGTCAGCAGCTTGATCTCGGGAACCGGCTGCCCTTGTGCCAGGGCCGCTGTCGTGCCGGTGACCAGGAGACCGCCGAGCCCCATCAGCTGCCTGCGAATGCCGTCGCCAGCCTCATCGTCTTTCCCCCTCGTTCTTGTTTCACCTGCAAGCAGCCCCACGCCGTTCTGGGGGCGTGGGTGTCGGCGCTGCTGCATTCCATTAGGGGAAGGCTAGGGCCGGTCGCACAGCTTGCCCATTGCTGTTTTCCGATGCAGATCATTCCAAATTGGAATGAGCGATCCGGAGAGAGACCTTGCGCAGGACATTGCCGCCGACCCGGGATCTCGCCTGTTTCGAAGCCGTCGCGCGCCATCGCAGCGTGACGCGCGCCGCAGCCGAGCTCAACCTGACCCAGAGCGCCGTCAGCCGCCGGCTGGCCGCGCTCGAAGAGCTGCTCGGCCAAAATCTGTTCCTGCGCGACAAGCAGCGGCTCACCCCGACCGTTGCAGCCGAGGAATATGCCGAGGAGCTGCGCAGCCTGTTGAACCGGGTCGAAGTCGCGACCACGCGGCTCCTGTCGCATGGGCGCAAGGGCGGCGTGCTTACCGTCGCCTGCCTGCCGACCTTCGGCTCGCGCTGGCTGGTGCCACGGCTGGCCCGGTTCATCGCCCAGCATCCGACCGTCGACATCAACCTGATCTCGAAGATCAGGCCGTTCAGCTTCGAGGAGGAGAAGGCGCATGCCGCGATCCATTTCGGCAGCCCGACCTGGCCAGGCGCCCGCATCCACCACCTGATGGACGAGCATGTGATCCCGGTCTGTGCGCCCACGCTGATCGGGGGGAGGGCCCTGGCGAGCCCCGAGGGCTTTGCCCGGCTGCCGCTGCTGCAGCACACCACGCGCCCCTATCTCTGGCGTGACTGGCTGGCCGATGCCGGAGCCAGCGGCGTCAACGGCATCGCCGGGCCGAAATTCGAATATTACTCGCTGGTCATCCAGGCCGCGATCGCCGGGATCGGCGTCGCGATCCTTCCGGACTTCCTGGTGCGGGAGGAAATCCAGTCGGGCGCGCTCGTGGTCGCCAGTCCGCACAGGATGCGCTGCGAGGACGCCTATTTCGTCGTCTACCCCAAGCGCTTCGACGAGAACGTCAACGTTCAGGCCTTCGTCGAGTGGATCCGCGACGAAGCCGGCGTCTACAACGATGGGGCGACCTGAGCGCGCGGGGGCGACGACGAACCGACGTCGGATGCGGGCCAGCGCAGATCAGGGGAGGGCTGCTCTGCGCACGTCGTTGGGGGTGGCCCCTGGCCGATGTCCCCGCCGTTGACGAGCGTATATTTGCGCCGTCACAATCGCTGCAATGATCCCGTGGCGCGGATAAGTGCCGATGGAGCCTCGAGAATCGGCTGCGATATGCGCGATGGTCGGTCTTCGCAAGCCCCGATTCGCAAGCAGAACGGTGCGTGGGACAGAGTGCGATAGCCGGCCTGATGCCGTGGGGGACAGTGATCATGCGCTCCGGCGTCACAGCAGTGCTGGATATCGGCAAGACCAACAGCAAGGTCCTGGCCTTCGCCCCCGATCTCACCCTCGTCGCTGCCCATGGCATGGCCTCGACCAGCGCTGGCGGGCGCCTCGACACGGCGCGCTGCTGGGAGTTCGTCCTGGCGAGTCTGAAGGAGATCGCGGCGCGGTTCGGCCTGTCCGCGATCGTCCCGACCACGCATGGCGCGGCCTTCGCCGTCATCGGGAAAGGCGGGCTCGCCCACGCGATCGTCGACTACGAACAGCCTGTTCCCGACGCCGTTTCGGCAGAATATGACAGGCTGCGGCCGGATTTCGCGGAGAGTTTTTCGCCGAACCTGCCGCTGGGACTCAATGCCGGGCGGCAGCTCTTCGCGCTCGATCGTGCCGTCCCGCATCTCTTCGGCCAAGCGCAGGCGCTGATCGCCTATCCGCAATACTGGGCCTGGAAGCTCGGCGGCGAGATGGCCTCGGAAGTCTCGTCGCTCGGCTGCCACACCGATCTCTGGGCTCCGTTGAAAGCGGCCCCGTCTTCGCTCTCCGCCGCGATGGGCTGGGACCGCCTGATGCCGCCGGTCGCGCCCGCCTGGAGCACGCTGGGCGAGGCGACGCCGGCGCTCGGCCTGCCCGGCTCGTGCCGGATCCTGACCGGCGTCCATGACAGCAACGCCTCATTCGTGCGCTATCTCGCCGGATCGCGAGACCCTTTCGCGCTGGTCAGCACCGGCACCTGGTTCGTCTGCTTCAATACGGCAGGGCATCTCCAAGGCCTTTCGGCCACGCGCGACACGCTGGCGAATGTCGACGTGCTCGGCCGGCCCGTCGCATCGGCCCGTTTTATGGGCGGGCGGGACTATGCCGAGATCGCCGGGGCGGCGGGATTGGGCGCGCAAGCCGGCATCGCGGATCTGCGTGCGCTCGTGGCTGCCGGGATTGTCGCGCTGCCGTCCTTCGCGGCCGGCGGCCCGTTTCCCGGAAGCAAGGGCGTCATTCTGGGTGCGCCTTCAGGCGAGGCGCAGAGTGCGGCGCTGGCTGCGCTCTACTGCGCGCTGATGACCTGCGAA
Source organism: Allobosea sp. P4_E12 (assembly GCF_056401655.1). Classification (NCBI taxonomy): domain Bacteria; kingdom Pseudomonadati; phylum Pseudomonadota; class Alphaproteobacteria; order Hyphomicrobiales; family Alloboseaceae; genus Allobosea; species Allobosea sp. P4_E12. The sequence continues at coordinate 70,234 of NZ_JBFUIY010000003.1, read as the reverse complement.
TGCCTCGCGCTCACCGGCCCCGTTCGCAGGCTCTATGTCGACGGCCCTTTCGCCAGGAATGTGCTTTATCTCGGGGCGCTCGCCACGCTCCTGCCGGACGTACGCGTGCAGGCCTCGCATGCCGAGCATGGCACGGGCGTCGGCGCGGCGCTGCTCGCCCATTGGCCGGCGGAGAGCGGGCAACTGCCGGACTATGCGCTCGCAGTGCAGGATATCGCGCCGCTCGACCTCGACCTTGAACCCTATCGCCAGACCTGGCGTGAAATGATCACGGAGCAGCCGGCGTCATGAGGCGGAACGAAGCACCGGCGGCTCGCTGGTACTGACCGGCTCGACGATCCGCACATCGGGGCAAAGGCTGCGCAGCAGTTCGATCTCGGAGGCGCCGGCGCCGCTATCGGTGATGATGACATCGATAGCCTCGAGCGGGGCGACGACCATCGAGGAGCGCACCTTGAGCTTGGCGCTGTCGGCCAGCACCACGACGCGCTCGGCCCTGCGCGCCAGCTTTTGCGCGGCACGCGCGACCAGCGGGTCCATCTCGGTCGCTCCGGCGCGGCCGAGCCCGTAGCAGCTCATGAACAGCACATCGCCGGCGAAGCTCTCGGTGCCGTCATGCTCGAAGGAACTCAGGATGATGTTGTGCTCGGGATAGACCGTGCCGCTCGGAATCGTCACGCGGCAGCCCGGACGCACCGAGAGCAGTTCCCCCGCGATCGAGAAGGAATTCGTCAGCACGTCCAGGCTGCGTCCGCGCAGCAGGCGCGCCAGTTCGAACGTTGTCGTGCCGGCATTGAGGATCACGCTCATGCCGTCCTCGACCAGCCTGGCCGCCTCGCGCGCAATCGCCTCCTTTTGCGCGACATTGACGTCGCGGCTCATGGCGAAGGGGACGCCGGCGAGATGGTGCTGGTGACGCGGCCGCAGCGCTTCGGCGCCGCCGCGAACCCGGCGCAGCTCGCCATTGCGGTCGAGCGCCGCGATATCGCGCCGGATCGTCGCCTCCGAGGCATCGAGCATGTCGACGAGATCGGAGAGCGCGATGATCGAGCGCTCATTGGTCAGCTTGACGATCAGCCTGTGCCGTTCGCGCTCGAGCATCGTTCTCGTTTCCTGGCACCTGTCCCCGACCGATTCTCGGAGATCCTCTTGGCGTTGGCGCTGGCCATACCAGACGCATCCTCCATTTTTTCGCGCGCATTTCAATGATGCTTGCAAGCATATGGCGGAATTTGATCGAACTTGACATTTGTTGATCGTTTGCGGTCAGATCGTCGCAAGGTGGCCGAAACGAGCCATCTGCAGGAAACGTCGAAGTCGAGGATATCATGGCCGATCACGCCATCGCGGGCGGTTCGTCGCGTCTGCTTGCCAGTGCCTGGGACCAGAGGCTGGCGGAGACGCTGTCGCCGCAGGACCTGCTGGTCTACCGCTCCAACCTGCTCGGGGCCGACAAGCGGATCACCAATTTCGGCGGCGGCAACACCTCGTCCAAGCTGGAGATGGCGGACCCGCTGACCGGCGCCCCGGTCGACGTGCTGTGGGTCAAGGGCTCCGGCGGTGATCTCGGCTCGATCCGGCGCGACGGTTTCGCGACCCTCGATATGGCCCGCTTCCGCAGCGTCCGGCAGGGCTATACCGGGCCGGCGATGGAGGACGATGTCGTTGCGCTCTATCCGCATTGCACCTTCGGCCTGAATCCGCGCGCCGCCAGCATCGATACCCCGCTTCACGGACTGATTGACCGTCCCCATGTCGACCATGTCCATCCCGACGCGATCATCGCCATCGCCGCGGCCGTCGATGGCGAGGCGATCACCCGCGAGATCTTCGGCGACGATATCGGCTGGCTGCCCTGGCGGCGGCCGGGCTTCGAACTTGGGCTGATGCTGGAGGGCTTCGTGCGCCGCAATCCGGCCGCGCGCGGGGTGATTCTTGGCAGCCACGGCCTGTTCACCTGGGGCGACACGCAGCGCGGCTGCTACGAGACGACCGTCGAGGTGATCAACCGCGCGATCTCCTGGCTGGCCGGGCGCGAGGCCGGAAAGCCGGCCTTCGGCGGCGCAGCGGTCGAGGCGTGCGCGCCGGAGCAGCGGCGCGCGGCGGCTGCCCGGCTGATGCCGATCCTGCGGGGGCTCGTCTCGGAAGGGCGGGCCAAAATCGGCCATTTCGACGACCAGGCCGCGGTGCTCGACTTCGTCTGCAGCCGGGATCTCGCCGCGCTGGCGCCGCTCGGCACCTCCTGTCCCGACCATTTCCTGCGCACGAAGATCCGCCCGCTGGTGCTGGACATCGATGCCTCGCGCCTGGATGCCGACGATCTCGTCCCGGCGCTCCGGCAGGCCATCGCAGCCTACCGGGCCGATTACCTCGGCTATTACCAGCGTTGCAGGCGCTCGGATTCGCCGCCGGTGCGCGACACCAACCCGGTCGTGATCCTGGTTCCCGGCATCGGCATGTTCACCTTCGCCGCCGACAAGGCCACGGCCCGCATCGCCGGCGAGTTCTACGTCAACGCCATCAATGTCATGCGCGGCGCCTCCGCCGCGTCGACCTATGTCGGCCTGCTCGAGCAGGAGGCCTTCGACATCGAGTACTGGTTGCTCGAGGAGGCCAAGCTGCAGCGCCTGCCCAAGGGCAAGCCGCTCGAGGGCCGCGTCGCTCTAGTCACCGGTGGGGCCGGCGGCATCGGCCTGGCCACCGCGAAAAGGCTGCTCGGCGAAGGCGCCTGCGTCGTGATCTGCGACATCGACAGGTCCGCGTTGGGCGAGGCCGAGACGGCTCTGGTCGGGAGCCATGGCCGCGACCGTGTCGCTGCCTTCCCGGTCGACGTGACCGACGAGCAGACCGTCATCGCCCTGTTCAGCGAGGCCGCGCTTGCGTTCGGCGGGCTCGACATCCTGGTCTCCAATGCGGGCATCGCTTCGGCCGCACCGCTCGAGGACACCAGCCTCGCCCTCTGGCAGCGCAATATCGACATTCTCGCCACCGGCTATTTCCTGGTCTCGCGCGAGGCGTTCCGGCTCATGAAGGTGCAGGCGCGCGGCGGTTCCATCGTCTTCATCGCGTCGAAGAACGCGCTGGTCGCCTCTCCCAACGCCTCGGCCTATTGCACAGCGAAAGCTGCCGAGATCCAGCTTGCCCGCTGCCTCGCCCTCGAAGGCGCCCCACACGGCATCCGCGCCAATGTGGTCAACCCCGACGCCGTCTTGCGCGGCTCGCGGATCTGGGAGGGCGAATGGCGCGCGCAGCGCGCCGGCGCCTACAACGTCGCTCCCGACGATCTGGACGAGGTCTATCGGCAGCGCAGCATGCTGAAGCTCAACGTCTTCCCGGAGGATATCGCCGAAGCGGTGTATTTCTTCGCCTCCGACCTCTCGGCGAAATCCACCGGCAATATCCTCAATGTCGATGCCGGGCATGCGCCCGCCTTCACGAGATAGGCGATGGCTGAGCCCCTGATCGATCCCGCGCTCGTCGAAGCGCATAACCGGCGAGCCGGTGAAGCGCTCGCGCAGGATTACGAGGCGCTGTCGCGCTCCCTTTCGCGGCGCGGCATCGATGGCGAAGCGATCCTGGCCCGCGTCTCGGCGCTGGACATCGCGGTGCCGTCATGGGGCGTCGGCACGGGCGGAACGCGCTTCGCGCGCTTCCCCGGCCCGGGCGAGCCGGCCGATATCTTCGACAAGCTCGACGATTGCGCCGTCATCCAGCAGTTGGGCCGCGCGACGCCGCGCGTCTCGGTGCATTTCCCCTGGGACGCGGTCGCCGACATGGCGACTGTGAGGGCGCGCGGAGAGGCGCTCGGGCTCGGCTTCGATGCGGTGAATTCCAACACCTTCCAGGACCAGCCCGGCCAGGCGCTCTCCTACAAGTTCGGCTCTCTCTCCCATGCCGATGCGGCCGTGCGGGCGCAGGCCGTTGCGCATAATATCGACTGCATCCGCAAGGGGCAGGCGCTGGGGGCGCGCGCACTGACGATCTGGCTCGCCGATGGCAGCAACTTCGCCGGCCAGTCCCATCTCGCGCGGGCCTTCGAACGCTATATCGCCTCCGTGGCCGAGATCGAGGCCGCTCTTCCCGACGACAGCTGGCTGCTGCTGCTCGAATACAAGAATTTCGAGCCGGCCTTCTACGCGACCGTGGTGCAGGACTGGGGGTCCTGCCTGCTCGCGGCCCAGGCGGTCGGCCCGCGCGCGCGCTGCCTGGTCGATCTCGGCCATCACGCCCCCTCGACCAATATCGAGATGATCGTCGCCCGGTTGATCGCGGCGGGAAAGCTCGGTGGCTTCCACCTCAACGATTCCCGTTTCGGCGACGACGATCTCGACGCCGGCTCGGTCGATCCGTTCCGGCTCTTCCTGGTCTTCAACGAGCTGGTCGATGCCGAGCAGCGCCATGCCTGGGACGAGGCGCCGGCGCTGATGCTCGACCAGTCGCACAACGTCACCGACCCGATCGAGAGCCTGATGCTCAGCGCCGATGCCGCAAGGCGCGCCCATGCCCAGGCGCTCCTGGTCGATCGGGAGCAGCTTTCGCACTATCAGGCGCAGAACGACGTCGCGATGGCGGCGGAAACCCTGCGCGTCGCCTTCCGCACCGATGTGACGCCGCTTCTCGCCGAGGCCCGCCGCCGGGCGGGCGGCGCGATCGACCCCGTCGGCGCCTATCGCCTGTCCGGCTACCGCAAGGCCGCAGCCGCGCGGCGCCCGCAGAGCACGGGGAGCGGCGGCGGCATCGTCTGAGATCTATCGAACCCGAAGCGCCGCCGGATCGTTCGGCCGGCAGGCGCACCACTCAAAAACGAACGTAAGCGGAGGGAAATAATGAAGCCGATCTTCAAGTCGATCATCACGGCAGCCATGGCCTCGTTTGCGATGGGCGCGGCCGCACTGGCGCAGGCCCCGGCCACCGAGGGCAAGCTCGTCGTCTACGCGTCCCATCCGTCCGAGATGGTCGACCATTTCACCAAGATGTTCGGTGACAAATACGGCATTCGCGTCACCACCGTGAAGGCCGGCACCGGCGAGCTGCTGAACCGCATCCGCGCCGAGCGCAACCGTCCGGCCGCCGACATCATGTGGGGCGGCTTCTCCGATACCGGCGGGTCGGCGCCCGATCTGTTCGACAAGTACAGCTCGCCCGAGCTCGCCAATGTCGAACCCAAGATGCTCGATGCCAGCGGGTACAACACGCCGTTCGCCGCCAGCACCATGGTCATCATGTACAACAAGAGCCAGGTGAAGCCGGAGCAGGCGCCGAAGACCTGGGCCGACCTCGCCAAGCCTGAATGGAAGGGCAAGATTGTCCATGCCGACCCGTCCAAGTCGAGCTCGGCGCTGGCTGCACTCAACACCTGGCTACTGATCTACGGYCGCGACGAGAAGGCGTGGACGCTGGTCGAGGACATGACCAAAAATATGAACATCATCCTCAAATCGAGCCTGGTGTTCCAGCAGGTCGGCCGCGGTGAATATCCGATCGGCGTGACCTACGAGGAGGGCGCGATCAACTACGTGCTCGCCGGCACTGCCGGCATCGTCTACCCGGCCGACGGCACATTGCTGGAGCCGGAGGGCATGTTCATCGTCAAGGGCGCTCCGAATCCGAAGGCCTCGAAGCTCTTCGCGGATTTCCTGCTCTCGGCCGAGGCCCAGAAGGAACTCACCGCCAAGTTCCCGGGCCGCCGCCCGACCCGCATGGGCGTCCAGACGCATCCCGAGATGAAGGCCGCCGGCGATCTCAAGGTCATCGACTACGACTCGAAATGGGCCGCCTCCAGCCGCGCCGAAGTGCTCGACAGGATGCAGAAGATCATCGTCAAGACGCAGCAGTAACCGCTGCTGCTCAGCCGATGACGGGCGAGGGCGCAACGCCTCGCCCGTCTCCCGTGACATGCTCGAGCGACCGGGTTTCCAGATGGCCTCCACTTCCGTCCGTATCGATACGGTGACGAAACGCTATGGCGATTCCGTCGCCGTCGACGGTGTCTCCCTCGACATCGCCCAGGGCGAGTTCTTCACGCTGCTCGGCTCGTCGGGCTGCGGGAAGACGACCCTGCTGCGCATCATCGCCGGCTTCCTGAAGCAGACGAGCGGGCGCATCCTGTTCGGCGATGCCTGCATCGACGATCTGGCGCCGCAGCACCGCAATACGGGCATGGTGTTCCAGAGCTATGCGATCTTTCCGCATCTCAGCGTGGTCGACAACATCGCCTATGGCTTGCGGGCGCGCGGCCTGAAGGCGGCCGAGGTCAAGCACAAGGTCGATACCTATCTGGCGCTGACGCGCCTCTCGCATCTGGGCCACCGCAAGCCGCGCGAATTGTCCGGCGGCCAGCAGCAGCGCGTCGTGCTGGCGCGCGCCATGGTGATCGAGCCCGACGTGCTGCTCATGGACGAGCCTTTGTCCAATCTCGACACCGAGATGCGGATGCACCTGCGCACCGAGATCCGCGCCCTGCAGCGCAAGATCGGCGTCACCACGATCTATGTCACGCACGATCAGGAGGAGGCGCTGCTGATGTCGGACCGGATCGCGGTGATGCGCGGCGGCCGGCTGGAGCAGGTGGCCAGCCCGCACGACATCTACAACAAGCCGAGCACGCGCTTCGTGGCGAGCTTCATCGGCGAGAACAACTTCTTGCCGGCGGTGCATCGTGGCCATGCCGATCCCGGCCATGTCCGGATCGAACTGCCCGGCGGTCAGTTCACCGTCAAGCTGCGCGGCGAGATGCCGGGCGGCGCGATGGACGCTGCCTTCCGGCCGCAGGATATCGAACTGCGGCCGCTCGACGGGGAGGGCGACGGGCTTGTCGGAACCCTGACCGACATCCAGTTCCTCGGCGGCACCGTGCGCTACGCCATCGATCTCGGGGGTGGGCATCTCGTCCAGGTCGCGGGCTCGAGCCGCACCGGCGTTACGCTTCCCGAAATCGGAACGCGCCATCGTCTCGGCGTGTCGCCGGCGGCCATCGCCCTGTTCGCGCCCGAGGCCGCCTGATGAGCGCCATCACCGTGACAGCCGGCCCGCCGCGGCGCGGCTCCGGGTTCTCCCGCCATTTCGGCTTCTGGCCGGTGGTCACGGGCATCGTGCTCGTGCTGATCGTCGGGCTCCTGCTGGTGCCCGTCGGCAATATCGTCGGCGTCAGCCTCTCGGCCGGGGCCAAGACCGGCAGCATCTTCGAGAGCTACGTCAATTTCTTCTCGGAACGCTTCTACTACCAGACGCTGCTGAACAGCTTCTGGGTCAGCATCTGGGCGATGATCTTCGCCGTCTGCCTCGGCGTCCCCGCGGCCTATTTCGTCAACCGCTACGATATCTGGGGACGCGGTTTCGTGCGCGCCGCCGTGGTGCTGACCTTCGTCTCGCCGCCCTTCATCGGCTCCTATTCCTGGGTCGTCCTGTTCGGGCGCAGCGGCGTCCTGACCCAGTTGTTCAACTCCATCGGCGTGCCGCTGCCCTCGATCTACGGTGCGCCGGGCATCATCTTCGTCTTCACGCTGCAGTTCTTCCCCTTCGTTTTCCTGCTCGTCTCGTCGGGCCTGAAATCGATCGACCAGAGCGTCGAGGACGCCGCGCGCAATCTCGGCTCCGGCGAGTTCCGCACTTTCCGCACCGCGATCGCGCCGCTTCTGGTGCCTTCGATCACGACGGGCGCGCTGCTCGTCTTCGTCGCGTCCTTCACCGACCTGGGGACGCCGATCATCCTGGGCGAGCGCTTCCGCGTCCTGCCCGTGTTGATCTATGGCGAGTTCGTCAACGAGTTCGGCGGCCGGCCGGTCCTCGCCAGCGCGCTTTCCGTGCTGCTCCTGCTCGTCACCACGGGAGCGCTGCTGCTCCAGCGTTGGCTCTCGGCGCGGTTTTCCTATGCGACCGCCGCGATCCGCCCGCTGCAGGTCCAGGAACAGCCGCTCGGCAAGCGCATCGCCGCGACGGCCTTCGTCTTCCTGCTGATTGGCTTTTCTCTGCTGCCGCTCGTCAACATCGTCGTCTCGTCCTTCCTGAAGTCGAACGGCCCGGTGCTGGTCGCAAGCTTCACGCTGGACAACTACGCCCGCATCATGGACCGCATCTCGCTGCCGCTGTGGAACACGCTGTTCTACACCACGGTCGCCACGCTGCTCTGCGCGGTCGTCGGAACCGCGGTCGCCTATATCATCGTGCGCCGTCCCGGGCCGGTCTCGAGCGTGCTCGATACGGTGGTGATGTTCTCCTACGCGGTTCCGGGCATCGTCCTGGGCGTGGGCCTGGTGGTGACCTATCACGAGCCGCCCTTCGCCCTGACCGGCACCGCGACCATCCTCATCCTGGCCTATTTCATCCGCCGGCTGCCCTTCTCGGTCCGGTCCTCGGTGAGCATGCTGCAGCAGGTCTCGCGCGATACCGAGGATGCCTCGATCAATCTGGGCGCCGGTCCGGGGCGGACCTTCGTCAAGATCACCGTGCCTCTGCTGGCCACCGCGATCCTGTCGGGCGCGCTCCTGACCTGGTCGAACACGATCCGCGAGCTCAGCGCGACGCTGATCCTGCAGTCGGGGACGACGGCGACGGTCGCGATCGAGATCTTCAACGAGGTCGTGAATGGCAATTTCGGCGTGGCATCGGCGCTGGGCACCGTGCTCATCCTGCTGACCTTCCTGCCGCTGGTCGTGCTGTTCACGCTGCTCGGGAAAAAGGATGAAGCCCTTGTCTGATCCGTGGGCCGCCCCCTTCGAACATGATATGCGGCTGCGCATGGTCGCAGCCTGCCGGGCGATGAATACGGGCGGCCTCAACCGTGGCACCTCCGGCAATCTCAGTGTCCGGCTCGACCAAGACCATTGCCTGATCACGCCGTCCGGCGTCGCCTATGACGCGATGGCGCCTGCCGACATCGCCATCCTGGCGCAAGACGGGCGCTGGCGCGGGCCGCTGCGACCGTCCAGCGAATGGCGCTTCCATGCCGACATCCTGCGGGCCAGGCCCGATGCCGGCGCGATCCTGCACACGCATTCGCGCCACGCGACCGCATTGGCCTGCCTCGGCGAAGGTATCCCGGCCTTTCACTACATGGTTGCGGTCGCAGGCGGCTCGTCGATCCGCTGCGCGCCCTATGCGCGCTTCGGAACCAAGGCTCTCTCGGACCTGGCGCTCGAAGCCCTCGACGCGCGCAAGGCCTGCCTGCTCGCCCATCACGGCATGATCGTGCTGGCCGCGACGCCGGAAAAGGCCCTCGTCCTCGCCCGAGAAGTGGAGGAACTGGCCGCCACCTACCTGCTCGCACGCTCTGCCGGCTCCCCGGGGACGCTGGACGAGGACGAGATGGCGGGCGTGCTCGGCCTGTTCGCCAGCTACGGCACGCCCGACTTCCCCGATGACGAGCTTTCGCGCATGGACGAACGCCTGCCGGAAACGGCAACTCTCTAGGAGGGGCGGGCGCGTCTCCGCCGAGATGCGGGCGTGTCAGGTTCCGGCACGCCGGCGGAACCTGAGGCCGAACGGCCTTCGACCGCAGGCGCAGCCGTCAGGCATCCGCCATGAGCAGATCCGGCTCGAGCAGGGCGAGGAACGCCGGCGACCCCGCCGCATAGCGAAGCTTCTCGTCGAGCTTGGCACTGCGCCAGTCGACCGTATTCTCGATCCCGAGCGCGCTCAGGATCGGCAGGCACGCCATCACGTCCCAGCTTGCCTCGCCGAGGCCGATATAGCCGTCGACATGGCCAAGGGCGAGTTCGATCAGCGAGATCGTCGAGGAACCGCAGCACCGGAACACCATGCGCTGCGCCATGATGAAATCCAGCACCGCGTGCTGATCCCCCGGCGAGACCGCAGGATGCAGCCCGACGCCGATGCAGCCACGCTTCAGGTCGAAACGGGGTCCGCGTTCGAGCAGCGCCTCGTTCATGGTGGGCGCAACCCCGTCGCCGCCGACCAGCATCTGCCGGCGCACTGGCGCATTGACGACGCCGAAGCGCGGTTGCCGGTTTTCGAACAACCCGATCGAGATCGCCCACTGGTCGCCGCCGCGCACGAAGTTGAAGGTGCCGTCGATCGGATCGATCACCCAGAGCCGGCCAGAGCGCCCCTCGATCGCCGCACCTTCCTCGCCGAAGATGCCATCGTCCGGATAGAGCGCGTGCAGCCGCTCGGTCAGGAAATGCTCGACCTCACGGTCGGCGGCGGTGACGAGGTCGAGATGACCCTTGGTCTCGACCGCATTGGGGCTGAGTTCCTTGAAATGGCGTAATGCGATCTCGCCCGCCTCTTCGGCGAGGGCCTTGATGTCGCGTTGCATGGCTTCATGTCCTCAGAGTGAGACGTAGCGCGTGTGTACGGCGCCGCCGCCCTGCGCTTCGATGCGGTGGATGAAGTAAGCATAGGGTTCGCTGACGAGCCCGGGCTCGTGATGGGCGCCCGTCAGCTCCAGGCCGACCTGGAAGGCCGGGCTGCCGCCGACCGCGGCGAGCGCGCCATGCCAGAGCGACTGGTAGGGCCGGTGGATATGGCCGCACAGGATACGGGTCGGTGCGCGGCGCTGGCCGACGAGCTCGCCCAGCAGCTCGCGGCCCTCGACCAGCGCGTTGTCGTCGAGCGCGGTCATGCCCGAGGCGAAGGGCGGGTGGTGCATGGTCAGGAGCAGCGGCTCGTCCAGCCGGCGCGACAGCCGGTCGCGCGCGTAGGCCTGGCGCGCGGGGCAGAGCCTGCCGGCGACATGGCCGTCGTACAGCGTGTCGAGCGCCAGCACGCGCAGGCCCGCGATCATGGTCTCGTAGTGGAGATAGGGCCCGGGCTCGAAGGGCACGATGTCGCCGAAAGCGGCGCGCATGGTCTGGCGCTTGTCGTGATTGCCGGGCGAGACGACAAGGGGCATCGACAGCGGCGCAAGAATCTGGCGCAGCAGCGCATAATCGCGCTCCGAGCCGCCATCGGCCAGATCGCCGCTGATCACCACGGCATCGAGCCGCACCGGCAGCGCCGCGATGTCGGCGATCACGGCGCGCGCCGTCCGTTCGGCATCGTCGCGGACCAGCGAGGTTTCCTTGCTGTCGGCGAAGACATGAAGGTCAGAGATATGCGCGATCAGCATGGTGTCCTCAACGAATGCCCGCGCGCACGAAGCTCTGCACGAATTGGCGCTGGAAGATCAGGAAGGCGATAAGGAGCGGCGCGACCGAGAGCATCGTCGCCGCTGTCACCAGGCTCCAGTCGATGCCTTGCTCGACGGTGGCGAAGACCTGGAGGCCGACCGTGATCGGGCGGGTCTGCACGGAGTTGGAGACGACGAGGGGCCAGAGGAAGTTGTTCCAGTGGTAGCTCACTGTCACCAGGCCGTAGGCGACATAGGTCGGCTTGGCGATCGGGACGAAGACGCGCAGCAGGATCTGGATCGGGGCGGCGCCTTCCAGCCTCGCGGCTTCCTCCAGCTCCTTCGGCACGCTCTTGAAGGTCTGGCGGAACAGGAAGATGCCGAAAGCCGAGGCGAGATAGGGCAGGGCCATGCCCGTGATGGTGTCGAGCAGGCCGAGCTTGGAGAGCGTGCGGTAGTTCTCGACCAGCAGCACTTCCGGCATGATCATCAGCTGCAGCAGCACGACCATGAACAGCACGTTCGAGCCGCGGAACGGGAAGCAGACGAAGGCGTAGGCGGCCATCGTGCAGACCACGAACTGGCAGACGAGGATCAGCGTCACCAGCATGAAGGTGTTGAGGAAATAGTGCGCGAACGGCGCCGCGTTCCAGACGCGGGCGAAATTGTCGAGCGTCAGCGGCGCGAACAGCTCGAAGCGCGCCGCGTAGGCCGGCGGATGGAACGCCGTCCAGACCGCATAGAGCAGAGGCGAGACCCAGAGGATGGCGAGCAGCCAGGCGCCAAGCGTCACCAGCAGCGTCAGTGAGGGGGTGCGATGCTGCAGGCTCATCGATAGTGGACCCGCTTGTCGGCATAGCCGAACTGGAAGAGCGCGATCAGCGCCAGCATGACGAGCAGGACCGCCGTCAGCGCCGCGGCATAGCCGGTGTCCCAGAAGGCGAAGCCGACCTGGTAGACGTAGAACAGCAGGAGCACCGTTGCGTTGTCGGGGCCGCCCTTGGTCATGGCGATGACATGGTCGACGAGCCGCACGGCGCCGATGACGGCGTTGATCGAAATGAACAGCGTCGTCGGCATCAGCAGTGGCAGCGTGACCCGCCGGAAGATCTGGCTGCGGCTGGCGCCTTCGAGCTCGGCCGCCTCGATCAGCGTCGGCGAGATCTGCTGCAGGGCGGCGAGGTAGAAGATCATGAAGAACCCGGCCTCCTTCCAGATCGTGATGACGATCAGGGCGCCGAGCGCGGTCTCCTTGCTGCCGAGCAAATTGTTGCCCCCAGCCCCGACCAGGTCGAGCACCTGGTCGACCAGCCCATAGTCGGGGGCGTAGAAGAACATCCAGATATTGGCGACGGCGACCATCGGCAGCACGGTCGGGGTGAAATAGGCCATCCGGACCAGGCCCTGGCCGCGCAGATTGGCATTGACGAACAGCGCCATCGCCAGCGCGAGCGCCATCGAGAGCGGGATCGTCGTCAGCGCATAGATCGCATTGTTGCTCAGTGCCTTCCAGAACACCGGGTCCGCGATCATCGTCTGGTAGTGATCGAGGCCGATGAAGACGGAAGCCCGGCGCCCGCGCGGCGTCGAGTAGAGGCTGTTACTGAGCGTCGCCAGGATCGGCTGATAGGTGAAGACCCAGAGCAGGACGGCTGCCGGCAAGAGCAGCAAGGCGCCGTACAACGCATTGCGGGATGCGGTCATCGTCCTGCTCCGATCCTGGCTACGCTCGGAGGGTTCATTTCTTGTAGGGCTTCAGGATGCGCTCGATTTCGCCCTGCGCATCGGTCATGGCCTTCTCCGGCGTCTTCGCCCCGGTCAGTGCGGCGGCGAGCCCGTCGTTCAGCGCCTTGGTGGTCCGGGCGTTCTCATGCGTCGAGAATTCCGGCACCGAAGCCGCGATCTGCCGTCGCGCCACCTCGGCGGCCGGGAGCTTGGCGACATACTCCTTCAGGTTAGGCTGGTTCCAGGCGCCGTCGCGCGGGGCGACATAGCCGGTCTGGATGGCCCAGTCGGCCTGGATCTCGTCCGAGGTCAGGAACTTGATCAGCTTGAAGGCCGCTTCCTTCTCCTCCTTCGGGGCGCCGGAGAAGATATAGAAATTGCCGCCACCGAGCACCGAAGCGGGCGCGACCTTGCCTGGATAGGGCGCCAGGCCGAAGTCGAACGTCGCGTTCTTGGCGATGTTGGTCAGGTTGCCGGTCGTCGTCCAGATCATGGCGATGCGGCCTTCAAGGAAGTCGGCCGGGGTCGTGCCCCATTCCTGGATGCCGGGCGGATGCACGCCATGGACCTTGCCGAGATCGACCCAGAACTTGAGCGCTTCGACGACCTTCGGATCGGTGAGATAGCTCTCGGTGCCGGCGTCGTTCATCAGCCTGGCGCCGTTCTGGGCGGCGAGCGCGCCAAACAGCCATTGGGCCGAACCGACATTGCCGGGAATGCCGACGCCCCAGCGCGTCACCTTGCCCGACGCGTCCTTCTTCACCACCGCCTTGCCGTAGGCGACCATCTCGTCCCAGGTGGTCGGCGGCTTGTTCGGGTCGAGGCCGGCCTCGGCGAAGGCCTTCTTGTTCCAGTAGAGCACCGCGGTCGAGCGCTGGAACGGCGCGGCCCAGAGCTTGCCCTCGACCTGCGCGCTTTTGAGAAAGGCCGGCATGAAGCCGGCGATCCAGGCTTTGTCCTCCGGCGTCTTGGCGAAGTCGTCGACCGGCTGGACGACGTCCTCGTCGATCAGCGTGAAGATGTCGGTGGCGAGCAGCACAGCCGTGGTCGGCGGCTTGCCGCTCTTGGCTGCGGTCAACGCCTTGGTCGTCGTGTCGTTATAGTTGCCGGAATAGACCGGCACGACGTCGATTTCCGGATTGGCCGCCTTGAACTTCGCTACATAGCCGTCGATGACCTGCACCAGCGGGCCGCCGACCTGCACCGGATAGTAGAAGGTCACCTGCGTCTTGGCCTCGGCCACAGCCGTGAGCCCAGCCAGCGCCAGCGACGCGACGGCCGCCCTGAAGCCCGTCATCCTGAAATGCTGCATTGCTCTTCCTCCCTTTTTTGTGTGTTGAACGTCGCTGTCGTCAGGCCGCGTCGCGCCGCAGGCCGCTCTCCTGGTCGAAGATATGCGCCGCGGCGGGCGGCCAGCTCAGATGGACCGCCGTGCCCTTGTCGAGGCTGGGCTTGCCCGGGATGCGGACCAGCACGCGCTGCGAACCGGCCCTGCAGGCGATGATCGAATCCGCGCCGAAATACTCGGTGGTCTCCACCGTGGCCGGCAGCCCCTCGGATCCCAGGGCAACATGCTCCGGGCGGATGCCGAGGACGACCGGCCTCCCGCCAGACGGCCCCACGACCGGTCCCTTGCTGCCGGCGACGACCGCGCCGCCCTCGCGAGCATCGAGCGCCAGGATGTTCATCGGCGGCGTTCCAATGAATTTTGCCACAGTGACCGAGGCCGGCCTTTCGTAGAGATCCGCCGGCGCGCCGTTCTGCTCGATCCGGCCCTGGCGCATCAGGATGACCCGGTCGGCCATGCTCATCGCCTCGGTCTGGTCATGGGTGACGAAGACCATGGTGATCCCGAGCCGCTGCTGCAAAGAACGGATTTCGTTGCGCATTTCGGAGCGCAGCTGGGCATCGAGATTGGAGAGCGGCTCGTCGAGCAGGCAGATCGGCGTCTCGGCGATCAGGGCCCTGCCGAGCGCGACGCGCTGCTGCTGACCCCCGGAGAGCTGGCTCGGCCGGCGGTCGAGGAGGGCGGCGAGGCCGAGCAGCTCGGCGACGTGCTTCAACCGCGCTGCCTGCCCCGCCTTCGGAACGCCGCGCACCGACAGGCCGAAGGTCACGTTCTCGGCGACGTTCAGGTGCGGAAACAGCGCGTAGGACTGGAAGACCATCGAAAGGTTGCGCTTCGATGCGGGCAGGGCGGTGACGTCGCGTCCCGCCAGCACGACGCGCCCGGCGCTGACCGCATCCAGCCCGGCGATCAGCCTGAGCGTCGTCGACTTGCCGCAACCCGACGGCCCGAGCAGGGCGACGAATTCGCCCGCCCTGGTGTCGAAGCTGATGTCGTCGACCGCGCGCAGCCCGCCCCAGCTTTTGACGAGGTTCTCGACCCTGATATCGGCCATTCGTCCTCCCGGCGCCGGTTCAGGCGAATATGAATTTTCTGATCGTCTTGTCCGGCAGTGCGGCGACGTGGGGACGCGCCTCCCTTCCGGTGACGACGTGATCGATCCGATCGAGCCGCGCGATCACCGACAGTGCCGTCCGCTCGAATTTCGAATGGTCGGCGACGACGATCACCGTCTGAGCGATATCGATCATCGCCTGCTGCACCGCGGCCACTGCCGGCTGCTGCGTGCAGATCAGGCCGCGCTTCAGATCGACCGAGGAGACGCTGAGCACCGCCTTGTCGACGTTGAATTTTCGGACCATCTCGGCCGCAAGCGAACCCGCGAAGGAGTGATTGATGTCGACATATTCGCCGCCGATGACATGGATCTGCCGGGCGCCGGCCGCGGCAAGGACCGCCAGCACGTCCGCTCCATTGGTGACGAAGGTCAGTGTCGGGTTGCCCGCGATCCGGCGCGCGACCTCGAGCGCGGTGGTGCCGCTATCGATGAGCACCGCGTCGCCATCGACGATGAGCCCGGCCGCGATCTCGGCGATGCGCCCCTTTTCATCCGCATGGCTCTGCGCCCGGACGGAATTGGTGTTTTCGAACGTGACCTGATTGACGCTGACGGCTCCGCCATGGGTCCGTCGCAGCAAGCCGCGTGCCTCCAGCTCGGTCAGATCACGGCGAATAGTGGCGGTGGAGGCTGAAAGCTCCCGCCGCAACGCCTGAACGTCGACGAAGAGATGCGTTCGCAAATGCTGCAGGACCAGCGCCTGGCGCTCGGGAGCGGAAGGGACGCGTTCCGAGGCGACGTCTTCGCCTTCGGGATCGTCGTCGTCCGAAGGAGGGAAAGAGGCGTGCTGCAACCTGGCCTCGGCGAGAAAATGTGGCTTGAGCGATTTCGATCACAATACGATTGATATCGATCACGTCAAGCGCGCAGCCTCAGTGCCGATCTCGTGCCAACCCGCGCCCGGAGCAATGCGCAGGCGACCAGCTGTCGTCGGGAGACGGCGCGTGCTCGCACGCTGCGAGCCGGGACGGCAAGGGCACGCGTCCTGGAAACGCTGATCGGCCTCAGATTAGCGGACGGCGGATCGCACTGCGATCGCGATATGGATGCCGTCATCTGTCAGGTGCGATGTGACGCTGATGTCCTGGGCGGGAAAACCGCTTCCCGCTGGAAGCGCGATGGCTTGCCCTGGAATGGCGGAAAACCTGCTCATGCTCATCGGCTCGCGCGACCCGAGCGACTTCAGCAGCGCCTCCTTGCGGCACCAGAGCTTGGTGAACTCGGCTGCGGCAGACCGGGGCGGCCTTGTGCGCAGCCACGCGATCTCGTGGGGCGAGAGCGGGCCTTCACCCTCGGAGGGCGGATCGCGCGTCGGTTCGATGTCGATGCCGACGCTGATCCCGTCGGCAATGATGCAGCCGACGCAGCTGCGTGTGTGCGACAGCGAGAAATCGATCGGCGGAACCCCAGCATCGGATCGATGCTCGATCAGGGCGGGTTTCGTGGTCAGGGCGGGTTTCTTGCCTGCCCGGTGGCTGATGTGCAGCTCCGCCGGGTTGGCTCCCAGCCGGGACGCGATGGCGAGCCGCAGCAGGCCATGGGCCGCGATATAAGCGTCCCGGTCGGCCTCGAACCGGAAACGTGCCGCGCGCTGCCTTTCCGCCGCGTCCAGCAACCCTGACAGCAAGGCCCAATCGCGACGAGCGATCTGCGCCAGTCTGAGCAGGTGCACGCTGCCTTGCGTGCCCTTTGGCAGCGCATCCGTCAATTCGGGCAGCTGTGCCCGGGCGAGCAGGAGGTGCCCGTCCGCGATGTCGCTCGCCAGCGTCAGTTGGCGCGCCATCCCGGCACCAGCATGGCTTTCATCGATCCGGTAAAGATCTCCGCCATCGCAAGGATGGTCTCGCTCCGGTAATTCGGGCGCGTATAGAATAACTTCATGCGGAAGCAGTCATTCATCACATAGGCATAGACGTGCAGATGGTAATCCGCGAGGTTGCCTGCCGCGACCGTATCGGGAACGTCCATCAGCGACGGGTGAGGCGGGAGGAAGCGCACGCCGTCGTAATTATCCTCCCAGACATTGCCGATATACTGGAACAACGTGCGCACCTTGTCCTCGCGCGCCAGGAGCTCGGCCCGCGAATCGCTTGAATAGTAGCGCAGCGCGCTGTGTCCGATGCCATTGTCGGGGATGGCGCGGTACTGCGCCGCGACCGCCTCGAGCGCTGCGGCGAGCGCCGGCTCGCTGTCGAGCTCGCCATCGGGCAGGCGGGCGGTGATCGGCGTGTGGGTGATGAACCAGCCGACCGTGCGCGAGGGATCGGCAGCGCGGATGCAGCTCTCCCGGCCATGGGCGACCTTGTGAAAGATCAGGTTGCGCTGGCCCGACAACCGGTTGGCCGTGACGGCGAGACTGGCGACGATGGCGTGAATCAGGGTCGATTGAGCCGCGCCGCCCAGCCGCTCGCGCAGGCCTGCCATCTCGCCTGCATCGAGAACCTCGAAGCCGTGGCTGTCGATGTCACGCTGCAACGCTCCCTCGACCTGCGCATCCTCCGGGAAGGGCAGGGCGTCGCTCGCCTCGCCGATCCAGTAATCGAGCTGCGCCTCGGCCTGCGGGCTTCGCGCATAGGCGATCACCTGCTCCACCCATTGGTGATAGGGCGTGGTCTTGGCAGGCAGCACGACGGGCTTGCCGGCTTCGAGGGCATCATAGGCGGTGCGCAGATCCTCGAGCGTGACCTGCAGGGACAGGGCGTCCGTGACGAGCTCATGCATCGTCAGGAAGAGATGGTGGTTGCTGCCATCGGGATCGGCGAACAGGGCGACCGTCATCACGGGGCCGTTTGCAATGTCGAGCGTCGCGTGCAGCCGCTCGATCTCGCTGCCGATGAAGCCGAGCTGCGTCTCAAGGGGCGCTACGGGCAAGGCAAGCACGTGCACCGGGACGCGCTGGGCCTCCGGCAGCGCGATATAGTGCTGCGCATAGTGGCCATCAGCGCTCTTCGTGAAGCGCAGGCGCAGCGCATCGTGATGGGCGACGACGTCGTTCAGTGCGCCCTGCAGCAGGGACGGGTCGAGCATGGCGCCAAGACGGGTGATGAAGCCGACATTGAACATGTCGGGGTTCGGCCTGGCCCAGGTGAAATAATAGCTCTGCATCGGACTGAGCGGCGAGACCGCGCCGGGGGTGGTCCATGCGCTGGCAACGCTCGTCCTGCCCTGGAGCAGGGCGGCGAGAGCGCGGATCGTCGGATAGTCGTGGATATCGGCCGGCGTCAGAACGACGGAATCGGCTCGCGCACGCGCCGCAACGCGAAAAGCCTGGATGGAATCGCCGCCGATCTCGAAGAAATTGTCGTCCATGCCGACGCGGGACTGCCCGAGCACCGCCCTCCAGATCGCCAGAAGGCGGCGCTCCATCTCGGTCGAGGTCGCGTCGGCTTCCTCCACGACGGGGGCCTCGTCGCTCACCGTCAGGGCGTTGCGATCGAGCTTGCCGTTGGGAAGCCGCGGCAGCGCCCCGATCTGGATGAAGCGCGAAGGCACCATGTAGTCGGGCAGGCGCGTCAGCAGAAATCGGCGCAATTCACTGGACAGGGTGCTGTCGAAGCTGTCGGCAGCCGGCAAGACGCAGAAGGCGACGAGTTGCCGTCCTCCCGCCGTTTCCGCGGCGCTGACGGCGCAGGCACGGATCTTCGGATGGGCTGCGAGCGTCGTCTCGATCTCGCCGGGCTCGATGCGGAAGCCCCTGATCTTGATCTGGAAATCCTTGCGGCCGATATAGTCGAGCTCGCCATCGGGCCGGGTCGAGACCATGTCTCCGGACCGGAACAGCCGCGCATGCTCGCGTTCACCGGGCTCTGCGAACGGATTGGGAATGAAGGCCTGGCCGGTCAGGTCCGGGCGTCCGAGATAGCCTTTCGCAAGCCCTGGGCCTGAGACGCAGAGTTCGCCCGCGACGCCGGGACCGACGGGCTGGAGATGGTCGTCGACGACATGGATGCGCATCCGCCCGATCGGCTTGCCGATCGAGACGATCTTGCCCGTCAATGCAGCGGGGGTGACGGTGCAGCAGGTGGCGTCGGCCGCCATCTCCGAGGAGCCGTAGAGATTGATCAGCGTGACGCTCTCGCCGAGTTCCGTGACCTGGCGGGCAAGGTCGCTCGGAAGCAGTTCGCCTGACGATGTCAGATAGCGCAGACGGGGCAGGCGAGTGCCGGTGGCGCGGGCAGCCTCGATCAGGGCCGCCAGCAGGGATGGCACCAGGATGAGGCGCGTGATGCGCTCATCGGCGAGAAGCTGCAGCAGCTGGAACGGATCGCGCGCTGTCGCATCATCGGCGACGACGCTGGGAATGCCCTTCAGCAGGCCGCCGAGCATTTCCCAGATCGAGTCGACGAAATTGAGCGCGGTCTTGCTGCAGCAGATTTCGCCGCTCTCGAACGGGAATTCCTGCCACATCCATTCAAAGCGGCTGAGCATCGCGGAATGCGAGCCGAGAATGCCCTTGGGTCGGCCGGTCGAACCAGAGGTGTAGACGACGTAGGCCGTGCGCTCGGGATCATCGGGCGGTGCCGCCGGCATGCTGCCCGCTGCCGGCAGGGGCCTGTCGAGATTCAGGAGCGCGCAGCCGGATTCGCGGAGGAAGGCCGCATCATGTGTCGCGTCCAGCGTCAGCACCACGGGCGCGGCTGCGTCCTCCAGCATGAAGCGCAGGCGGTCCTCGGGATAGGACGGATCAAGCGGCACCCAGGCGCATCCCGCCTTGAGAATGCCGAGGATGCCCGCGACAGCCGCGATGCCGCGTGGCATGCACAGGCCGATCAGCCTTGCCTCGGATGTGCTCTCGCCGGCGGGCAGGAACTGACGGATGGCTGTGGCGATCTCGTGGGCCCAGGCATCGAGCTCGGCATAGCTCCGCCGCCGTTCACCGGCCTTGATCGCCAGTGCCGTGGGCAGGCGCCGCGCCGTATCCTCGAAAATGCGGTGGAACATGGAAATCCCCGTCAAATCTGGCGCGCAGCGGCAGGCGATGCCTTTGGCGATGACATCAGGAACGCGCTGGCAGCCAGCGTGGCGAGGCACAGCCCGAACGGCGCGAGATAGCTGATCGCGCTCAGGGCGCCGTTGAGAATCGAAGACAGGCCCCAGACGAGCGCATTGATCGCGATCGCGATCCCGAGGACCCAGCCCTGGCGATCATCGCTGACGGCCCGGGAAAACAGGGTGATGATCGCACCATAGGCGACCGATACGGTGATCGCCGTGGGAAAGGCGATGATCCAGAGCAGGTCGAGGCGGGGGACGGCGAGCGAGGCCGCGATCAGCCCGGCAGTGCTCCATAAGGACCATGTCGCGATGGCGCGCGGGTCGAACCGCTTCTCGAGCACGGGCAGACAGAGGCCGTAGGCGATGCAAAAGCCGATGCCGAGCGTGGCCATGAGCAATGAGATGGTGCCCGCATCCTCGCCGAACCGGTTCAGCACCAGGCTGGGCAGGAACAGGAAATAGGTTCCCCAGGCGGTCTGCATCAGGCCGAACACCCGCATCAGATGGCGGATGGCAGGATCGCGCAGCGCCGCGCGAAACCCCGCCACTCCCATCAGCAGATTGATCGGCGTCGGGTCGGCCTGCGCGGGAGGTTCGCGTGCCTCCTGGAATGTCGTCGCGATCAGGACGAGGCCGATCAGGGCGCCACCGGCGGTCAGGGCCATCGGAAGGATGAAATCGCTCAGGACAGCAGCGGCATCATGCGAGAACGCGCCGCCGATCAGCGGGCCGACGATGAAGCCCAGCGACGACGCGAACAGGCAGAGGCTGAGCGTGAGCGCGCGCGTCTGGCTGCTGCTCGCATCCACGGCAGCGGCCTGTGCGACGGCCTGGCTGCCTGCCGTGGCCCCTCCGATGAAGCGGCCGATCAGCAGCAGGGCGACGAGGTTATAGGCGATGGCGCCGCCGATCAGCGCAAAGCTCAAGGCCATGCCGAGCATGCAAAGGATCAGGATCCGCTTTCGCCCGATGCGGTCGGAGATCTCTCCGAGCACCGGCGCGGCATAGAGCATGACGAGTTCGTAGAGGCCGAGCGCGACGCCATAGACGAGATAGCGCAGGCCGGCAGGCGCTGCCGCCATCATCAGGGGCTGATCGCCGATGAGCGCCGCGGCAAGGACCGGCACGACGATCGTGTAGCCGATGCTGTCGATCAGGATGATGGCAAGGAGGGGGCCGACGCGCAGGATCATGGAGAGCGTCGTCATGCCGGCACTCGCGACGGCCGCGCCCCGTGCCGGGATCGTGCAGGGGAGGGCTCGTCCCGGCCAAGGATCATGACGTCAAATCTGCCTATCCATCCGGAACCGGCAACGCCTGAACTACCGAATGTTCGAAACGTTACGTCATGAAAACATTCACACGCCCATCTGTTGTGATCTGCCGGAAAGGTCAAGGCGCAAACTCCAGCCGAGCCGCACTCCCAAGGGTGGCTGTCTTGAGAGGGCTGGCTCGGTTCGCCTGAACCGTTACGGAGCTGTCGCTCCGTCGATTTTTGCTCTGGTTGTGCTGCGATCGGGATTGGCTGCTCGCGCCCGTGGCGGGCATGGGCCGTTCGAGCACATGTGCTGACCCGCGAGGTAGGCCACTTGACAAGGAAGATTCTTGGTGAAACGTTTCCACTAATGATGGAAACGTTTCCACGAGGGAATTGCCATGATTTATGACTCTCTCGATCGCCGTGCTTTCCTCCGGGGCGGGGCGGCAGCCGTTGGCGGGCTGGGGCTGCCATTCCCGGCGCAGGCGGCGGATGAGCGATCCCTGGTCGTGGCTATCCCTTCGAACCCGTCGACCTTCGATCCGATCAACCAGGGCAACCACGATGCCATGGTGGTCAATCAGCTCATCTTCGAGAATCTGATCGAGATCGACGGGGAGGGGCGGCGGCGGCCACTGCTTGCAAAGTCGCTGCCCGCGATCTCCGAAGACCGGACCGAATACATCTTCGAGCTGCGGGACGACGTCGCGTTTCAGAACGGACAGCCCTTCACGGCCGAGGACGTGAAGTACAGCTACGACTATATTCTCGACCCGGCCAACAAGGCGCTGCGGCGCTCGGTCTGGACGAATATCGAATCCGTCGAGATCCTGGCGCGCCACAAGGTGCGCTTCAAGATGAAGGCGCCGTTCCGGCCCTTCCTCGACTACATGACCAAATACATGGGTATCTTTCCGGCCGGGAGCCGCGAGAAATACGGCAACGAGATCTTCCAGCAGAGGCCTGAGGGCCTGGGAACCGGGCCCGGCATCTTCGTCTCCGCGCGGTCCAACGATGTCGTCGAGTTCCGCCGCAACCCGAATTACTGGCGCAAGGATCTCCCGGGCTGGGACCGGTTGCGCGTGCGGATCGTCTCCGAGGAGGCGGCCCGCATCGCGTCGCTGATGTCGAAATCGGTCCACATCATCGGGGCGCCGCCGGTCCGCGACTATCTGCGACTGCGGCAGGCCAAGGCGCAGGGCATCACCGGGGCGAGCCGTCCGGCGCTCGGCAGCATGATGCTGATGATCCACAACACCCGAAAGCCACCGTTCGACGACCCCGATTTCCGCAAGGCGGTTTCGCTGGCGACCGATCGCAAGACCATCGCCGAGAAGATCTTCAACGGTCTGGTCGAGCCCTCGGCTGTGCCCGCTCCCGCCTCGGCCTGGTGGTACAATGCCAAGGCGGCTGAAGACCTGGCCTTCAACCTGGAAAGAGCGAAGGCTCATCTCGCCAAATCCCGTTATGCGTCCGGGGCCGAATTCGAGTTGCTCTATTCGTCGCAGGGTTATCTGCTGGACGTCGCGGACGCGGCCCTCTTCATCCAGGCATCGCTGGCCCGGCTCGGAATCAAGGTCAAACTCCAGCCGCTCGAGACCGGCCAACTCATCGAGCAGGTTTTTGGCGGCAACCAGACCTCCGCGCTCATGGCGGTCATCGGTCCCTCCGATCCCACCTTCATCATTCAGGGCATCTATACACCGAACCAGGTGATGACGCGCAGCTCCGGCTACAGCAACGAGCGGCTCAATACGCTTCTGACCGAGAGCTTCCGTGTCGACGACGAAAAGTCTCTGGGACCGATCCTGGCCGATATGCAGGCGATCCTGGCGGCGGACTCGCCGTCGACCTGGATCGGAGCCGTCCACAGCTTCAACCTCTGGCGCAGCAATGTGCAGGGCTTCGAGCCGAATACCGGGATCACGCTGCGCCTGACCGACGCGGCCGTGGCCGATCTCCGCTGAGGCGAGAAACCATGTGGTTTGCCAGTCGCATTCTCAGCAGTCTTGCCGTGCTCGTCGTGGTCAGCGCGCTCCTCTTCGCGCTCACGCGGCTGACCCCGCTCTCGCCGGCGCGGATCGTGCTCGGCACGGACGCCACCGTCGAGCAGATCCATGAGTTCGAGCGCGATCGCGGTCTCGACCGCGCTTTGCCCGCCCAATACGCAGCATGGGTTGCGCAGCTTCCCCGCTCGGGCTTCGGCACCTCCTATATCACCGGCCGTTCGATCGACCTCGAGCTGCGCGAGAGCCTGCCGGTCACAGTCGAACTGGTGGTCGCGACCTTTCTCCTGACGCTGGCCGGCGCGATTCCGCTCGGCCTGGTCGCCGGGCTGACGGAAGACCGCTGGCCGGACCACCTGATCAGGGTGCTATCCCTGATGGCGGTGTCGGTCCCGGGATTCTGGCTCGCCCTGATCCTGATCCGCGTCTTTGCCGTCAGGCTGGGCTGGGTGCCGCCGATCGGGATCACGCCGCTCTCGGAAGGCTGGCACGCYCATCTCACCTCCCTGGTGCTGCCGGCCCTGTCGATCGCGCTCTACTATATCGGTGCGCTCAGCCGCCTGATGCGCGCCTCCGTCATCGAGATCCTGGGCCAGGACTACGTCCGCACCGCGCATGCTCTCGGCTTGAGACGCAGTCTGGTCGCGCGCTACGTGGTGAAGAACGCACTTCCACCCTTCGTCAGCGTCGCCGGCATGTCGTTCGGCTACATGTTCGGCTGGGCGATCATCATCGAGCTGGTCTTCAACATACCGGGTCTTTCGCGGGCCCTGCTGACCGCCATCACGCAACGCGACTATCCGATGATCCAGGCCACCGTTCTGGTCGTCACGGTGATGTTCATCCTCTCAAATCTCGCTGCTGATCTTGTCCAGCGGCTGATCAACCCGAGGCTGAGACATGCTTGACGCCGCGCGTTCGACAGCATCTCCGCCCGTGGCAGCGGCCGCCGGCATCCGCGCCGTGCCCCGGCTGTCCGGGCTCACCGGCACGATGCGCCGCCTTGCTCAGACGCGCATCGGCCTGGTCGGGTTGGTCATCGTCGGCTTCGTCGTCCTGGCTGCGCTTCTCGCCCCCTGGCTCCCTCTGCACGATCCCCTCGATCTGATGATGGAGCATCGGCTGGAGCCTCCGGGTCCGTCATTCCTGCTGGGCACGGACGAGGTCGGCCGCGATATCCTCGCCCGGCTCGTCTGGGGCGCGCGTGGATCCCTGATGATCGGTGTACTGACCGTCGCGATCGGCCTCTCCGGCGGGCTCTTGGTCGGTATCCTCTCCGGGTATTACAGCGGCACGCTCGTCGAGACCGTCCTGCTCGGCCTGATGGATATCTTCGCGGCGATCCCGCTGCTCGTCTGGGCGATCGCGATCGTCGGAATCTTCGGCACCGGGTCGGTGCAGCTGGGGCCGCTCGTGCTCCCCAACGAAGCCAAGATCATTCTCCTCGTCGGCTTGCTGTTCATCCCCGGGCTGGCGCGCGTCGCCCATGGCCTGGCCCTGGCCGAGGCCAGGGCGGATTACGTCGCAGCGCGGCGCCTGCAGGGCGCGGGGTCCTGGTCCATCATGGCCAGCGATATCCTGCCCAACATCCTCTCGCCGATCTTCGTCCAGGCGAGCGTGCTGATCGGCATCGGCATCATCATCGAAGCCTCGCTCAGCTTCATCGGTCTCGGCGTGCAGCCACCGACCCCGAGCTGGGGCGGAATGCTGGCCGATGCGCGCTCGCTCGCCTTCTCCGACGAATGGTGGGTCGCGACCTGGCCGGGCCTGGCGATCTTCCTCACCGTGATCGGCTTCAACCTGGTCGGCGACGCCCTGCGGACGGTGCTCGATCCCCGGCGGCGTGATGGGGGACCGGCACTATGAGCGCGCCCATGCTGTCCCTGAATGACCTGTCCATCGCTTTGGTCAGGGCGCCGCGGCCCGGACGGTGGTTCACGGCGTCACCCTCCAGGTGCGGGCCGGCGAAAAACTCGCGATCGTCGGCGAGTCGGGCTCGGGCAAGAGCGTCACCGCGCTGGCGATCATGCACCTGCTTGGGCGCTCGGGCCGGGTCGTGGGGGGCGCGATGAGCCTCGAAGGGCAGGACATCACGGCCATTCCCGAGAGCGCGTGTCGCGATCTGCGTGGCCGCAAGGTGGCCATGATCTTCCAGGATCCGATGACCGCCCTCAATCCCGCCTTCACGATCGGCCGGCAACTCGTCGACGCCATTCGCAGCCATGACGATCCGGGCCCCGGGGCGGCCTGGTCGGAGGCCGAACAGCTCCTCGGCAAGGTCGGTATCGACGATCCGCGCCGCCGGAGCGGCCAATATCCCCATGAGCTCAGCGGCGGCATGCGCCAGCGCGTGCTGATCGCGATGGCCATCGCCTGCCGGCCGCGCCTGCTGATCGCAGACGAGCCGACGACGGCGCTCGACGTCACCGTTCAGGCCCAGGTGGTTGCGCTGCTGCGCGACATCAGCGCGACATTCGGGATCACCCTGCTGTTCATCTCGCATAATCTCGATCTGGTCGCGGAGTTCTGTGACCAGATCGCGGTGATGTATCGCGGCCGGATCGTCGAATCCGGCAGCACGGAGGCGATCTTCACGTCTCCGCGTCACCCCTACACGCGTCTCCTGCTGGACTCCGTGCCAAGGCCAGGCCGCCCGCTGCGCGCCGCTGAGCCCGGTCGCCTGACCGGGAACCCCGGCGAAGGCGCCTGCGATTTCCTGCTGCGCTGCCCTCTGGCTGACACGGACTGCAACTTGCGGCCGAGCCTGCGGGGTGAGGGCGGCCATGTCAGCGCCTGCTGGCGGAGCGCCTGAGATGAGCCAAGCCGAAACAGTCCCGCCGCCGCTCCTTGCCGCCGCAGGCGCAAGCCGGCGCTACCCCCTGGCGCGTTCGGCGCTGGCGCGCCTGCTCGACCGGAGGACGACGTCGGCTCTGCTCGGGGCGAGCTTCGACGTCCGGGCCGGCGACGTGCTCGGCATCGTCGGCGAAAGCGGCAGCGGCAAGTCGACGCTCGCGCGGCTTCTCGTCGGGCTCGACCGCCCGAGCAGCGGTCAGGTCTCGTTCGAAGGACGCGATCTTGCGAGCTTTGCGGCCGCGGACTGGCAGCGTTTCCGAAACCGCGTGCAGTTCGTCTTCCAGGGCGCTCACACGGCCTTGAACCCGCGCAAGACCGTCGCGCGCAGCCTGAGCGAAGCCTTCGGCGGGCCGCTCGCGCCGGGAGCGCTCGATGCCCTGCTGGCGCAGGTCAGTCTCGGGCCGGAACTGCTCGATCGGCTGCCGCATCAGCTATCGGGCGGCCAGAAGCAGCGGATCGGGATCGCCCGCGCGCTCGCCCGACAGCCGGAGGTGTTGATCGCCGACGAGCCGACATCGGCTCTCGACGTCTCCGTGCAGAACGAGATCATTGCGCTGCTTCAGCAGCTGCATCGCGACAGGCACCTGACGCTGGTGATCATCAGCCACGATCTCGGGCTCGTCGGGGCGTTCTGCGACCGCGTGCTGGTGATGCATGCCGGCCGTATCGTCGAAATGGGTCCTGCCGCAGAGATTCTGGCGGCGCCGGCGCATCCCTATACGCAGCGCCTGGTCGCCGCCATTCCGCGCGGGCTCGCCGGGCGCAATCGCCCGGCCGAACCGCCACTGCCCGAAGCGGCCCGCCATGGCGGCTGCCCCTTCGAACCCCGTTGCAGCAACCGGATTCCGATCTGTGCGCAAAGCGAGCCACCCGAGGTTCACCTCGGCGATCGGCTCGTCCGTTGTCACGCAGCGCCCATCTCGGTCCAAAACCTAGCGGAGACCAACCTATGACAGCGCGCTCGTTTCGAGTGGGTGCCGATATCGGCGGCACCTTCACGGATATCACCTTCCTGGAGAACGGTCAGACGGTCCATTCGTTCAAACGACCGTCGACGCCCGACGACTACAGCCGCGGCATCGTCGAGGGCGTGCTTGCGTTGCTGGCTCGCATCGGCGGCAAGCCGACCGAGATCGAGGAGGTCGTGCACGCCACGACCGTGGCAACCAACGCGATCCTGGAGGGCAAGGGCGCCACGACCGCGCTGCTGACGACGCGCGGATTCCGCGACGTCCTCGAGCTCGGCCGGCTGCGCATGCCCGAGCTCTACAATCTGAATTACGAGAAGCCGACGCCGCTGGTGCCGCGCCATCGGCGCTACGAGATTGCCGAGCGCATGGGAGCCCATGGCGACATCGTCCTGCCCCTGGACGAGGACAGCGTCGTCGAGGCGGCGCGCAGCATCGCGGCGAGCGACACACGCGCGGTCGCGGTCAGTTTCCTGCACGCTTATGCCAACCCGCAGCACGAGCGGCGGGCCTGCGAGATTCTCGCCGGGATGCTCGGCCCCGAGGTCTTCGTCAGCTGCTCCAGCGATGTCCTGCCGGAGATCCGCGAATACGAGCGTACGAGCACGGTGGTGGTCAACGCCTATCTCGGGCCCGTCGTGCGCTCCTATCTGCGTGCCCTGTCGACGCGGCTGCGCGACGCCGGCATTCACGCACCGCTGCAGGTCATGCAGTCGAGCGGAGGGGTGATGAGTGCCTTGTCCGCGAGCGAGAAGCCGGCCTGCATCATCGAGTCCGGTCCCGCTGCCGGCGTCATCGCCGCCGCCCGCATCGGCGCGGCGGGAAGTTCGAACGATATCATCACGATCGACATGGGCGGGACGACCGCCAAGGCCGCGATCATCGAGCAGGGCCAGCCCGCGCGCACGACGGAGTACGAGGTCGGGGCCGGGATCAACATATCGAGCAAGCTGATCAAGGGCGGTGGGCACGCGGTGAAGCTGCCCTTCATCGACGTCTCCGAGATCGGCGCCGGCGGCGGCAGCATCATCCGGGTCGATGCCGGCGGCCTGATCCAGGTCGGTCCCGACAGTGCCGGCGCCGTCCCGGGCCCGGCCTGCTACGGCACGGGCGGAACCCGCCCGACGCTGACCGACGCGCTCGTCGTGCTCGGCTACATCAATCCGGAATACATCGCCGGCGGCGCCGTGCGCCTCGATGCGGAGCGCTCGCGGCGTGCGATCAGCGAGCAGGTCTGCGCCCCCACGGGGCTCGACCTCGAGACGGCCGCCCATGGCGTCTACGCCATCGCGGCCTCGACGATGATGCGAGCCGTCAAGGCGGTCTCGACCTATCGCGGCCGCGATCCGCGCGACTTCACCCTCTTCGCCTTCGGCGGCAACGGTCCGGCGGTGGCCGCCGAGATCGCGCGTCTCCTCGACATGAAGCGTGTCGTCGTCCCGTCCCATCCCGGCGTCTTCAGCGCGCTTGGCCTGCTCTACTCGACGACCGAGCACGACCTGATGCAGACCTATTTCTGCGCGCTTGAGGCGATCGATTCCGACAGGCTCGATACGGCCTACCGCAAGCTCGAGACCAGCATGTTCGCCGGCCTCGAGGCCGATGGCTTCACCAGAGCGGACATCGAAATCGACCGCCTTGCCGACCTGCGTTACGCCGGGCAGGCCTATGAGCTGACGATCGGGCTGACAGACCGTCCGGGCGACCCCATCGACATCGCCGCCATGGGCGCGGCCTTCCACCGTGAGCACAAGCAGACCTATGGCCATGCATCGACGAGCGATCCGCTCGAGATCGTCAATATCCGCGTGACCGGCCGTCCCCGCAGCGACAGGACCGACGCCTATCGGCCGTCAGCCCCGGACGCGCGAACGGGGGTGGCGGGTTCTCCGTCGATGCGGACCTGCTGGTTCGGGCAGGACTGGGGGCACCTGGAGACGCCGATCATCACGCGTCTCGACC
The DNA here is from genome assembly GCF_056401655.1 of Allobosea sp. P4_E12. Lineage (NCBI taxonomy): Bacteria > Pseudomonadati > Pseudomonadota > Alphaproteobacteria > Hyphomicrobiales > Alloboseaceae > Allobosea > Allobosea sp. P4_E12. The sequence continues at coordinate 40,934 of NZ_JBFUIY010000003.1, read as the reverse complement.
TCGCGGCCGGCGACCGGGAAAGCCCGCTGATCGTCGAGGAATACGACGCCACCTGCGTGGTTCCTCCTGGCTGGACGGCGGGTCTCGACGAATTGGGCAATCTCGTACTCACAGCCTCGGAAAGGTGACGTCATGCTCGCCCCTCATAGTGCCCCCCATTCTGCCCCCGAAATGTCGCGCTCCGATCCGGTGACCCTGGAGATCGTCAAGAACGCGCTCGCCTCCATCGCCGACGAGATGGCGCTGGTCATCCTGCGCAGCGCCTATTCGCCGATCGTCCGGGACTCGATGGACTACTCGACGGCGCTCTGCGATCGAAACGGCCTGATCATCGCCCAGGGCCTGACCAATCCGGTGCATCTCGGCTCGTTCCCGAGTGTGATGGTCAACATCCTGAAACGCTTCGGCGGGACGATGCAGCCGGGCGACGGCTACATCACCAACGACCCCTACGGTGCCGGCGGCATGCATCTGCCGGACGTCTATCTGGTCAAGCCCGTGTTCCACGCCGGCCATGTCGAAGGCTTCGTTGCGAGCCTCGTCCACCACACTGATCTCGGGGGCATGGCGCCGGGCAGCATGGCCCTGCATGCCACCGAGATCTTCCAGGAAGGATTGCGGATCCCGCTCATCAAGGTGATGCAGGAAGACCGGATGGACGAGAACCTCCTGGCTTTCCTGGAGGTCAATTCCCGCGTTCCGGAACAGGTTCTGGGCGATCTTCGGGCCCAGATCGCCGCCTGCGCCGCCGCCGAACGCGGCTTCGGCAAGGTGCTCGAAAAATACGGCGCGCCGGCCATGCGCGGAATGCTGGCGGAACTGCACGATTACGCGGAAAAGCTCGTCCGCGACGAGATCCGCGCGATGCCTGACGGCGTCTATGAGGCCGAGGATTTCATCGACGGCCTCGGCGAGGGCGGCGGGCCGATCCGCTTCAAGGTCACGATCACGGTTGCGGGCGACGAGCTTGAGATCGACTGGACGGGGACCAGCGGGGAGGTGCCGGGCGCCATCAACGGACCCGTGGCGATCACCTATTCGGTCGCCTATGCCGCCTTGCGCTGCGCCGTCCAGGCGGCGGTTCCAAACTGCGAGGGTTATACGCGGCCGGTTCGGGTCGTGGCTCCGCTCGGCACCATCGTCAACCCGCGTCCGCCGGCGGCCTGCGCAGCCCGCGGCGTCATGGCCTATCGGATGCTCGATGTGCTGTTCAATGCGTTTGCCCAGATCGTGCCGGACCGGATGCCTGCCGCCGGCGAAGGCGGGCCCTCCGCCGTGTCGCTCAGCGGCATCCACGAGGGGAAGACCTGGCTGATCACCGATGGCATTCTCGGAAGCTGGGGCGGCCGGGCCACGAAGGACGGGGTCGACGGTATCGCCAACCCCGGCGCGAACCTCTCGAACATGCCGATCGAACTGATCGAGGCGCGCTATCCCTTGCGGATCGAGAGCTATGGTCTCGTTGCCAATTCAGGCGGTGCCGGCCGCCGCCGTGGCGGCATGGCGATCACGCGCTCGTACCGTATCCTCGGGGATGACGCGCAGCTGACAATCCGTTCCGACCGGCGCGCGCATCTGCCGCCGGGCCTCTTCGGCGGATGTCCGGGCTCTCCATCGCTCAATATCATCGATCGGAACGGCACGACTGAACTGCTCCCGGTGATGCCGATGCGGACGCTCGCTCTCAGCAAGGGCGATCTCTTCACCCATGTCGCCCCGGGTGGGGCAGGCAATGGCGATCCGCTCGAGCGTGACCCGGACCATGTCGCAGCCGATGTCCGCGACGGCCGCTTCACCAGGGAGTTCGCCCGCGACGTCTATGGTGTCGTCACCGGAGCGAACGGTCGCGCAGACCGGGTCGCAACGGACATTCGTCGCGATGGCCTGGCGTCCGATTTGCCGAAACTGGCGGAAGCGCAGCTCCGTCTCTTCATGGAAGGGGATCAGGGCCGGGCGGCGCTGAGCCCGGAATATGAGGGAGAGCTGGCATGACGGCGCAAGTCGCACTCTCGGCAATCGATCCGGGCCACAACCGGACCGATTGCCGCCGGCACGATCTCGCCCGGCTCCTGCGCCCAAGCTGGGCGGAGCTCGATTTCGGTGCATTGAGCCGGAATGTCGCGGCAACGCGCAGTCTGGTCGGACGGGATGTTCGCATCTACTTCGTCTGCAAGGGCGACGGCTTCGGCTTTGGCGCCGCCGCGGTCGCGAAGGCCGCGGAACGGGCCGGCGTCGACGGCTTTTGCGCCGGCAGCCCTGACGAAGTCGTTTCGATCCGCAGCACCGGCACGACGCTTCCCGTCCTGTTGTTCGCGTCGACCACGCCGGGCGATCTGCCGGCCGCCGCCAGGCTCGGCGCCACGGTCACGGTCCAGAGCATGGCCGATATGGACGCGGTGCTGACGGCTGGCGAGCGGATCGAGGTCTTTGTCGAGGTCGATTGCGGACTTGGCCGCTACGGCCTGCGCCCCGAGCAATGGCCCGGCGTGCTGCAGCGCCTTCGTGCTGCCGATCATGTCAGGGTGCGCGGCCTGTACTCGCATCTCAGCACGCCCGATGATCCCGATATCAGCAGGCGCCAGGCAGAGCTCTTCCGGCAGGCGGCAGCCGATGCTGCGGCAGCCGGCCACGACGATCTCATCCTCATGCTGGCGTCGAGCCGGGTGGTGCTGGCCTATCCCGACATGCTCTTCAATGCGGTCGACCCCGGGCGCCTGATCTATGGCGGCGGGCTTGACGAGAACTGGATGGAGAGCGGCGGCCTCTCGCCTCTGCTCACCGCCGTGAAATCCCGGATCATCCAGGTCCAGGAGCATCCTCCGGGAACGGTGCTGGGGATCGGCTATGGCGCGCCGATCGCCATCGAACGCGGCATGCGGACCGCGGTCGCGCCGATCGGCTTCTGGGATGGGCTGAACCATGTTCCGCCGCTCGGCGAGGTTCTGATCCACGGCCGGCGCTGCCCCGTGCTCGGGCGCCGGACCTTTCAGCATTCGGTCATCGACGTGACGGGGATCTCCGAGGTCGCGCCCGGCGATGAGGTCGTGGTCCTGGGGCGGCAGGGCACCGACGAGATCTCGATCCATGATCTCGCGGAGGCGATCGGCATCACGGTCATCGAACTGGTCCCGCGGCTCGCGCGCTCCTTGCCGCACGTGTATGTCGGCCAGGGGCAGGAGAGGGACGGTTGGCGTGGCTAAGATGGGGACGAGGCAGTCGGCGGACGAGCCCAGGCCGATCACGATCAAGGACGTCGCGAGCCGGGCCGGTGTCGGGCTCGGCACCGCTTCACGGGTTCTCAATGGCAACGAGAATGTCGCGCCTCATTTGCGCGAGCAGGTTTTCAAAGCCGTCCAGGACCTGGGCTATCACCCCAATTCCGTGGCGCGCTCCATGCGGCTCGGAAAAAGCTACGCCGTCGGCTGCCTCGTCACGGATATCCGCCAGCCCATAGCGGCTGAAATGATCGCCGCCGCGGAAAATACCCTGCGTCGCGCCGGCTACACGCTGATCGTTGCCAGCACGCATTTCGACGACAGCCGCGAGGCCGAGATCCTGTCGCTGCTGCAGAACCGCGTCGTCGACGGCATGCTCCTGGCGGTCAATCGCGACAATGATCCGGAGACGGCGCGGCGGCTTACCGCCATCTCGATTCCAATGGTGCTCTGGGAGCGCAGCCCCGATGGCGGTTTCGATACCGTCCTGACGGAGCATCGCGTCGGCGCCCGCAGGGCAACCGAGCATCTGCTCGCGCTGGGGCATCGCGAGATCGCGCTCGTCGCCGGCCACCTCGACACCTGGGTCGGGCGGGAGCAGCGGGCCGGTTTCGATGCGGCGTTCGCAGACCGGGGGCTGGAGCCGCCGGCAGGTCGTATCTTCGAGGTGGGCGCATTCGGAGCCCGCAAGCTTGAGGCCCTATGCCGTGGCGAGCGGCCGATCACGGCGATCATCGCCAATATCGACGAGATCCCCGGTATCCTGCATTTCTGCGCGAAACGCGGCCTCGTGCTGCCGCGCGACATGTCGATCGTGTCGATCGGTGACGCCAGTATCCTGGAAGTCATGACGCCATCGATCACGGCCGTGCGCGGCAACGGCACGAAAGTAGCCCAGCTCGCAGCCACGCTTCTGCTGAAGAAAATGTCCGACAAGCAGCCGGAAACGGCATCGGAGCGCTTATCCGTCGGCATGCAACTCAAGGTCCGGCATTCCACGGCGCCTTTGAACGATGGCGGCGGCGAGCATGTTTAGCGTCCGCAAAATCGTTGCTGATCACTGATCGATCGTCTCGGCTCCACGGTGGTGGAGAGGAAAGTCATGATGTCCCTCCATGTCAGAACACCGACACACCACTCGTCTGCTCTCTCCCGGGCGAGCGGGCGAAGGGTGTGGCTGAAGCTTGAATCCCTTCAGCCCTCGGGGTCCTTCAAGCTCCGCGGAATTGGCCTTGCGTGTCAGGACCATGCCAGGCGCGGCGTGAAACGCTTCGTCAGCTCGTCTGGCGGCAATGCCGGGATCGCCGTCGCCTATGCCGGGCGTGAGCTCGACATCCCCGTCACGGTTGTCGTCCCCGAGACGACATCGCCAAGAGCCTGTCGCCTGATCTCGGACATGAAGGCCGATGTCCTGATCCACGGTGCGTCCTGGCAGGAGGCAAACGAGCGCGCGCTTGCGATGCTGGGTGAGAGCGATGCGTTCATCCACCCCTTCGACGACCCGGTGGTGTGGCGGGGGCACTCGACGATCATCGATGAGGTGGTCGAGGATGGAGTGCAGCCCGACCTCGTCGTTCTCTCCGTCGGCGGCGGCGGATTGCTCAGTGGCGTCATCGAAGGCTTGCAGCGCCACACGCTGAACTGTCCCGTTCTTGCGGTGGAGACGACGGGCGCGTCCTCCTTTGCCCAGTCGGTTGCCCGGGGCGAGCGCATCGTTCTGCCAGCGATCGAGAGCATCGCCACCTCGCTCGGTGCGCGCCAGGTCTCGGAGCATGCCTTTGCTCTTCTTGCACAGCATCGCATCGACTGCGCCGTGGTCTCGGATCTTCAGGCGGTGGAGGCGTGCCTGCGGTTCCTGGACGACCATCGCATCCTCGTCGAACCGGCATGCGGGGCGAGCATCGCCACGCTCTACCAGAATGTCGCGGAACTCGCCGATTACCAGAACATCCTGGTCATCGTCTGCGGCGGGGCGACATCGACGGTGGAGCAATTGACTGTATGGCGCCACAGTCTCTCATCAGAAAGTGAAATCTAGGACGAGGCCTGTGTTTCCGCAGCGCGTGTCAAACAACGCTTGAAATTCAACTTGGGGTGATTGTGATGTCGGTCGATATTCGGGGCGAATACATCGAGAGAGCGGCCCTCGTCGTCATGCATTATCAGGTCGACGTGTTCGAGATCCTGTTCGGAGAGAAGCCATCGCCCTTGCTGGATCGGTGCAACGCACTGATCCGGCGCTGGCGCGCCACGGGCCGGCCGGTGCTGTTCCCGAATTTTTCGCTGGGCGCAGACTATGAACATGCCCCGCCGGGAACCAACCGCCAGATCACGCCCTATCTCCCGAGCGGACGATTTCGCACCGGTCTGCCCGTCGCGGGCCTCGCGATCGAGCCGGGTGACCTCGTCTATGCCTGTCCGCGCGCCAGCGTCTTCCACGGCACGTCACTCGACGCCGACCTTCGCACGCGCGGTGTCAGCACGCTCGTCATGGCCGGGATCAGCACCACCGGCGTGGTCCTGTCCAGCGTCGCCTGGGCCTGTGATGCGGATTACGATCTGCGTCTGGTCCAGGACTGCTGCTTTGATCCGGATCAGGAGGCCCATGACGCCCTGTTCCGCTCCGGGTTCGGCGGACGCGTCCTGGTCCTGTGAGGCGGAATGCAGCTTGACCTGCGGCGGGACGCTGGGCCGTTCGAAGGACGCGGAGGGAGGGGCCGACGCGCAGGATCACAGGCAGCGTCGTCATGCCGACAATCCCAACTGGCGCGCCCTGTGCCCGGATTTCGCGGGGAAGGGAACCGCGAGCGGACACCGCAAGACCCCGGTAGAGTGTGCCAGGCTTGGCGGATGCTGACAGGCGTTGCCTGTCTGTCAGCGGGGCGGCTTGTCGGACTCCGAGGATGCCGATGGCGTTAGCTGCGGACTGGCCGCCTTGGCGATGGTGCCGGGGTCCGGAACGGCCTCGGCCATCGCAATGGCGTCGCTCTCGATCGAGGCGGCGAGGCGGCGGTAATCGTCGAAGTTGAACATCGCGCAGCGCCCGTCCTGGGACCACTGGGTGATCACCTCCCAGACGAGATCGTACTCCTCGCAGACGCTGCGAAACCGTAGATCCTGCATTCGTGCGAAGCGATTGCGGAACGCAGGAATCTTAAGCATGAGACGGGCAAGCCCGCGTTCTTGAGCCGACATGGTACGCCCCTCGTGAACCCACCAGAAGACATAGGCAAGGAACGCATAGGCAAGGGCGGAAGGCGGCAGCGATATCGAGTGTCGCAATTTCTGCTGGGAATACTGACACGAAGCGACATCCGCTTCAAATATACTTTCAAGTGACGTCGACCATTTGTGTATGGGATGCGGGATCGTAGTTAAGGCAGGTTTGCCGGATTCGCAGAGAGTCGCCACCGGGTTTCCGATGCTGCATTCAAAGCAACGATTTGGACCGGCTGCGTTGCCGTCAGCCCTTGGCGCGCGCGGGCGTGGTGCGAGACGGAACGGGGCGGGTTTAGTCCAGCCTGATCAAGAAAGATCCCGCGCGACGTCCAGAAAGGCCTTGATCGCCTTGTTGTCCCGGCGTTCGCTCAAGCAGATCAGGGATTCCTCCATCAGGATCGGCGGCCCGTCGAGGGCGATGCGCACCAGGCCGCGATCGCCGCGCAGCTCGGCCTCCGAGACGAAACCGATGCCGCCACTCGCCGCCACGATGTCGAGCGCAGCCTCGCGCCCTTCGACCTCGATGGCGTAGGTCAGCCTGACGCCGGTCTCGGACGCGCGCTGTTCGAGCAGCCGGCGCGTCCGCGAGCCGCTTTCCCGGATCACGAGCGCCATGCCGGCAAGCTCCGCCAGCGACAGCGACCGGCGCGCGGCAAAGGGATGGTCGGCTGCGACGACGGCGATGATCCGCGCTGCATTCAGCGCAACGAACTCGAAATCGCGGTGCGGGGCCATGTCGCCGAGGACGCCGATATCGGCCTCGTAGCTTTGCAGTTGCGCCACGATGGTCTCGGTATTGCCGGCGCTCACCGTGATCCGCACACCCGGATAGATCTCGCGGAACGCCGTCAGCACATGCAGGACATGATGGACGGAATCGGCCGCGAGCCGCAGGGTCCCGAGCCGCAAGGCGCGCGACTCTAAGAGCAGCCCGCGCGCCTGGTCCTCGGCATCGAACAGGCGGTGCGTGATCGCGAGCAGCCTTTCGCCCATCGCGGTCAGGGCGATCTGCCTGTGCTGCCGGCTGAACAGCAGCACGTCATACTCCTCCTCGAGCTTGCGGACCTGATCGGWGATCGCCGGCTGCGTCAGGTTCAGCTCGCTCGCGGCGCGTGAGAAGCCGCCGGCGAGCGCGACCTGGTGGAAGGCACGGAGCTGGACATAGCGCATGGCGGGATCCGGGCAGGGTGGAGCCGGGGAGGCGATACGCATCAATGCAACGATTCAATTTATGCGTCGATCGAAAATAACGATTTTTCAGATGCTCCATTGCCGGCGATGATGCCGACATCGAAAGCAGTCGCCAGTCGAAAGCAGTCGCCAGGGGAACGCCCGCCGCAACGCCGGCGCGTCGCCTTGGCCCGGGAGTTTCAGATATGTCAGGTCTTTCCGCCAAGCTCGTGCATACCGAAGGCGAGTCGAACACCTCGGCGGCGCGCGGCGCCTGGTCGGCGCGGCTCGATGACAAGGCGACGCAGAGCCTGCTGAAGCGCGACGCGGACGCCTTCCTGCACCAGAGCCTGTCGAGCCCCTGCGTCACGGCGATCGCCAAGGCCGAGGGCATCTGGATCGAGGATACGGCCGGGCGCCGCTACATGGATTTCCATGGCAACAGCGTCCACCATATCGGCTATGGCCATCCCCGCCTGAAGGCTGCGATCAAGCAGCAGATCGACGATCTCTGCTTCGCGCCGCGCCGCTTCACCTGCGAGCCCGCGGTCGAGCTGGCCGAGACGCTGGGCCGCCTTGCCCCGGGCGATCTCGGCAAGGTGCTGTTCACGACGGGCGGTTCGGATGCGGTGGAGGTGGCGCTCAGGCTCGCGCGCGCCGCAACCGGGCGCTTCAAGACCTTGTCCTTCTGGGATGCGTTTCACGGTGCGGGCTTCGGCGCCTCGAGCGTCGGCGGCGAGGCGACCTTCCGCTCCGGCATTGCCGGGCCGCTCCTGCCGGGCGCGGAGCATGTCGCGCCCTGGGCGAACCATCACTGCGCCTATGGCCATAACAGCCTGGAGGATTCGGCTCGCGCCTGCGCCAGCATGATCTCCTATGTGCTCGGCCGGGAGGGCGATTTCGCGGCCCTCGTCGCCGAGCCGATGCGGGCGACCCCGAACCCGCCGGCGCCCGGCTTCTGGAAACTGGTGCGCGAGGCTTGCGACCGCCACGGCACGCTCCTGATCTTCGACGAGATTCCGACCGGGCTCGGCAAGACCGGCCGCTTCTTCACCAGCGAGCATGACGGGGTGACGCCGGACATTCTCGTCGTCGGCAAGGCGCTGGGCGGCGGCATCCTGCCGATCGCCGCGGCGATCGCGCGGCGCGACCTCGATGTCGCCGGCGATTTCGCGATTGGCCACTACACCCATGAGAAGAACCCGGTGACGACGCGCGCGGCACTGACCACGATCGCGATCATCCGCGAGGAGGGTCTGCCGGAGCGCGCAGCTGAGCTCGGTGGCCTGGCGATCGCGCGCCTGCGCGCCTTCGGCGAGGGCTCGCCCCATGTCGGCGACGTGCGCGGGCGCGGGCTGATGTTCGGGGTCGAGATCGTGGCCGACAAGGCGGACATGGCGCCCGACAACGCGCTCGCCGAACGGGTCTATTATCGCTGCCTCGAAGCCGGGCTGAGCTTCAAGATCAGCCAGGGCAACGTGCTGACGCTCTCGCCGCCGCTGGTGATCCCGCAAGCCGACCTGGACCGCGCGCTCGACATCGTCGAGACCGCGATCGCGGCCGGCTGAGGCGCCTCTGACTTCCCGACCGAAAGGGTCCGCTATGAAAGCCGTCCGCACGGACCGTGAACTGGAATGCCCCGAGATCGACGCCGGCCTGCGAGCCCGCGGCGTCGAGCTCGTCACCTTGCCCGATGGCATCCCGGAGGCCGTGCTGATCGAGGCCGTCGCCGACGCCGAGCTGATCCTGATGTGCTACACGCCGATCACGGCCCGCGTCATCGCGGCTGCGCCCAGGCTCAAGGGCATCGTCAAATACGGCGTCGGCATCGATGCGATCGATATCCCCGCCGCAAGCGCGCGTGGCATCCCGGTCGTCAATGTTCCTGAATATGCCGAGGAGACCGTCGCGGAGGGCGCCTTCGCCCTGATGATCGCGCTGGCCAAGCGCCTGCCCGAAATCGGCCGCGCCATGGCGACTGAGGGCTGGATCTGGCCGGAACAGCGCTGGATCGGCCGCGATATCTCCGGCGCCACGCTCGGGCTCGTCGGTGCCGGCAAGATCGGCCGCAGCATGGCCCGGATGGCGGGGCAGGGCTTTCGGGCCCGGGTTCTCGGCTACGATCCCCATGTCGACCGGGCAACGCTCGCTGAGGCCGGCATCGAGAAGGTCGACGATCTGCATGCGATGCTGCGCCAATGCGATTTCGTCTCGCTCCATTGCGTGCTGAACGCGGCGACGCGCGGCTTGATCGGCCGCGCCGAGCTCGCCTGCCTGAAACCCTCCGCCGTGCTGGTCAACGTCTCCAGGGGAGCGCTGATCGACGAGGCGGCGCTCGTCGAGGCCGTGCTGGCCGACCGTCTCGGCGGCGTCGGGCTCGACGTCTATTCGACGGAACCGCTGGCCAAGGCCGGGCATGTGCTCAGCCCGCTCTTTGGCCGCGACGACGTCATTCTCTTCCCGCACCTGACCTTCTTCACGGTCGAGGCGATGCGGCGCCTCTCGGAGGATACGCTCGCCCGCTGCTTCGAGGTTCTCGACGGGCGGCCGGTCGAGGTGCGCTCGCGTGATCCACGGCTCCGCGCGCAGCGCGAGAACGTCGCCTTCGCCTGACGCGCAAATGTACCCGCTTCCCCCGGGCGGCTTCATCCCGACCGCAGCGCGCGGATGTCGCTGCGGTCGTCCGGCAGCTTGGCCGTGACGTCGAAGAAGGCTTTGACGACGGAACGCATCCGCTCGCTCTTGAGGCAGGCGACATAATCCGTGCTCGCCACCTCGCCATCGCTGAGCTGCAGGGTGGTGAAGCGTCCGGAGCCATAGGCTTCGAGCTCCCAGACGATGCCGTGGCCGAGGCCGGCCGCCACCGCCTCGCACAAGGCCTCGCGGCTGCCCAGTTCGAGGACATAGCGCGGCTTGGCCTTGGCGCGGGCGAAGGCGGCGTCCACGAGCTTCTGCGTCATCGAGCCGTCTTCGCGACCGATCATCGCCTCGCCGTCCAGCTCGGACAGCGAGATCGATTGGCGACCGGCCCAGCGGTGGCTGTTGGCGACGATCACCACGCCGCGGTGATGCCAGAGCGGCATCGCGTGGATATGCGGATGGTCCGCGACGGCGGGCAGGATGCCGATATCGACATGGCGGTCGAGCAGCGCCTGCCGCACCATCCGGCTGTTGCCGGTCGAGACCGAGAGCCTGACCCGCGGATGCAACGCCATGAAGCGGGCGAACAGGCCCATCACGATATGGGGGCCGTCCACAGCCAGCCGCAGGCTGCCATCCTGCAGTTCCTGCGACGCCGCCAGCGTTTCCTCGATCAGCTCGTCCAGGCTCGCGAGCTGGCGCGACAGCGAATAGAGCCGCTCGCCCGCCTCGGTGAGCCGGACACGCCGTCCTTCGCGATGCAGCAGCTTGATGCCATGCCGCTCCTCCAGGGCTTTGACCTGGATCGTCAGCGCCGGCTGCGTCAGCCCGAGCACCTCGGCGGCCCGCGAAAAGCTGCCTTCGCGCGCCACCGCATCGAAGGCCCGGATCTGCGTGTAGATCATCGGTGATCGCACTCGTACCCATTAATTTCTCTATGTATCGATATAAAACTTCTAATTTGTCTAATAGTTTTAGCGCTGCGACGTTCGGCTCATGGATCAACCCGAGGCGAACATCGTGGACAGCGCAGAAACACATTCGCAGGCAGCAGCAGCACTCGCGCTGGCCAGGAGCCGGCGCGCCCAGAGCGTCGCAGCCCTGGCCGAGATCGTCCGGATCCGCAGCCTCACGGGAGAGGAGGGGGCGGCGCAGGGGCGCATGGTCGAGATCCTGTCTTCCGCCGGGGCTGCCGTCACGCAGGCCGAGCCGGATGTCGAGGCGATGTTCAAGGCCTTCCCCGATGTCGCGCAGTATCCGACGCATTGGCAGCACGACCTGATCCTGCCCTATGCCGGGCTCCCGACCTTCGAGGCCCTGCGCGACAGCGGCCTCGAGCCGGTGCTGAACTATGATGGCAGGCCCAATGTCGTCGGCACCTGGCGGGGCACGGGCGGCGGGCGCTCGCTTATTCTCAACGCCCATATCGATACGGTCACCGTCGAGCCCCTGGCGCAATGGACGCGCGATCCCTTCGGCGCGGAGATCACTGACGGCCTGATGTATGGCCGCGGCACCTCCGACATGAAGGGCGGCCTGATGGCCGCGCTGCTGGCGATGCGCTATCTCAGCGAGGCCGGAACGCGCCTGAACGGCGACGTCACGCTGCACTGCGTCGTCAACGAGGAGCATGCCGGCAACGGCACGCTCGACCTCGTCACGCGTGGGGCTGCGGCCGATGCGGCCGTGGTGCTGGAACCGACCAGCAACACCATCGCCTACAGCCATCCCGGCGGTCTCTACTGGCAGGTCACGCTGAGCGGGGTCCAGCGCTCGCCGGGCGCGCGCTGGAACGGCGGCACGCTGGAGGGGCTGGGAGCGGTCGACATGCTGCCGCCGGTGATCGAGGCGCTGCTCGGGCTCGAGCGCCGCTACAACCAGGGCACGCCGGCCGGCGCCAAGCCGCCCTTTTCACTGACCATGGGCAAGATCGCGGGCGGCCATTACGAGACGGTTACGGCCGGGGAGGTGGTGATCAAGGGCGGTGCCTATTTCGCGCCCTCGCTCGGTGCCGTGACCGATATCATGGATGGTTTCCGTGACGCGATCGCAGGCGCCAACGCCGCCGACGAGAGGCTGCGCCGCCATCCCGCCAGGCTCGAATTCCTGCATCATGACGACAGCACGGATCAGCCCGCTGACCTTCCCGTTGCGCGTGTGATGGGGGAGGTGCTGGCGCGACGGGGGGGAGACGGCACGGCCTATCCCGGCCATTTCTGTTGCGACATGCGCCATCTCGTGAACCAGGGCGGAATCCCGAGCATCATCTTCGGGCCGGGCTCCATCGCCCAGGCGCACAAGCCCGACGAGCATATTCCGATCGACGATTTTCTCGCGGCGATCGAACACCTGATCGCGTTCATCGCGGAGTGGTGCGGCACGGAACGGTAGGAGGCGGCCCAGCAAGGGTTCGCCCAATCATAAAGGGGATGTCCAGACATGGGTATGAGCAGGCTTCCGGCTATCCTCGCAGCAACGCCGCTGGCGCTCGCTCTTTGCGGCGCCGCTGCGCTGGCACAGAGCTGTCCCAAGACCGGCGGGACGCTGACCTATGTCTATTCGCTCGAGCCGACCTCGCTGTCGACGATCGCCACCTCGGCCGTTCCGGTCGCGCTGATCTCGACCAAGATCTATGAGAGCCTGCTGACCTATGAGGGCCCGGCCCTGACGCCGAAGCCGGGCCTCGCCGAATCCTGGACGATCTCCGACGACAAGAAGACCTATACGTTCAAGCTGCGGCCGGGCGTGACCTGGCATGACGGCAAGCCCTTCACGGCGCAGGATGTGAAGTTCAGCGTCGAGGACATCATCCGCCCCTATCATTCCCGCGGAAAAGTCTATTTCGGCGACGTCGAGGCGGTCGAGACGCCCGATGACCTGACCGTGGTGTTCAAGCTCAAGGCGCCGGTGCCGTTCTTCATGAACGTCTTCCAGCCCGGCGAGGCGCCGATCATGCCAAGGCACGCCTTCGACGGCGTCGACGTGAAGGCGGTGGCTGCGGTCCGCGCTGCGCCGATCATGCAGAACCCGGTCGGGACCGGCCCGTTCCGCTTCAAGGAATGGCGCAAGGGCAGCCACATCACGCTGGAGCGCAATCCAGGCTACTGGCGCAAGGGCTTCCCCTGTCTCGACCAGGTCGTGCAGCGGATCATGCCGGACGGCGCGGCGCGCGCGATCGCCATCGAGACCGGCGAGGTCGATCTCGCCCCGATGAGCAGCCTGCCCGAGGCGGAGGTGCAGCGGCTCGAGAAGATCCCGGCGCTGGAGGCCTCGCAGGCCGGAGCCGAGGCGCTCGGTCCCAATCTCTGGCTCGAGGTCAACATGCGCGATAAGCCGCTCGCCGATCTCAAGGTCAGGCAGGCGCTCAGCCTCGCGCTTGACCGCGAGCGCATCGTCGATGTGATCTGGTACGGCCAGGGCAAGCCGGCGCGCGGTCCCGTCGTCAGCACGAACTCCGCCTTCAACACGGCGCTGAAGCCCTATGAGTACAACCCGCGCAAGGCCAACCAGCTTCTCGACGAGGCCGGCTATCGGCGCGGTGCCGACGGGGTCCGCTTCAAGATCACCCAGCATTTCCTGCCCTATGGCGAGAACTGGGCCCGGCTCGGCGAATATGTCCGCCAGGAGCTCGGCAAGGTCGGCATCGCGGTCGAGACCCAGAGCGCCGATCTCGGCGGCTGGCTGAAGGCCGTCTACACCGACTGGAGCTTCAATCTCACCAGCACCTTCTCGCATAACTATTCCGATCCCTCGATCGGCGTGGAGCGCACCTTCCATTCCGACTTCATCAGGAAGGGCGCCACCTTCACCAACTCGATGGGCTACCGGAATGCGCGGGTCGACCAGCTCTTCGGGCTCGCCGCCCGCGAGATTGATCCGGCTGCCCGCAAGAAGCAGTTCGACGAGCTGCAGCAGATCCTGCACGACGAGCTGCCGGTGATCTTCCTGATGGAGATGTCCTACACCCATGTCTGGAACCGCAAGGTGAAGGGCCTGATCACCAACGGCATCTCGATGTATTCATCCTGGGACGGGGTCTCCAAGGACTGATGGGAACGCCGATGCGCTCGCGCCCCGTCATCACCTCCTCGTTCCGGGAAACGGCCTGATGTCCTCCCTGTCACTCGGTTTCGTGTCCGTTCGCCTGCTCCAGGTGGTTCCGAGCGTGCTGGGCATCGCGGTGCTGAACTTCGCGCTGCTCCACCTCGCGCCCGGCGACGCGGCCGAGATCATCGGCGCGCAGTCCGGCGGTGCATCGAAGGAGTTCGTCGACGAACTCCGGCGCTCGTTCGGCATCGACCGGCCGCTCTACCAGCAGTTCTTCATCTATCTCGGCAAGCTGCTGACCTTCGATCTCGGCGTCTCCAACGTCCAGCAGCGGCCGGTGCTGGACCTGATCGCAGACCGCATGCCGGCGACGCTCCTGCTGATGCTGACGGCGATCGGGATTGCCATCGTGGTCGGCGTGCTCTGTGGCGTCGTCGCGGCGATGCGGCACCGCAAATGGGTCGACACGATCGTCTCGGTGCTGGCGCTGCTGTGCTATGCGATGCCGCAGTTCTGGCTCGGCCTGATGCTGATCGTGCTGTTTTCGGTGACGCTGGGCGTGCTGCCTTCGGGCGGCATGATGACGATCGGCGCGCAGATGGGGCCGCTGGCCCGCGCCCTCGACATCGCCCGCCACCTCGTGCTGCCGGCGCTGACGCTCGGGCTCTTCTATGCCGCGGTCTATGCCCGGCTGATGCGGGCCTCGATGCTCGAGGTCTATTCATCCGATTTCATCACGACGGCCCGCGCCAAGGGCCTGTCGGAGGGACGCATCAGCCTGACGCATGCAGCCCGCAACGCGCTGATGCCGGTTGTGACGCTGGGCGGTGTCCAGATCGGCCATATGCTCGGCGGTTCGATCCTGGTCGAGACCGTGTTCGGCTGGCCGGGCCTCGGGCGCCTGCTGTTCGACGGCCTGCTGCAGCGCGACCTGAACCTGCTGCTCGGCATCCTGTTCATCTCGTCGATCCTGGTCGTGCTCTGCAACCTGCTCGTCGACCTCGTTTATGGCCTTATCGACCCGAGGATCCTGGCGCGATGAAGCGGAGCTTGCATTTCTGGCGGCGTTTCCGTCGCAACCGGGGCGCGGTCGTCGGCCTCGTCCTGCTGCTGGCGATCGTGCTCGCGGCGATATTCGGCCCGATGGTCTACACGGTCGATCCCTTCGACATGATCGGGCGACCGGCGCAGACGCCCTCCGCGCGCTTTCCGCTCGGCACCGACGTGACCGGACGGGATATCCTCGCCGGCCTGCTGCATGGCGGCCGGGTCTCGCTGCTGATCGGGGTGGCGGCGAGCCTGTGCGCGACGATCCTGGGTGTCGTCGTCGGAGCGGCCGCCGGCTATTGCGGCCGGGGGAGCGACATCCTGCTGATGCGGCTCACCGATTTCTTCCTGACGATTCCCTCCTTCGTCCTGGCGGTGGTGATCATCGCGATCTTCCGGCCCTCGCTGATCAGCGTGATGAGCGCGATCGCGATCGTGTCCTGGCCGCCGGTCGCGCGGCTGGCACGGGCCGAATTCATGGCCCATCGCGACCGGGAATACGTCCAGGCTTGCCGCTCCATGGGAATGTCCGATTTTCGCATCGCGGCGCGGCATATCCTGCCCAACGCCCTGCCACCGGTCATCGTCGTCTCGTCCCTGCTCGTGGCGACGGCCATCCTGACGGAATCCGGCCTGTCCTTCCTTGGGCTCTCGGACCCGAACGTCGTCTCCTGGGGCTATATGATCGGCATCGGCCGGACTATGCTGCGGACGGCGTGGTGGATGTCGGCGATCCCCGGCATGGCCATCCTGCTGACGGTGCTCTGCATCAATCTCGTCGGCGAGGGCCTGAGCGACGCGCTCAATCCGAAGCTGCAGGAGCGCTGAGGCAACACCCGCTGAACTGGCATGTATGGCATGGGGCGACCCTGCAGAAGTCGCTCGGGACGGCGCTTTGCTGGTGAGCGACGACGCCACCGCAGCGATCTTTCGCGTCGCGCCGGGCTCTCGCCGATAGTCTTTCGCTGCATCGAGGGCTGCGCTGGCCGCCGGCTCCAGGTTGCGACGCAGCGCCTATCCACCGTGCGTGCGGCGCAGGAGCGAGCGCGGAGGCGCCTCTCCGTTTCCCTCCGTTCGGTCGCGATAGAGGGCCGCGCGGGCGAGCAGCATGAGGGTGACCGGCGTCGTGACGATCATGAAAACGCCGATCAGGAGTTCATGCACCACGGGGCGGGAACCCAGCACCGAGAAGCAGACAATGGACGCGAGCCCGATCGCACCCGTCCCCCAGCTCGTGCCCAGCGTGGGTGCATGAACCCGCTCGAAGAACCTGCGAAAGCGCAATGTTCCGATGGCTCCGAGGAGTGTCAGCCCGGAACCGAGAAGGACCAAAAAGGCCGTCAGCAGGGCCGCCCAGGCGGGGAGGTTCTCGGCGTGGGTCATTCGATCACCTCGCCGCGCATGAGAAATTTGGCGAGCGCGATGCTCGATACGAAACCCAGTACCGCGATGATCAGGGCCGCCTCGAAATAGATCGCGCTTCCCGAGCGGATGCCGATCGTCAGCACCAGGAGCATGGCGGTAACGTACATGGCGTCCAGGCAGAGGACCCGGTCCTGCGCTCGCGGCCCCCGGATGACCCTGTAGGCGTAGCACCCCATGGCGACGACGAGCATGGCCTGGGCGGCCGTCACCGACCAGAGGAGGATCGCGGCCGTCATTCGAAGATGTCCATAAGCAGCGCCTCATAGCGGTTCTTGATCACGGCGATCCACTCGGCCTCGTCGGCGAGGTCGAGGACATGGAGCAGGAGCACGCCGGATTCGGGGGCATATTCGACCCAGGCCGTCCCCGGCGTGCTGGTAACGATGCATGCCAGCACCGCCAGCGCCGTCTTGTCGCGCAGGTCGAGCGGTATGGCGACGAAGCCCGCGACGCGGTCGCGACGATCTCCGCGGATGATGATGCCGGCGACGGCGATGTTCGACTGCAGGATATCCAGCGTGACGATGCCCAGAAGCTTCGGAAGAAGCTGCCATCGCCTCAGCCGGGGCTTGGATGGATGGAGCGCCGCCATCGCAAGGGAGGCTCCGATCGCGACGACCGCCCCGACGAGGAATTGCCCGGTCGAGAAAGAGGTCAGCAGGAGCCACATCAGCAGCAGTGCCGCGGTCAGCAGCGGATAGGGGAGAAGGCGGTTCATTGCGCACCGCCCGGCGGATGACCTGTTCCCAGCACGCTCTGGATATAGGTCGACGGGGCGTGAAGGGAACGGGCCGCAGCCTCCGTGTAACTGAGCATCGGACCGCCCCACACGGCCAGGACCGTGCAGAGCGCCAGCAGTGCGACGATCGGCGCGACCTCAACCATGACCACGCGCGGAACGAGTTCCTCGAGGGGCGCCCAGAAGATCCGGACGCCGCTGCGCATCATGGCCACAAGGGTCGCAAGGCCCGACAGGATGATCAGCGCAACCAGCAGCCAAATGCGCCCCGGGATCTCGGCGAGAGAGCCGAGTCCGTCCGGATTCAACATGCCCGTCAGCATCGCGAACTTGGCGATGAACCCCGATAGCGGCGGCAAGCCCGCGAGCAGGAGCGCGACGCATCCAAACGAGATGCTGAGGATGGCGAGCGCCCCCGGTACGGTCACGCCGACCTCCTGATCCTCGTGCTCCTCGCTCTCGTCCGTCTCGTCGCCATACGCCTCCATGGTGACCGACAGCACGTCTGCCGCCGGTTCGCGTGTCCGCTCGACCAGCTCGATGAGCAGGAAAAAGGCAGCGACGCTGAGGCTCGAACTGACGAGGTAGAACAAGGCGCCCGACACGACCGCAGTGTTGCCGATGCCGACGGCCGCGAGCAGGGTCCCCGAGGAGATCAGAACGCTGAAGCCCGCGAGCCGGCCCAGCGCCTGGGACGAAAGCACGCCGGATGTCGCGAAGAGGATCGTCGCCATCCCGCCCCAGAGCAGCACCGTTCCGCCGAAGCCCGCCGTGCCCCCGGCCTCGGGGGCAAAAAGCAGCAGGGAGAGGCGCAGAAGCACATAGGTGCCGACCTTGGTGAGCACGACGAAGATCGCGGCAACGGGGGCGGCCGCCGCCATATAGGCGGAAGGCAGCCAGAAGCAGAGCGGCCACATGCCGGCCTTGACCAGGAACGCGATGCCAAGGATCGCGGCGCCTGTGTGAAGGAGCGCGCGGTCATCTGCGGACAGTCCCGCAAGGCGGACGGCGAGGTCTGCCATGTTCAGCGTTCCGGCGGTCCCATAGATCAGGCTGACGCCGATGAGGAAGAGAAGCGATGCGGCCAGGTTGATCGCGATATAATGGAGGCCGGCTCGCACCCGGAACGCGCCCGATCCGTGCAGCAGCAGGCCGTAGGACGCCGCCAGCGTGACCTCGAAGAAGACGAAAAGATTGAAGAGGTCGCCCGTGAGGAACGCGCCTGCGAGCCCCATGAGCATGAACTGGAAGAGCGTGTGGAAATGCGGGCCGGCCCGGTGCCAGCGCGCCGTCGAGAAGACAAGCGCGGCGACCGCGAGCGTGGATACGAGGGCGAGCATCAGCGCCGACAGCCGATCGAGCACGAGCACGATGGCGAACGGCGCTGGCCAGTTGGCGAGGGCATAGGATGAGGAGAGGGCGCCGCCTCCGTCGGCAACCCCGTCCGCCAGTCGCATCAGAACGATCGCGGTCACCAGGAGCAGCACGCCCGACGCAATGCTGAGACACGCCTTCAGCGTGTGGCGCAGCTCGTCGATCAGCAGGAGAGCCGCCCCCGTGATCAACGGGAGCAGGATCGGGACGATGAGAAGGTGTCTCGTCCAGTCCATCAGTTCGGCTCTCGCCCGTCGACGTGATCGTTGCGGATCAGCCCACGGGCGACGAGCAGCACCACGAGGAGGAGGGCGGTCGTCGCAAAGCTGATCACGATCGCGGTGAGCACGAGCGCCTGCGGAACCGGGTCGGCCAGATCCGCCGGATTGCCTGCACCGCCGGGTCCCAGCACGGGCGCTGCAGCGACCCGCAAACGGCCCATGCTGAAGATGAAAAGGTTCACCGCATAAGAGAGGAGCGAAAGGCCGATGACGAGCTGATACGTGCGCGGACGCAGGACCAGCCAGACTCCCGATCCGGTGAGCACACCTATGGCGATCGCAAGCGTCAGTTCCATCGCTGGCGCTCCTCTTCAAGACGGGCCGCGCGCAGGCGGCGGATGGATTGGTGGGCGATCGCGATCAGCATCAAGACCGTCGCTCCGACCACGACGCTGAACACGCCGAGATCGAACAGCGTCGCGCTCGCCAGAGGGACCTTCCCGACGATCGGCAGCTCCAGATACCGGAAATACGAGGTGAGGAAGGAATCGCCCAGGAGCATCGAGGCCGCTCCGGTGAACGCCGCAAGCAGGAGACCGCCGCCGATCCAGGCAACGGGAAGGATGCGCAGCCTGTCCTCGACCCAAATCGTCCCCGCCGCCATGTATTGCAGGATGAAGCCCGCCGCCATCGCGACGCCTGCGGCGAAGCCTCCTCCCGGAGCGTCATGACCGCGCAGGAAGAGATAGGCGGCCAGTACGATCACGACCGGGAACATCCACTGCATGATGACGGACGGCACGTAGAGATATTCCGCCTTGGTCGCTCCGACCTCCGTGTCCGGCTCAGCCTCGTCATTGGAGCGCTGGATGCGCTGCTGCTCGGGCCTCTCGATGCTGTCCGGTGCGGGGCGGAAACGCCGGAGCAGCGCGAAGACGGTCAGTGCCACGACGGCGAGGACCGTGATCTCGCCAAGCGTGTCGAAGCCGCGGAAATCGACGAGAATGACGTTGACGACATTCAGGCCGCCGCCTTCGCTATAGGCCTTCTCGACGAAGAATTTCGCGATCGAGTCCGGCGGCGTCCGCGTCATCACCGCGTAGGAGATCGCCGTCATGCCCAGGCCTGCGACGACGGCGATGGCAAGGTCCCGGAAGCGGCGCAGGCGCGGTTGCCAGCCCCTCGGTTCGGGCACGTCCTGCGAGCGCTTGGGCAGCCACCGCAGACCGAGCAGGATGAGCACCGTGGTCACGATCTCGACGACGAGCTGGGTGGCCGCAAGGTCCGGCGCAGAAAGCCAGACGAAGGTCAGGCAGGTCACGAGCCCTGTCCCGCCGAGCAGGGCAAGGGCCGCCAGCCGATGGAACTTGGCCTGATAGGCGGCTGCGACGGCGCAGATCATGCCGACGGACCAAAGGCCGGTGAAGGCGAAATCCGTCGTCCCATTGCCGGAAGGACCGAAGGAGAGGCCCGAAGCGAGCAGCGGGACGGTCCCTGCGGCGACAGCCACCGCCACCAGCAGGCGCATCTGGGGCTGAAGACGATTGGTGCCGAATGCGCCCTCGAACAGATGCGCCCATCGCCACGAAATCGCGACCATGACCCGCTCGAAGATGCGCTGTCCCTGAATCCGACCAAAAAGCGGGGGACGCTCGCAACGTTCGAGGTAAGCGCCGGCGACGCGATACAAAAGCACGCCAGCAACCAGCGCGACGATGCTCATCGCCAGGGGAAGATTGAAGCCGTGCCACAGAGCCAGGCTGTATTCCGGCGCGGCGCCGCCGAGCACGGACGACACCGCGACATGCAGGAACGGGCCGATGGTGTAGGCCGGGAAGATCCCGACGACGAGGCAGGCGACGACCAGGAACATGACCGGGAACCGCATCCAGAACGGCGGCTCGTGGGGTTCGCGGGGGAAGCTCTCGGGCGGCGCTCCCAGGAAGATCGAATGGATCAGCCGTAGGGAATAGGTCACAGCCAGGGCGCTGCCGAGCACGGCGGCGTAGGGGGCGGCGGTGTCCAGCCAGGAATCGGCGTGGGTCTCCACGGCTTCGGCGAAGAACATCTCCTTCGACAGGAAGCCGTTCAGCAGCGGTACGCCAGCCATGGCGGCGCAGGCCACCATGGCCAGCGTGCCGGTGATCGGCATGTACCGGAACAGTCCGGAGATCCGCCTCATATCACGCGTGCCGGTCTCGTGGTCGATGATGCCGGCCGCCATGAACAGCGATGCCTTGAACGTCGCGTGGTTGAGCATGTGGAAGATGGCCGCGCCGGCGGCGAGCGGGCTGCCGAGGCTGAGCAGCAGCGTGATCAGGCCCAGATGGCTGATCGTGGAGTAGGCGAGAAGTCCCTTCAGGTCGTTCTGGAACATGGCGAGGTAAGCGCCGAGCACGAACGACGTCATTCCCGCGATGCCCAGGATCATGAACCATTCCGGCGTACCGGAGAGCACCGGCCACAGCCGCGCCATGAGGAAGACCCCGGCCTTGACCATGGTGGCCGAATGCAGGAACGCCGATACGGGCGTCGGCGCCGCCATGGCGTTGGGCAGCCAGAAATGAAAGGGAAACTGCGCGCTTTTCGTCAGCGTGCCGAGGAGGATCAGCAGGAGCGCCGGGACATATAGAGTGTGCGAACGGATGAGGTCGCCCGATCGGAGGACGTCGTCGAGGTCGTAGCTGCCGACGATATGACCGACGATCAGCACGCCACCTAGCAGAGCGAGGCCCCCCATGCCCGTGACCGTCATGGCCATGCGGGCGCCGTCGCGCGCTGCCTGGCTCTGCTGCCAGTAGCCGATCAGCAGGAAGGAAAAGATGCTGGTCAGTTCCCAGAACACGACCAGAAGCACCAGGTTGCCCGAAAGGACCACGCCCAGCATCGAGCCCGTGAATGCCAGAAAGAACAGATAGAAGCGCCGGACCGGATCGTCGGCGGACATGTAATACCGGGCGTACATGACGACCAGGAGGCCGATACCGCTGACGAGAGCCGCGAAGATCCAGGCGAAGCCATCCATCCTCAGCGTGAAGTTCAGTCCGAGAGACGGGATCCAGTCGATCTGATGCCGGAGGGCATCTCCGCCGCTCACGGATGGGTAGAGCGACAAGGTCATGATGAGGCAGGCCAGCAAGGTGAGACCGGTGATCCAGGTCACCGGTTCGCGGGAGGCCCCCGGGGACAGGACCACCGCCAGGCTGGCTACGAAAGGCAGAATGAGGATCAGCAGTAGCGGGGAAAGTTCCATCATTCTCCTTTGCCTGGGAGGCGTCGTCCGTTCTTAGGCCATCGAGGCTGATCCGCCAACGACGAGTGGATCGTGCGCGCATTCGAGGGGGCCAGCCCTCGGACGATCCCCGACGTCGTCACAGGGTCGACCGCCAAGACGTCGACCCATGGCGGCGCGCGAACGTCGGCCCCGATCATCGGGGCCCGATCGCCCACCGAAAGCCCAAGCACTGTGATGCCCAGAGGCGTGATCACCGATAACTCAGCGGGCGGCCACATTCCGTCTGCGGGATCGATCAAGCGTCGGCGTTCGGGCTGCCCCGTGCTCCCGACACGATAGGTGACGAAACCATCCAGCAGGACCGTTTGCTCCGGCATATCGTCCGCCTCACGCCACGCGGCGCGGTCCAGCTTGCGCAAAAGCGCGGACGCGAGCGGATGAATTTGCTCGCCGAGCAAATGCGCCAGCTCTTGCAGCCGCACATAATCGCTGGCCGGAAGCACGGTGACTGGTCGTTTCAATGCGCAAATCATGTTTGCCACCAGCGAGTTGCAGGCAGTCATGAGAGGAATGTCTGAATGGGTTGCCGCTCTGTGTGACCTGCGCAACCCGCGGTACGCGGGAATGCCAGCCTCTGCCCGGACCGGGCCGCGACGCAGCCGGGTCGGGGTCAGTCCCCTGTGATGGGGCACTCCCGCTCGAAGTGAAGAGTGAGGACGTCGATCCGCATATCACCTACGTGGAATGTCGCCGTGGGGAAGTCAAGGGAGCCGATATCGGACGTGAGTAAGTCATATCCGTCCCGTCAAATGATATTTGACGAGACGATGCTCTTGTGATGTCGATCTGCGGCGCTTTCTATTGCAAAGGTCATCCAAAAATATTCTTCTATAAGGCGATATTATTTTTTAAAACGCTGAGTTCTCGGCATCAGCAAGTTCACGACCCTCTCTCATCTCCAGAGGCATCTATTGTCGCGCGCCCTCGCGCGGAGAGGTGGCAATCGGCAACCGCCAACCATGTCTCATCGCCATGGAGCGAAGCCCGAGACATAAAGCCGCTCCGGCCAGGGCCGAGGCGCCATGGGAAAAACCAATTTGATCACCGATGACGACGATGGACGCGCCGGCGAGTGCCGCAACGGCATATAGATTCGATCGCAATACCTGTGGAATCTCAGCGAGAAGGACGTCGCGCGTCATGCCCCCGCCGATATCGGCCAACATCCGCGCGGGGATTGCCAATTGCCGCTGATGGTTGCGGCAATTCTTGGGCGAATCCCGCACCAGCAGTTATAGATGGCGTATTTCGGGAGTGGCCCGGAACGACAAGTGCGAGTGACCGATACAATGCTGATCAGCAACGCTTTCAAGACCTTCCTCCAGGAAGCGCCGGTGCATCAGAGCGTGTGGCTCGAGGCTGTGCAAAAACTCGGCGCGGCATCGCAGCTCGATCGGAAGACGGCCGCCTTGGTCTATATCGGCATTCTCGCAGCCGTTCGTTTGGAGAGCGGACTTGCTTTCCACGTCGCCGAAGCGAAAGCGTTCGGCGCGAGCAGAGAAGAGGTGATCAGCGCGATTCTCGCAGGGATGCCCGCCGTCGGTAATATCGTGATCCAAGCTCTACCGGTGGCGCTCGAAGCTTTTGATCAGGCCGTGCCAAATTCGGTGGGTCATTCCGAGGGGTAATGATGGTTTCCAAAATCGGAACCCTGGACACGTGAGGAGCTTGAGAAGCTCAAGTTGCTCGCCGAGACGGGCATCGCACTGAAGGCGATTTCAAAAGCGACGACTCGCAGAATGGCCAATCAAGTCAGGGGCGGCGGCAGACATCAGTATTGTCTGCTGCCGAAATTTACCGGGTGCGGACGTCTTGAATGCCGGCGGGACAATTAGCCATTCCGAAGCTCATGGTGCAGCTCTGCAGGGCTCAGCGCCGCGAGACCGAGCGCCGGCAGGAGGTCGTTCTCGGCCCGGAAATCACGAGCGGCGATTGCGTCGAACAGGGCAATCCCGGCTTGATGGACCGGCAGGGGCAGTCCGCAGATCGCACCGAGGAATTCGAGGGGAACCAGGCCGAACGGCACATCCTCGGTGATGAAGCGCGTATCGAGCGTCTTGGGCCCGGCCAGCTCCGGCCGCAGGCGATAGACCGCTGCAGCCATGTCTCCGACCGGGCCGGGCTCGACGCCAAAGGACAGCGCATAATGCTCCTGCACGCTGCGCACGCTGAGGCCGAAGGCGTTGGCCAGGGCCAGCCTTTCAGTGTCGAGAGCCTCGATGATGCGCCCGACCCCGGAGGTGATCGAGCCGTAATTCGGCCAGTCCTCGCCGCGTTCCGCCCGCGTCAAATTGCCGAGCATGTTGGCCATATGCGCGGGCGGATTGAGGTTGCTGAGCATGATCGCCAGCAGGTCCTCGCGCGGCTGGAAGCGATGCCCGAACAGTGCTTCGCAGAGTGCCAGTCCGGCTGCGCTATGCCGAACGGGCAGGGTGGCGACGTCCAGCCGCTTGCGGATGCCGGAGACATGCACGCTGCGGGGGCCGCTCTTCCGAGCGGTCAGGGCCGTGGTCGCCCAGGCGGCGATCGGAAGCTCCAATCCGCGCCGCTCCAGCAGGCGATGCAGATAGAGCGCCGCAAACGAGCAATGGGCGCTGAAGATGACGGCCTGACCTTCTCGCAGATGCGCCGCGAGTGCATCGCACACCTTGCGGAAACCGTTGGCCTGCACGGCGATGATCACCGCATCCGCGCCGGCCACGGCCTCGGCGCAGCTCCGTGCCACGGCGAGCGGAAACTCCCCTTCGATCTTACCCGTCACGGACAGCAGCGCCGCCCCTGCGAATTCGGCCTGGGCCGCCCCGCTCGGCGACAAGAGCACGGGGTGGTGGCCATGGGTCGACAGGTAGGCGGCATAGCCGCGCCCGATTCCGCCCGAGCCGATGATGGCGACACGCATCTGATTATTCCAATGTGATCGAATGAAACGAGACGGCCCGGCCCATGCCTGTGCCGGGCGCGGATGGGCATGGAAGATCGGCAGCGCGATCCCAAGCCGCGTGGAAACCAGCCTCGGCGTTGACCTTCAGAGCCGAAACCCATTCTTCTGGCGGCAGGGATTCGCGCCGGCCCGCTCCGGACGGAGCGCTGGAAGGCAACGAGGCGAGGCGATGAAGCGGCCCCTGCAGCTCAGGCAAATCGAGGCCTTCAAGGCCGTCGTGGAGACGGGATCGGTGACGGCGGCCGCCAATGTCCTCGGCATCTCGCAGCCCTCCGTCAGCAAGCTCATCTCCCATCTCGAAGAGGATGCGGGCCTGCAGTTGTTCGAGCGCCTGCGCGGGCGCCTGGTCCCTTCGGAGAGGGGCATCCGCCTCTACGAGGAGGTCGACAGGACCTTCGCAGGCTTGCGGCAGATCGAGCGCGCCATCGATTCCATCCAGCGCGAAGACATCGGCCAATTGTCCGTCGGCGTGCTTCCGGCCTTGACGGGCCACCTGACGCAGCAGGCCACCAGCCGGTTCCTCGCGAAGCATCCGGACGCCTATGTGTCGATCCTGGGCCGCAGCTCGCAGGTCGTGATCGACTGGCTCGTCAGACGGCAGATCGATGTCGGCATCGTCAGCGCGCCGATGGAGAACCCGTATCTGAATGCGGTTCCGCTGACGACGCATCCGCTCGTCTGCATCATGCCGCGCGGCCATAGCCTCGCCAGCAAGCATGTCGTCACTCCTCAGGATATCGCGGGGACTCCGTTCATCGCCCTGGCGTCGGAGAACAAGACGAGGGTGCAGATCGAAGCCAGGCTGGCCGAGCACCGCGTCCAGCCCCGTATCGTTGCCGATGCGAACCTGACCGGCACGATCTGCGAGCTCGTCGCCTCGGGGCTGGGGATCTCGATCCTCGATCCGGTGTTCGCCCACGCGGTCCGTGACCGCGTGGAGATCCGGCGCCTTTCCTTCAAGATCGAGACCGACCTTTGGCTCTGTTACCCACGCGAGGCGCGAAACAAGATCTTCGTGGAGACCTTCCTTCGCGTTGCGCAGGAGGCGATCGCGGCCATGATGGGCGAGGTCTTCAACGTTCTGCCAGGGTCGTGACCTCGGTGATCGGCAGCGACAGGTTCAAGGCGCCCTTGAGCGGATAGCCATAGTCGACCTTGCTGCTGCGCCCCCAGACCTGGAGGATGTCGTTGATCGGCACCGAGCAGACATCCTCGTGGATCTTGCGCTGCGCCTCATGCCAGAGGGCGATCTGCTTCGCCTGATCGGGCTCGTGCCTCGCGGCGTCGATCTCGGCATCGGCGACCGCGCAATGGGAGAAATTGGCCACCGCAGTCGGTTTGCCCACCGCCGATTTCGAGGCGTAGAACTCCGACAGATAGGTATCGGCCACCGGGAAGCGGGCCGCGCCGTAAAAGACCAGGGCGCTCGCATTCTTGCGGATCTGGTCGTGATAGGTCGGATGGTCGACCACGTTGAGCTCAAGCTTGATGCCGACCTTGGCCAACTGGGCCTGGATGATCTCCATGGCCGGCAGATGGGCCGAGATGTTGGAGGTGGTCGCCCGGATCGTGACGCCGTTGGGATGTCCCGCTTCCTTCAGCAGGGCGGCCGCCTTGGCCGGATCGAACGTGTAGGCACCATAGGAGCAATCCGAGCCGAGATAGCCGTCCGGCACGACCGAGCAGCCGCGCGGGCCGACATCGACGCCGACGAAGCGCTCGATCTGGGCCGTGTCGATGGCATGGGCGAGTGCCTGCCGCACGCGAAGGTCGTCCAGCGGCGCGACCGTGCGGTTGATGTGGAGGGTGCGGTATTCGCCAGGCCGGAAGATGTCGACGACGACATTACCGCGACGGCGGGCCTGATCGACCCATTTCTGCTCGCGCTTGGCGTAGAAGATGTCGAGCTCGCCCGAGGAATAGGCCAGTTCGCGGCTGCTGTCGGACGGGATGAAGCGGTAGTCGATGCCGTCGATCTTCGGCTGGCCGCGGAAATAGGCCGTGTTGGCGGCGAGCTTCACGCGCTGCTGCGTGATGTGCTCGACGAAGCTGAACGGCCCGGTGCCGACGGGGCTGGTGGCGAAGCGGTTGCCCAGCGCCTCGACCGCCTTGCGGCTGACGATGTATCCGCCGCGATAATTGCTGACCAGATTGAGGAAAGACGCGTCCGGCTCGCGCAGCGTGACCTTCACTGTATGGCTATCGAGGGCCTCGACGCCGACCATATTGGCGAGGCTTGCTGCGAAGGTGGAGGTGTCGCGGCTGGCGGCGCGTTTCAGCGAGAAGGCCACGTCGTCGGCCGTCAGCTCGCCCCAGTCGCCATGGAACTTGACGTTGCGGCGCAAGTGGAACGTCCAGGCCGTCTTGTCGTCCGAGGCCTCCCAGCGCTCGGCAAGGTCGGGTTCGAGATCGGCGGAGTCCGCACTGCCGGGCTTGAAGCGGACCAGGCCGTTGAAGATCCATGCGACGACGGACTGATCCGTCGTCGACACGGCGCGGTGCGGGTCCAGCGTCGCGATGTCCGTGCCGTTGGGGCTGATGCGCAGCACGGCGGCCTGAGAGGGGGCCTGCAAGGGCGCGACCGAGAAGGCTGCGGCCGTCGCCAGCGTCACGGCCATGATCCGGGCTTTCATTCCTGTCGTCCTCCTAGGTCTTGCAATGGGTGCCGCCGGTCGCCGGGCGCGGTTCTTCTGCGTGGCGGCTTCGGTCATCGGGACTGGGTCCGTGGGTCGGAGGCATCGCGCAGGGCGTCGCCGAGCAGATTGAGCGCCAGCACGGTCACCAGGATGGCCAGGCTCGGAAACACCGCGAGCCACCAAGCGTCGAGGATGTTCTCGAAGCCCTCGCGGATCATGCCGCCCCAGGTCGCGGTGGGCGGGGGAACGCCGAGCCCGATGAAGCTGAGGGACGCCTCCGTGCGGATCGCCGACGCCAGCCAGAGCGAGCTCATCACGACCACGTCCGACATCATGTTCGGCAGGATATGGCGCGTCATGATCCGGACCGGTCCGCAGCCATAGGAGCGGCAGGCCTCGACGAAATCGCGCTCGCGCAGCGAGATGGTCGGAGCCCGCGCGACCCGGGCAAAGGGCGCGATCTCGGTGACCGCGATCGCGATGATCAGGTTTTCCAGGCTGGCGCCCAGCATGGCGGCGATCATCAGGCCAAGCAGCAGGGTCGGGAAGGCGAGCATGACATCGAGCACGCCCATCACGATCTGATCGAACAGGCCGCCGATATAGCCGGAAATCACGCCGATCGTCGTCCCGACCAGCATGGCGACCAGGATCGCGGCGAAGCCGACGAAGAGCGAGACCCTTGCCCCGTAGATCAGGCGGGACAGGACATCGCGGCCAAAGCTGTCGGTGCCGAGCCAGTATTCGGCGGAGGGCGGTTCGAGGCGGGCGGCGATGTTCTGTTCGAGCGGGTCGTAAGGCGCGAGCCAGGGGGCGAGCAGCGCGACCAGGACGATCAGCGCCAGCAGGGCGAGCCCGATCCAGGCCAGCCTGTTCTGCGAGAGCGCCAGCCACAGGCGGCCGGGCCTGCTTTCCAGGGAAGGAGCCGCAGCGGCGCTCATGAGTATTTCACCCTGGGATCGACGAGGCCATAGGCCAGGTCCGTCAGCGTGTTCACGGCGATGACGCTGATGGCGAAGATGATCATCAGCCCCTGAAGCAGCGTGTAGTCGCGCGAGTTGAGAGCGCCGAGGATCAGCTTCCCCAGCCCGGGGCGGTTGAAGATGATCTCGGTCAGGACCGAATTGCCGATCAGGGTGCCGAAATAGAGACCGACCACGGTGATGATCGGGATCAGGCTGTTGCGCAGCGCGTGCCGGGCGACGAGCCGGACCGGGCCGACTCCTTTGGCGCGGGCGGTGCGGATGTAATCCTCGGTGAGGACACCCAGCATCGCAGCGCGCGTCACCCGCATGACATAGGCGGTCATGATCAACCCGAGATTGAGCGCCGGCAGCGCCAGGCCCCGCAGGTGCTCGGCGAAGCTCTGACGGCCGCCGGAACCGCCGAGCACGGGGAACCAGCCGAGCTGGATCGCGAATACGATCAGCATCAGGATGCCGGAGACGAAGGCGGGAAAGGACAGGCCGATCAGCGAGACGACGCGTGAGACGTAGTCGAGCCAGCCGTTGCGGCTCAGTGCCGCCGCCACGCCCAGAGGCAGGCCGAAGAGGAGGCCGATCACGATCGCGGCTGCCGTCAGCTCGATCGTCGACGGCAGCACCTGCCTGACTTCCTCGATGACGCTGCGACCGCTGCTCAACGACTGGCCGAGATCGCCGCGGGCGACGTTAAGCAGGAACGAGACGTATTGGACGTAGACCGGCTGGTCGAGACCGAGCTTCGCCCGGAGCGCGGCGAGCGAGGCCGCACTGGCCTGGTCGCCGAGAACGACCTGCGCGGCATCGCCGGGAACCATCCGGACGAGGACGAAGATCGCCGTCAACATGACCAGCAACGTCGGGATGGCGAACAGCAGGCGCCTGAGGACGAAGCCCGTCATGGCGATGGATCGATCTCGGTCGAAGGCTGCGACCTGGTGGAAAACAGCGGTCCGCGCCCCGGTCGCGAGAGCAAGGCCACGTCTTGAATCGCTCCGATGGTGCCCGGAAAATGCATGAGGCTTAGCGGCCCGGCCCATCGGGAAGAACACGCCCTTGGCGCATGCCCGTTCGTGATCAGCGGTTCCAAAATCGATCCATACCTGAGCTTGCACCGTGTCAGCGAACTTTGGAGGGGAGTCGATTATTCGTCAAAGTCGTTTTTCTGCCTAAGCCATTCTGCAAAGCTATGGCATCCGCGCGGTGTCTTCTGCCTTGGCGGCCACTCTCCACATCAGCCGGATCGTGATTCAGCGTGTCCGGCCGGGCCACAGTGGAACCCGGCCATCCCCGTTCGATTGCCAAGCGCGAATCGACGACATGTGGCAGATTGGGACGGCTTCTTCCGCCGACCAGGATTTTTGGCTCCGTTTCCATGACCCGCGACATCGCTGCGCGACGGCATCGCATCATCCTCGACAGTCTCGAACGACAGGAATCGATCAGCGTCGAGGAACTGGCCCTGTCGCTCGACGTCTCCCGCGAGACGA
Organism: Allobosea sp. P4_E12; assembly: GCF_056401655.1. Lineage (NCBI taxonomy): Bacteria > Pseudomonadati > Pseudomonadota > Alphaproteobacteria > Hyphomicrobiales > Alloboseaceae > Allobosea > Allobosea sp. P4_E12. The sequence continues at coordinate 10,495 of NZ_JBFUIY010000003.1, read as the reverse complement.
TCCGGCGCGACCTCAAGGCCTTGTCGGCCGAGGGGCTGCTCGCTGTCGTTCATGGCGGAGCGATCCGGGCCGAGCGTTCGGAAGCCTCCTTCGCCAGCCGCCGGACCGTGAACCGCGCAGGCAAGGACCTGATCGCCATGCTCGCCGCCTCCATGCTGGGCGACGGCATGACCATTCTGCTCGATTCCGGCACCACGACCGAGGCCGTGGTGCGCGCGCTGGCGCGGTCGGACCGGAAGCGGCTGGTCGTGCATACCACCTCGCTCGAGAATGCGCGGCTGGCCAGCCGGCTGCCGGGCGCCCGCGTCTTCCTGATCGGTGGCGAATTCGACCCCAACGAGGATGCGACCTCGGGCACGGAGGCCCTGCGGGCGATCGGGCGCCTTTCGGCGGATGTCTCCTTCGTCAGCGTCGGCGGTGTCGACATGGAAGGGCGGCTGACCGACTACACGCGCGCCGGAGCGGCCATCCGAAGCGCTCTCCTGAACGCGGCGGAGCAAGGCTTCCTGATGGCCGACAGCAGCAAGTTCGGCCTCGTCCTTCCCAGCCGGATCGGCGGCGACGAGGCTTGCGCGGGACTGCTGGTCGACCGGCTTCCGCCGGACCCGATCGCGGCGAACCTGACCAGGAACGGAGTGCGCCTGCTCGTTTCCTGATTTTGCCCGTTTTGTGGTTTTTTGTTGTTTTGTGGATTTTGCCTGCTAGGCTGCCTCCATCGCGGAGGCGCTCATGTCCATTCCCACCCACTCTCGTGTCGTCATCATCGGCGGCGGTATCGTCGGCTGCTCCGTCGCCTATCATCTGACCAAGCTCGGCTGGCGCGATGTGCTCCTGCTCGAGCAGGGGCGCCTGTCCTCGGGCACCACCTGGCACGCGGCCGGCCTGGTCGGGCAGCTGCGCAGCCAGTCGAGCATGACGCGCCTGATCCGCTATTCCACCGAGCTCTACGCTTCGCTCGAGCAGGAGACCGAGCTCGCCACCGGCTGGAAACGCTGCGGCTCGGTTTCGGTCGCTCGCACGCCCGAACGCATGACACAGCTGCGCCGGACCATTTCGGCGGCGCGCGCTCAAGGGGTGGAGATCGAGGAGCTGAGCCCGAAGGAGGCCGGCGAGAAATGGCCGGTGATGCGCACCGACGATCTCGTCGGCGGCGTCTGGCTCCCCGGCGACGGCAAGGCGAACCCGTCCGACATCACCCAGGCGCTGGCGCGCGGCGCCCGTAGCCGCGGCGCAATCGTGCGCGAGGGGATCCGCGTGACCGGCATCGAGACGGAGAAGGGCCGGGTGAGGGCGGTGCAGACCGATCAGGGCCGGGTCGAATGCGAGGTCCTGGTCATCTGCGCGGGACAATGGTCACGCGCGGTCGGGCAGATGTGCGGCGTGTCCGTGCCACTGCATTCGGCCGAGCACATGTACATCGTCACCGGCAAAATCGAGGGCGTGACGCCGGACCTGCCGGTGATGCGCGATCCCGATGGCTACACCTACTACAAGGAGGAGGTCGGCGGCCTGGTGATGGGCGGSTTCGAGCCCGASGCGAAACCCTGGGGCATGGACGGCATCCCCTATCCGTTCGAGTTCCAGCTCCTGCCCGATGACTGGGACCAGTTCGCCATCCTGATGGAAAACGCGCTGCAGCGCGTGCCGGCCCTGGAGACGGCCGAGATCAAGACCTTCCTCAACGGTCCCGAGAGCTTCACGCCGGACAACAATTTCCTTCTGGGCGAGGCTCCGGAAGTGGCGGGTGTCTATATCGGCGCCGGCTTCAACTCGATGGGGATCGCCTCTGCCGGCGGCGCCGGCAGCGCGCTGGCCGAATGGATCGTCGCGGGCGAGGCCACGAGCGATCTCTGGCCCGTCGACATTCGCCGCTTCGCGAGCTTCAACAACAATCCGGCTTGGCTGAAGGATCGCATCAAGGAGACGCTTGGCCTTCACTACGCCATGCCCTGGCCGAACCGCGAACTCGATACCGCAAGGCCCTTCCGCCGCTCGCCGCTCTATGAGCGCCTGGCCGCCAAACAGGCTGTCTTCGGCTCCAAGATGGGGTGGGAGCGCGCGAATTATTTCGCCCGCACCGAGGATGAGCGCACGATCCGCTATTCCTTCGGGCAGCAGAACTGGTTCGAAACGGTCGCTGCGGAGCATCGAGCCTGCCGCGAGACGGCGGGGCTCGTGGACATGAGCAGCTTCGCCAAATTCCTGCTGCAGGGTCCGCAGGCCGAAGCGGCCTTGCAGCGCCTCTCCGCCAACGATGTCGCGGTTCCGGTGGGCAGCTCGGTCTACACGGCCTTGCTCAACGCGCGCGGCACCTTCGAAAGCGACCTCACGGCCGCCCGCATTGCGCCCGACACCTACCTGCTTCTGACCGGCACCGCCCAGGTGACGCGCGACGCGCACTGGATCAGGCGCCAGCTCCCGGAGGGAGCGACGCTGACGGACGTGACATCGGCCTATGCCGTGCTCTCGCTGGCCGGCCCGAAGGTCGTCGAGATCCTCGCTCGCGTCTCGCCCGTCTCCTTCGATCCCGTCGATTTCCCCGCCAACGCGATCCGGCAGATCACCATCGGTTATGCCACGACCTGGGCTTGCCGCCGCTCCTATCTGGGGGAGGGCTTCGAACTCTACGTGCCCGCGGAATTCGCAGCCGCGATCTACGATCTGCTGCACGCGGCCGGAGCCGATCTCGGGCTTGTCGATGTCGGATATTATGCGGTCGACTCGCTGCGCATCGAGAAGGGCTTCCGCGCCTGGGGACGCGAGCTGACGCCCGACATCAATCCCTACGAGGCCGGCCTCGGCTTCGCGGTGAAGCTGAACAAGGGCGATTTCATCGGCCGCGACGCCCTCACCATTGCCCGCGCGGCGCCGCGCACCAAGCGGCTGGTCGCGCTTGTCGGCCCCCGTCCGAACGGTCAGATGGCCTGGGGCGGCGAGGCGATCCTGGCCGATGGCAGGCCGGTCGGCGAGATCACCTCCGCGGCCTTCGGCGCAACCCTCGGCGGAATCGTCGCACTCGGCTGGGCCCAAAGTCACGAGCCGATCGACCAGGCCTGGCTCGACGCGCGCAACTGGACGATCGATCTCGCGGGCACGGCGATCCCCGTGACGGCGAGCCTCGCCGCACCGCTCGACCGCGGGCAGGCGCGCGGAGCCTGAGGGGATGACCGATCTCACGCCGCTGGCCCCCGCCATTCCCAGGGATATCGTCCTGCGCACGCCCGCCCGTGTCCTCAACCTCGCCTGCGAGGATCGGCCGGGAATCGTGCATGCCGTCAGCGGCGTGCTCTATCGGCACGCCTGCAACATCCTGGAAAGCGCGCAGTTCAGCGATCCGCGCGATGCCCGCTTCTTCATGCGCGTCGCCTTCGCCGCCGGCGACCGCTTCGACGACACGGCGTTCCGGCGTGAGTTCGACGGCGTGGCCGGCACCTTTCAGATGAGCTGGGACGCGGTCGATACGGCCCGTCCGGCCCGCGTCCTGCTGATGGTGTCACGCTTTGGCCATTGCCTGAACGATCTGCTCTTCCGCCAGGCGACGGGGAACCTCAACATCACGATTCCCGCGATCGTCTCGAACCACCGGGATTTCGAGCCGCTGGCGCAGAATTACGGCATCCCGTTCCACTATCTGCCGGTCACGGCGGAGACCAAGGCAGAGCAGGAGGCAAGGCTGCTGGAGTTGGTGGCGCAGACCGATGCGTCGCTCGTCGTGCTCGCCCGCTATATGCAGGTGCTCTCCAACGATCTCTGCCGCGCGCTCGACGGACGGGCGATCAACATCCACCATTCCTTCCTGCCGAGCTTCAAGGGCGCCAAGCCCTACCATCAGGCCTATGACCGCGGCGTGAAGCTGATCGGCGCGACGGCCCATTACGTCACCCCGGATCTCGACGAAGGCCCGATCATCGACCAGGACGTCGCGCGCGCCGATCATTCGCTCGCTCCCGACGATCTCGTCAGCGTCGGGCGTGACATCGAGGCGGTCGTCCTGGCACGCGCGCTGCGCCTGCATATCGAGCGGCGGGTGATGCTGGCCGGCCGCCGGACCGTCATCTTCCGCTAGAGCGTCGGCCCGAAAAGTGGATTGCGGTTTTCGGGGCAAAGCCGATGCAAAGACAAAGGGTTAGATCATCGGTCTGGATACGATATCCGGTCCGATGATCTAGAGCGTTTCCGGTGAAAATCGGATTCACCTGCAATCCCTTAGCTCTTTGTCTTCACGCAATTCCGGAGGCAAAGCCGCGACGCAGTCTTGCTGGCATTGCTCCAGGAGCCCCTCCATCACGCCCGTTCCGGGCGTCGGCGGTCCGGTAACGGTCACCATGCTGCTTGTGAACACGGTGGAGTGCGGGAACAGGATGATTTCATCGCACCCGAAGAGTGGGCAAGCCGCAAGTGCGCTCACTCGGCCGCCCGCATCAGGCGGCTTCCCATCAGGGCTCCCCGCTGTTCGAGAAGTCCGTGCACGGTGGCGGCGATATGGGCGTCGATGCGCTTCAGATCGCGCGCGATATCAAGCTGGAGCGCGCTGACGATCACCGCTTCGCGGCTGCCGGTGCGCATCTCGGCGAGATGGGCCTCGATCGCTTCCCGCTCCAGTTCGCGGAAGGTTTCCTTCTCGCGCACGATCCGGCGCGCGGTGGCTTCGTCCTGCGAGATGAAGACCGTGAGCGCCAGGCGCAGGTGATCGCGCAACCGGTCATGGGTATCGGCGATGCGGGCAAGCGCGTCCTCGGGCAACCGGCGCTGGTCGCGGATGCGCTTGCCGGCCATCTGCATCAGGTTCTTCTCGATGATGTCGCCGATATGCTCGAGATTGATCGCCAATGTCAGCACCTCCGAGAGCCGGTGCTCGTCGGATTGCGACAGCGTCTCATGCGCGATCGCGCCGACATAGAGCTGGATCTGGTTATAGAGGTTGTCGAGCACGTCGTCGGCACGGCTGACCTCGGCCACCCGGGCCGGATCGTCGCCCTCGAACGCCATCAGCGACGTCTTCAGCATCCCGTCGACGACATCGGCCATATGCAGCACCTCGCGGGTCGCATTGGCGAGCGCGAGCGTCGGCGTGGTGAGCGCTGCGGCATCGAGATAGCGCGGGCGCGAGGGGTCGGCTTCCGGCGCGGGATCGGGCAGCAGGCGTGTCAGAATGCCCGCGAAAGCCGGCAGCGGGACAAGGAAGAGCACAGCCATCACGATGTTGAAGGCAAGGTGGAACAGCGCCGCCGATTGCGCCGGATGGCTCGCGAACCGCTGCACGACCGGTGTCAGCACGGGCAGAAGCAGCAGGCCGGCCGTGCAGCCCAGGATGCGGTTGGCGAGGTTGCCCACCGGCACGCGCCTGGCCGCGGCATTCCCGTTCATGGCCTGAACCAGGGGATTGAGCGCCGTGCCGAGATTGCAGCCCATCACCATCGCCAGCATGGTCTGGGTTCCCACGACCCCGGTCGCGGCAAGGCTCATCACGACCAGAATCGCCGCAAGCGAGGAATGGGCGGCAAAGCTGAGCACCGCGGCCAGGAGCAGGGCGATCAGCGGATCGCCCGAGAGCGCGCCGAGAACCGCGCGCAGCACCTGCGAGTGCTCGACCGGCGCCATGGTGGCCTGCATCAGGCGAAGCGACAGCAGCATCAGGCCCAGCCCGAACAGCGCCTTCGCCATTTCATTGGCGGCCAACCGGCCGAAGCGGCGCATGCCGAGATAGCCGACGAGGAGCAGGAGCGGCACCATCATGCTGGTGTCGAAGCCGACGAACTGGACGATCAGCGTCGTCCCGACATTGGCGCCGAGCATCATCGCCAGGGCCGGCGCCAGCGCGATCAAACCGGCGCCGGAGAACGAGGCGATCATCATCGCGGTCGCCGTGCTGGATTGCAGGCCGGCCGTCACCATGAGACCCGCGCCGAAGGCCCGCCAGCGACTGTCGAGACCTGTCGCCAGCAACGCGCGCAAGCGGCTGCCGAAGGCGGCCGAAACGCCTGCCGTCACCAACTGCACGCTCCAGAGCAGCAGGGCGACCTCGCCGGCGAGCGCGAGCAGGATCTGGGTTGGCGTCTGCGCTGCCATGATCACGTTCTCCCGCGCGCCGCTAAACCATCGGCCCGAAAAGTGGATTGCAGTTTTCGGGAAGGCCGATGCGAACACAGAAAGGCTGGATCATCGGCCCGAAAAGTGGATTGCTGTTTTCGGGAAAGCCGATGCGCCACAGAAGGCTGGATCATCGGACCGGATACGATATCCGGCCCGATGATCTAGCGTTGCCGCCAGTGCTGCAGGCGGCCGAAGACCAGGCGGTCGAGGCCGGCATGGGCGAGTTTCACGGCAATGGCCGTGAACATGATGATGCTTGCCATGCCCGCCGCCGACGCCATGGCGCCGGCCTCATCCATATGGACGATCGCGATCGAGGCGAGCTTGGTGTCGGCGCCATAGAGGAAGATCACGGCGGAGACCGTGGTCAATGCGTTGACGAAGACATAGACGGCGATGTCGAGGATAGCCGGCATGCAGATCGGCGCCGTCACCCGGCGGAACGTCGACCAGAACGGCACCTTGAGCGAGGCGGAAACCGACTCGAACTCGCTGTCGAGCTGCTTCAGGCTCGTCAGCGCCGTGATGTGCCCGACCGTGTAGAAATGGGCGATGGTGTTGATCACGAGGATCGTCAGCGTCCCGTACAGGAAGCCGAGCGGATTCCAGCCCGCATTGAAGAAGAAGACATAGCCCAGGCCGAGCACCAGGCCGGGCACGGCCATCGGCAGCATGGCCAGGAACTGGGCGAAGGCGCGCAGCCGCGGGTAGAGCTTCACCTTCTCGATCAGATAGGCGCCGGTGAAGATCAGTGCCGTGCCGATCACCGCCGTCAGGGACGCGAGCAGCAACGAGTTGGCATAGGTCTTCCAGCCATCCGGCTCGACCGCGGCGAAGTTGTAATTGCTCAAGGTCAGGGACAGGTTGTAGGGCCAATACTTGACGAAGGAGCCCCAGAAGGCGATCGCGTAGGGGCTGACGATCGCGAAGGCGATCACGCCGACGAAGCCGAGCAGGGCGAGATCGCGGCGCCGGTCAGGGCGCGGCACATAGGGAACGGCGCGGGCCGAGAGCATGGCGCCCTGGCGCCGCTGCACCACGCGGTCGACGAAGAAGGCCAGCACCGCCGGCACCAGCAGGATGATGCCGACCACGGCGCCCATCGGGAAATTCTGCTGGCCGACGACCTGCTTGTAGGCATCGGTCGCCAGCACGTTGAACTGCCCGCCGATCACCTTGGGAATGCCGAAATCGGTGATGACCAGCGTGAAGACGACGAAGACGGCGCTGATCACGCCGTAGCGTGCGCCGGGAAGGGTGATCGTCCGGAAAATGCGCCAGCGCGAGGTGCCCATCGCGTCGGCCGCTTCGCGCAGCCGGCCGTCCGAAAGGGCGAGCGCCGTGACGAGGATCAGCATGGCGTGCGGAAAGCTGTAGAGCGTCTCCGCCGCGATGATGCCGACCGGGCCGTAGAGCGAGGCGCCCATCATCCAGGACTTGAGCAGTCCCTGGTTGCCGAAGACATAGATCAGCGCGAGGCCCGACAGCAGGGACGGCGCGAAGACAGGGATCATCGCCGCCGCATAGAAGACGCCCTTGGCGGGAATGCAGCTGCGGCGCAGCGCATAGGCGTAGAGGAAGGCGAGGGGCACCACGATGACCGTGGTCGTACTGGCGACCGCGAGGCTGTTGAGCAGCGAAAAGAACAGCGTCGGCGTCGTCGCATAGCTGACGAAATTTGCCAGGCCGACGAAGTTCCCGTGCGTATCCTCGAGACTCTTGGAGAGTAGCGCCCAGAGCGGCAGGGCGATGATCAGGACCAGGACCGCGCAGAGCGCGACGATCAGGACCCCGGCGACATGGCGCTCGCTAATCCGCACCGGCGATACCTTCACGGACGCATCGATCATCGTCAGCCGTGGTGCGAGGTCGCTCATCGTGCGCCCCCCGCAAAGACATGCAGGGCCTCGGGCGGAAAAGCGACGGTGCAGACCTGTCCCGCCGTGATGCCGAGATCGCGCATCGCATTGGTCGAGAAATCGGCCGCGATCCGGGTCGAACGGGAGCTGGTCGGCTCGAGATGCGCCCGGCAATAGGAGCCGAGGAAAGCGAGATCCCCGATCCGCGCCTCGAATCGGTTGGGCGTATCCTCACCGATGCTGCGGGTGCGAACCTCCTCCGGTCGCATGGCCAGCCGCACCGGCGTCCCCACGGCGAAGGGGGTGGCATTGGCGACGAGCAGGTCGAGCTCGTCGACACGGACCCGGCCCGGCCCGGTCACGATCGCATCCATGAAGGTCATGTGCCCGACGAAGTCGGCGACGAAGGGCGTGGCGGGGCGCCGGTAGATCTCTTCGGGCGTGCCGACCTGCTCGACTTCACCGTCCCGCATCACGACGATGCGGTCTGCCATCGCGAGCGCCTCCTCCTGGTCATGCGTCACCATGATCGTGGTCACGCCGAGCCGCTGCTGCAGCGAGCGCATTTCGTCGCGCAGGCGCACCCGGACCTTGGCGTCGAGGGCCGAAAGCGGCTCGTCGAGCAGCAGCAGCTCCGGCGAGGTGGCAAGCGCGCGCGCCAGCGCCACGCGCTGCTGCTGCCCGCCGGAAAGCTGGACCGGATATTTCTTGCCCTGCTCCGGCAGGCCGACGAGCGTCAGCAGCTCCTCGACGCGGCGCGCGATCTCGGCAGACGAGCGACGCCGGTTGACGAGGCCGTAGCCGATATTGTCGGTGACGGTGAGATTGGGGAAGAGCGCGTAGGACTGGAAGACGATCCCGAAGTCGCGCTCCGACGGGCTGGCCCGCGACACGTCGCGCCCGCCCATGAGGATGGTGCCGCCATCCTGCTGGTCGAGGCCGGCGATGGCCCGCAGCAATGTCGTCTTGCCGCAGCCCGACGGTCCGAGAAAGCAGACGAACTCGCCGCGGCGGATGTCGAGATCGATATCGTGCAACGCCCGGAACGCGCCGTAATTCTTGGCGAGGTCGCGGATCGAGAGAAACGGGGGCGCAGTCGTGGACATGATGCCGACCTTCATCTGAACAGGCAGTGATCAGGCTCGCCGGCAACGGCGAGGCCGCACTCTTGCGTGGTGCACGGACTTGCTTCGTGCACGGACTTGCGTCTTGCACAGACCACGCCGCCGGCCGCTCGCGCGGGCCGGCGGCGTGGCAAAGGCTCAGTTCTTCGGCGCCGACTTCGACTCGTAGCGCTTCGACCATTCGGCGAGCACGCGCTCGCGATTATCGGCCATCCAGCTGAGGTCGTTCTTGATCATCCCCGCTTCGGCATTGACGGGATAGTTGGCCGGCTTGTTCTCGACACCCGGCGCAGCCACGATGGCGTAGGTCTGCGAGTAGAGCTCGTTCGCCGCCTTGGTCGTCGACCAGTCGGCGATCTTCTTGGAGACGGCGAGGTTCTTGCTGCCCTTGACGATGGCGCTGGCTTCCATTTCCCAGCCCACGCCCTCCTTCGGAATCACGACCTCGATCGGTGCGCCCTTGGTTTTCTCGGACGCGCCGCGCATGTCGAGCGCCAGACCGATGGTGCGCTCGCCGCGGGCTGCCTGGACGCAAGGGGCGGAACCGGAATGGAGATAGGCGCCGATATTCTCGTGCAGCCCGTCCATGAACTTCCAGCCTTCGGCTTCGCCCATGCTCTGCAGCCAGCCGGCGACCATCAGATAGCCGGTGCCGGAGGAGGCCGGATGGGGCATCACGATCTTGCCCTTGAACGCCGGGTTGAGCAGGTCCTTCCACGAGGCCGGCACGGGCACGCCCTTGGCCTCGGCCGTATTGTAGCACACGACGCCGAGATAGGCGTCCATGCCGGTCCAAGTATAGGGGCTGTTGGGATCGCGGAAGACCGGCTTCAGCGCATCGGCGCCGGCCGGCTTGTAGGTTTCCAGCAGCCCGGCCTTCTCGAACATCAGCAGGCTGGACGCCGCGAGCCCCATCACCATATCAGCCCGCGGATTGTCCTTTTCGGCCAGGAAGCGGGCGGTGATGACGCCGGTGGAGTCGCGGACCCAGACCACCTCTGCGTCCGGCACGGCCTTCTCGATCGAGGCCTTGAACGGTCCGAGCTGGTCGTTCTCCAGTGCTGTGTAGATCGTTACCTTCGTCTTCTGCGCCAGGGCGACGCCGGGCAGTGCGAGCGCGAATGCCCCGATGACGCAGGAAGCAAGCCAGTTCTTCATCTTCTCATCCCCTCGTGGTGATCGATTAGAGCGCTCTTTCGGCGTTTTCCCCTGAGATCGTAAAACACAGGCGGATCGCTCCGCCTGTGCTGGTCTTCTTCGTCATGCGGTCCAGGGCAGGGACCAGGTCTTGACGTTGGTGAAGCTCTTCATGGCTTCGACGACGCCCTCCTTGTAGCCGAGGCCTGAATCCTTGATGCCGCCGAAGGGCGACATCTCGATGCGGTAGCCGGGAACCTCCCAGAGGTTGACGGTGCCGAC